>NZ_CAUTOG010000023.1:0-25709 GCF_963540075.1 uncultured Bifidobacterium sp.
CCCACAAGCATGGTGGGGTGGCCGGGTTTGGGTGGCTTACCCCCGGTTTTTGTGTGTTTTTTTACGGGGGGGGGCCGCGGGGTGGGGGCCCCCCCCCCTCATTCATCTGAGCACGGCCGTCAGGACGTGGAGGAGTCCGTCGTCCCCTCGGAGGAACCCGAATCGCCTCCGTCACCGCCGGACGGAGCGGCGGCCGCAACCAGCTCGGCCGTCTTGTCCCCGCCCGTCTCCGAGGAGCCCGCGTCGTCCGCAAGCTTCTCGCCGGTGAAGGTGAACTCGCCGAGGATGCCTTCGCCCTCCGCATCCACGCGGATTCTCTCACCGTCGTCGAGGTCGCCCATGAGGATCTTCTCCGAGATGGCGTCCTCGATGTCGCGCTGGATGACGCGGCGCAGCGGACGAGCCCCCAAGAGGGGATCGAAGCCCTTCTGGGCGAGCAGGTCCTTGGCGGCGTCGGTGAGCTCCAGCGACATATGCCTGTCGAAAAGCCTGTCGTCGAGCTTGCGGATGTCGAGATCGACGATCTGGCGCACCTGGGGCTCGGTGAGCTGCCGGAACACGATGATGTCATCGAGACGGTTGAGGAACTCGGGCCGGAACTGCTGCCTGAGTTCGCTGGCCACCTGGTCCTTCATGCGCTGGTAGCTCGTCTCGGTGTCCGATCCCAGGCTGAAACCGGTGTTGGCCGCCTTCGCGATGTCACGGGTGCCGAGGTTGGTCGTCAGGATGATGATCGTGTTCTTGAAGTCGACCTTGCGCCCCTGGCCATCGGTGAGATGACCATCGTCCAGCACCTGCAGCAGCGTGTTGAAGATGTCCGGATGGGCCTTCTCGATCTCATCGAACAAGACCACGGAGAAGGGCTTGCGACGCACCTTCTCGGTGAGCTCCCCACCCTCCTCGTAACCGACGTACCCGGGGGGCGCTCCGAAAAGCCGCGAGGCCGCGTACTTCTCCGAGAACTCCGACATGTCGACGCGGATAAGCGCGTCCTCGTCGTCGAAGAGGAACTCGGCGAGAGCCTTGGCCAGCTCCGTCTTGCCCACTCCCGTGGGACCCGCGAAGATGAACGACCCCGCCGGGCGATGCGGGTCCTTGAGCCCGACCCGCGTTCGGCGGATGGATCGGGCGAGCGCCGACACGGCCTCGTCCTGGCCGATGATGCGCTTGTGCAGCTCCGTCTCCATCCCGAGCAGCTTCTTGGACTCGGCCTGCGTGAGCTTGAACACCGGGATGCCCGTGGTGCTGGACACCACGTCGGCGATGACGTTCTCGTCGACGATCATGCTGGCGTCGGACTCCCCCTGCTTCCAGGAGGACTCCTTCTCCTTGCGTTCGGCCTCGAGCTTCTCCTGGGCGTCGCGCAGCTGCGCGGCCTTCTCGAAGTCCTGGTCCTTGATGGCCTTGTCCTTCTCGGTGGCCACCTTGGCGACCCTGGCGTCGAGCTCCTTGAGCTCCGGCGGCGCCGTAAGCCTCCTGATGCGCAGGCGCGCGCCCGCCTCGTCGATGAGGTCGATGGCCTTGTCGGGCAGACGGCGGTCCTGGATGTACCGCGCGGACAGCTCGGCGGCGGCCTGGAGGGCCTCGTCCGTGATGCTGACGTGATGGTGGTTCTCGTAGCGGCTGCGCAGGCCCTTGAGGATCTCGATGGTTTCGGCGATCGTGGGCTCATGGACGAGGATGGGCTGGAAGCGGCGCTCCAGGGCCGCGTCCTTCTCGATGTACTTGCGATACTCGTCCGTCGTCGTGGCGCCGATGGTCTGCAGTTCGCCACGTGCCAGCATGGGCTTGAGCATGTCGGAGGCCCCCAGCGCGCCGTCGGCGCTTCCAGCCCCGACGATGGTGTGGATCTCGTCGATGAAGAGAACGATGTCCCCGCGGGTCCGGATCTCCTTGAGCACCTTCTTGAGACGCTCCTCGAAGTCGCCGCGGTATCGGGACCCGGCGACCATGGACCCGAGGTCCAGCGAATACACCTGTTTGGCCTTCAGCGTCTCGGGGACGTCACCCGCGTTGATCTTCTGGGCCAGACCCTCGACGACGGCGGTTTTGCCGACGCCGGGATCGCCGATGAGCACGGGGTTGTTCTTCGTGCGCCGCGACAGCACGACCATGACCCGCTCGATCTCCGCGCTGCGGCCGATGACGGGGTCGAGCTTGCCCTGCGCCGCCTCGGCGGTGAGGTTGCGGCCGAACTGGTCGAGGATGGCCGACCCCGTCTGTCCGCGCTTGTCCTGGACGCCACCCGCATTGGCCAGGTCGTTCGTCGCGGACGCGTCGGTCGTCGCGGCGGAACCGCGTATGAGGTCGATCGTGGCGGAGCGCAGCTCGCCGAGGTCCACGTCCATCTTGATGAGGACCTGCGTGCCGACGCCCTCGCCCTCGCGGATCAGGCCGAGAAGGATATGCTCCGTGCCGATGTAGCTGTGCCCCAGTTGCAGTGCCTCGCGCAGACTGAGCTCGAGGACCTGCTTGGCGTGCGGCGTGAAGGGGATGTGCCCGTTCGGCGCCGCATTGCCCTTGCCGATCATCTCCTCGACCTGCTTGCGGGTGCCGTCGAGAGTGACCCCCTTGGAGGCCAGCGCCTTGGCCGCAACGCCTTCGCCCTCGCGGATCAGACCCAGAAGCAGGTGCTCCGTGCCGATGTAGTTGTGCTGAAGGTTGCGGGCCTCCTCCTGGGCGAGCACGATGACGCGCCGCGCCCGGTCGGTGAACCGTTCGAACATGCTGTCTCCTTCGATGTGTCAGTCCACCCCACTCTACCGATTCACGGTGACCTTTATTTCCCGGTCCTCCGCCATTGCGCTCACTGCGCAACGTCACCGCGCATCACTCCCGTGCCCGATGACCCAGCCGGCCGGGGCAGCGGATAAGCTGGTGAGGACGAATCGAGGAGGATGCCATGGCCGATCCGATGATGCCTGCGACGGTTCCGACCGGACGATCGGGGCTCGACGCGCGGTACGGGCGATCCCGCTCCGGCGACGTGGTGGTGGGAGTGGACGGCTCCCCTGAATCCTTCGCCGCACTGAGATGGGCGTTGTCTGAGGCCTCCGCCCTCGGACTCCCCATCACCGTGGTGTACGGGTGGACGCACTCCTGGGATATGGGCCCCCAGCCTGACGACGACACGGCCTGGGAAGCCGTCAGCGACCGCATCTCCCGGCGTCTGCGCGAATGGGCCTCGAAGGCGTGCGAGGGCGTCGCCATCAGTCCGGAGGAGCTGTCGCTGGTCTCCGTCCACTCCTCAGGGACCTCGGCTCTTCTGAGGCTCGGGTCCTCGGCCCAGCAGATCGTCGTGGGACGCCGTAGCCTGGGACGGGTCGCCAGATGGTTCACGGGATCCCTGTCCGCATCACTGGCCGAGGAGGCGAGGGTCCCGGTCACCATCGTGAGAACGCACGCGGATGACAGAGAGGTCCGTGACGCAATCGCGACCGCCCTGTCGCCCGACCCCTCGTCATCGGGGGCACCCGGGGAGAAGGCGGGGGACGAGGCGCCCGGCACGGCCCGTGCCGCCATCGTGGTGGGTCTCGACGGTTCGCCCTCGTCCCGTCGGGCTCTGCGCTTCGCCGCCGAGGCGGCGCGGGTGCATGCCCGTCCTCTCCATGCCCTGTTCTGCTGGCAGCTGCGCGACCTCGGGGAGATCCCGGGATACGAGAACGCCGTGGCTCCGCTGGACGCGGCTCAGAGGCATGCCGAATCCGTCATACGACGGGTGGTGCAGGAGACGGGCATCGACGATCGCACCCCTCCCGTTCTTCACGCCTTCCACATTCCTGCGGCCAAGGGACTCATCGACGCTTCCCGCTACGCCTCCCGTGTCGTCGTGGGATCACGCGGGCTCAGCGGTCTGGACGCCCATTTCATGGGGTCGGTCTCACGTCAGGTCGTGTCTCTGGCCGAATGCACGGTCACCGTGGTGCATTAGTCTCCTCGGTGCCGACCATGCGGACGGCGACCGGCCTCGTGGATGACGCCACGGCCGTTTCGCCAGGGCCGGCAGGTTCCCGGCGACGACGGATCGGTCATCGTATGCCGGGCATGCCGGATGCCGGGCTGGTCCGTCTCCTATGCCCGTCCGGCGTCCGGCGTGGAGGAGGATTCGATCTCCCCGCGATCAGCGCCGGACGTCTTGTCCACGTCGGAACCGTCCCCGGAGGATCGCCCCGTGGTGGGCACGACTGGCGAATCCCGGTCCCGCGAGTCGTCAGGTCCGTCGTCGGATGCCGATGAGTCCACGTCCGCGTCCATGCCTTCGATCAGCTCGACCTCCGAGGACTCCTCCCGGGGAATCCGACGGATCACGTCGATGCGTGTGTCGTCGTAGGCCGGGGCGGACTGCATCCACAGCGGCGTCGGCGCGGGCTGGCCGATGTCGGAATGCTCCCCGCATCCGTGATCGAGCGACACCACTCGACCGTCGTCGGGGCTCCACACGTTCGCGCAGACGCCGAACATCCGTCCCAGGTCTCCGGCGATGGGGACGAGGAAACCGCAGGTCGAGCAGGGGTTGTCCTTCCCCGCCGTTCGCGTGGACAGCGACCTGGGCCCATGCTGACCCTGATACCAGCGTTCCGCGGTCTGCGAGCGTCCCACGGGGCTGAGGACCCGGCGACGCGTGAGTGCGAAGCGGTCCACGGCCTCGTCCTGATCCTCGTCCCCGACATCGGTTCCGTCGATGGCCGAGGTTCCAAGGTCCTCGGCCACGGCATCCGCAGAAGCCTCCACGGGACCCGCTGCCCCCTGCGCGGAATCATGCGACGGATGCCCAGCCCCTTCGGATCCGTCCTCATCGCGCGGCTCCTCGGCGTTCCGCGACGCACCCTGAAGCCTGAGGCCATCCTCGAGTCTGGAATCGATGGCCGGGGTTCCGAGCGCATCGGTGACCGAGAGATCCGAAGGGAGCAGACGATCCTTCCATGGCACCCATGCCGGGGGAAGCAGAGCCCCCTCGGCGGGGACGAGAGTCGACTCGTCCACCGTCCAGACGTCGCGATCGGCGTCGTGGAAAAGCGTCACGGACCACTGCCAGCCCTCATACCCCTTCATCAGGCATACGAAGCGGAAGTCGCTCACGCCGTCGCCCAGATCCTCGGAGACGACGAAGGGACCCACCCTGTCGGGGTCCTCCGCGACCTCGCGCGCGGCGGATAGCGCGATGCCCCGTGCATTCGTCACGGTCTGCCGTCCTCTCGTCCCGGAATCCATCATCGGTCCCGATCAGTCCTGCACATCGAAGTCATCGGCCACAGCCCGCAGCAGAGCCGCCAGCTTGCGGCTTTCCGAGGATGAGGGGTAGTGATGCCGGCGAAGTCCGTTGCCCGCCGAGTCAAGCATCGTGATGAGGTCCTCGACGATCGCCACCATGTCGTCCGGACGCGGACGGGTCGCTCGGACGATGGAGGGGACGGCCGCCATGACATGCACGTCCATGGCCTGCGGGCCCCTGCGCCCGTCGACCACCGAGAACTCCACGCGGACGCCCTTCCGGGGCGACGCCGAAGCGTCGGCGAGCGCGGCGGCGGGAAGGAACACGTCATGCCCGGATTCATCGGCGATGAACCCATAGCCCTTCGACGCGTCGTACCAGCGCACTCTTCCGGTCGGCATAGCCTTCACACTCCGTTTCCCAGAACCGTTCTCTTCCGCATGTTCCGGTTCCGGCCTTCACAGGCCTCGGAACCGGGCATTCACAGTCAAGTCTACCCCACGGTGCCGTCGGATGATCTGCCATCAGCGCCGCGCGAAGCGGCGGGGACTTCGCGCTCCCCATTCTCCGCAGGCGCAGCCTCCCGGGACGCGGGTCCATCCGGATCGCTGCGGGAATCCGGGCGATCCGGGATTCGAGTCCCGGCATCCATCGTCTCCTCCCGTCCCGCATCCAGGCCACGACGCATTCCCCAGACCCCTCCTCGTGGACGTCTCGGTCCTTTGGGCTTCCGGGATTCCGAGCGGTCGTTCCCGTCGTCCTCCATCACGGCGACCGGGGAAGCGACCGGAAGGATCACGGTGAGCGTCAGACCGCCACCCTCGGTTTCGGTGGCGACGATGAACCCGCGATGCGCCCGCACCACGGACAGGGCGATGGCCATACCCAGACCGGTGCCGCCCTTCTCCCTGGCGCGCGAGGGATCGGCCGTGTAGAAGCGCTCGAAGATCTGGCCGCGCGATTCGGCGGGGACCCCCGGACCATGGTCGACGAAACGCAGAACGGCGTACGTCGTCCCGCCCCCGACGGACTGCCCCACCTCGACCGCGTCAAGGAAACCACGCAGGGACCCCTCCGTCGGCGGGAGAGCGGACAGCTCCTGCGGAGGCAGGGCCGCGGACATCGTGCCCAGCAGCACCTCCACGCGCGAGTCGGTGGGGGTATAGCGATGGATGTTGCCGACGATGTTCGTGATGACCTGTCTGATGCGCGAGGGATCGCCCGGCAGAGCCACCTCCGGCAGGGGGCCGTCCTCCGCGACAAGATGCGAGGGCGACGACGGGTCGGAACGGCCCAGCGTGGGCCGTCCCGCCCTGATGCCGCGCCCCGGATCCAAGGCGTGAAGATCGTCCACAGCGTCCCTGACCAGGGACGTGAGGTTGACCGTCTGTCTGACGTCGATGCCCCGGCCCTCGTCCAGCCGCGCGAGGGAGAGCAGATCCTCCACGAGCACGGTCATACGCGAGCTGGAGGCCTCGATATGAGCGATCGACGCATCGGCCCTATCCAGGGCGCCCGGCATGCCACGCTGCATCGTGTACAGCTCGGCATAGCCGTGGATGGCGGCGAGAGGCGTGCGAAGCTCATGACTGGCATCGGAGACGAAGCGTTTCATCTTCTCCGTCGTCTCCTCCTGCTCGTGGAAGCTGCGTTCGATTCGCGCGAGCATGGCGTTGAGCGAGGCGGACAACGAACCGACCTCGGTGTTCTCCGGGGCCGACGGCACGCGCTGGCTGAGGTCGCCGGCCGCGATCTTGGCTGCCGTCTTCTCGATGCGCTTCAGCGGTGCGAGCGTGCGCTGGATGAGCAGGGTGGCGATCACCACGCCGAGAAGCATGATGGCGATCCCGACCATGGCGGTGTACCGGGTGAGGGTGCCGACCGTGTCGATCTGGTCGCTCAGCGACAGTCCGATGTAGACGACGCCGCCGACCTCGCTGGTCCCGTCACTGGACTTGTCCATCCACTGCAGCGCCAGAACCCTCCAGGGGGCCCTTGCCGCCTGGAGAGTGGCATGGTCCGCGCTCGAGGAGGATCCCGAGGAGACGGTGGACTGCGTGGTGAAGGGTTTTCCCAGCTGCACGTCATCGGTGCTGCCATTCGAGGGAAGCGTCGGCATGGAGACCACGCCGCCCTTGAGCACGGGGACCAGGGGCGTGGCGAGAATCCTGCCGGACGTGTCCCTCACCTGCAGGAAGTAGTCGGTCGGGCCGGCGGTCGACTGGCTGCCATCCTTGCTGCTCAGCAGGGCGACGTTGTTGTACACGAGCTCCGCCTGCTGGACGAGCTGGGTGTCCGTCTTGCCAAGCAGATAGCTGCCGACGAGCTGTCGGATGGAGAAGGAGACCCCGACCATTCCGACGATGAGGAGAATCATCGTCACGGCGACGAGCTTGACGCCAAGAGGCACGCGGTCCAGACGCCGGACGACGAACGCCGTCACCCGATTGGGCCGATGGACGCGGGCGGGCTTCGCGCCTGATTTCGGCGCCGACGCGGGCGGCGCGGCACTGTCGGGGGTCATCACCGCGCCGCGGCGTCCTTCGGCGCTCGAATCATGTAGCCGATGCCGCGCTTCGTCTCGATCAGCGACGTCACCTTGCGCACGGTTCCGTCCTCGTCGACGACCTCGATGCCGTCGACCTTCTTGCGCAGATAGGAGATGTAGGACTCGACGATGGCCGCGTCACCCCCCCAGTCGTACTGCCAGACATGGTCGAGAATCTGCGCCTTGGACAGCACACGTCCCTCGTTGTCCATGAGATAGCGCAGAAGCTTGTATTCCGTGGGGCTCAGATCGATGGCCTGCCCGGCGCGGGAGACGTCATGCGAGTCCTCGTTGATCTCCAGATCGCCGACGCGGATGACAGGGTCGTCCTCGACCTGCTCATGGGTGCGACGCAGGATGGCGCGGATCCTGGCGATGACCTCCTCGAGACTGAAGGGCTTGGTGACGTAGTCGTCCCCTCCGACGGTCAGTCCCATGACCTTGTCCTGGGTGTCGTCTCGGGCCGTGAGGAAGAGGACGGGGGCGTCGATTCCCTCCTGGCGGATGCGTCTGGTCACCGTGAAGCCGTCGATGTCGGGCAGCATCACATCGAGGACTATGAGGTCGGGACGCGTCTTCTCGATGACCTCGATGGCCTCGGAACCCGATGCCGCCGTAGCCACCTCGAAACCGGAGAAATGAAGGGACGCCACAAGAAGTTCGCGGATGGACGGCTCGTCGTCGACCACCACAATCGATGCCTCAATCGCTTTGCTCATGGTTTCCAGCCTGCCCCGGATCTCTGGAGGTTTCCTGAACACCGTCTGAATCTTGGTCGAGAGAACCGCCTGTCAACGCCTCCCCATGCCGTCGTGCGCGTCGTGGGCGATGCGGGGACGAGGCCCGGCGGCCATGCCGTCTTCGCGGCCGTGGCAGGACGCCGAGCATTCCCTTCACGAGACCTCCGATGCCTGCCGAGGGTCCTCCATGACGACGTCTGGAGGCCGAATGGCGGGATGAACGACGCCTGCGGACCGTCAGCAGGACGCCCATCGCCACCAACGCGACGAGAACCGCCCCCATCGCGACGACGCTGACCACGCGGGTACGCGTCGAAGTCGCGGTGGCCTTCTTCGTCGAGATCTGGGACATCATGGCCAGAGCAGAACCCGACCAGTCGGGGTCATCTCCCTTCACCAGCGGTCGCAGGGCGGCCGCCGACAGGTCGTCGACCGTGGACTGGCTACGAAGCCAGGAATCCGAATTCGATGAGACCGCCACGACAAGGCTGCCGTCCGAGGACGCCACGGCGAGTAGCACGGTGTTCGCCTGGGGCTCGAGCGACTCCAGCAGGTCGGCCGCCCATGCGGAGGGGGATGACTCGGTTCCGAAACTCGAGACGTACAGCAGCCTCACGGAAACCCCGGTCGTCCTCTTCGTTCTGGTGATGGCGTCGTTGACCGAGGAGAAATCCGATCCGAGCAGGTTCTCGGTGTCGGTGATGTCATCGCTGATCGTCACCCCGGAGTCGTTCTCCGATGCGGCGAACGCGCTCGGAACGGCGACAAGGGCGAACGCGCCGGAGGCCAGGACCAGTGCCACGATGAGCAGAATCGTCGACATCATCCGGGCGGTGGCCCCGGGTCCAATCCCTCGCACCATTCCCTCGGCGCATTCGCCATCGACCACACCCGAGGCAGGGCCCCGCCCTACGCGTGTCCAGATCATATCCTCCACCATAGCGGGCGGTCTTCTCGACCGTTCCGCACGTCGGGAACATCGTCCAGCGAAGGGGACATCATGCCACAGTTCCAGGTTGATTCCGAGCATCTGCGTTCATCCAGCGCGGCCGTCAGCGCTTCGGTGTCATCGATACGTGACGCGGTCAATGGAATGTACGCGAATCTCACAGGCCTCCAGAGCGCTTGGCGGGGAGGGGCCGCCAGCCAGTTCGGATCCGTGGTCACCCAGTGGAAGGCCGCCCAACAGCAGATGGAGCAGTCCCTCGAATCCATCCAGAGGGCGCTGTCGCAAGCCTCGGACGTGTACGCCGACGCGGAGACCCAGGCATCGCGTCTCTTCTCGGGATCGTGATCCGGGACCACGGCCGCTGACGGGACCACCCGCTGCCACGGCCGGGGGCTCCGGACGTCTCCCGGGGTGAAGAAAACAGACGGAGGGGGACCGGTTCCCATAGGAACCGGCCCCCCCTCCACGCAATCACCCGTCAGCGGCGGGAGGCGCATCCCCGCAAGGGGATATGCAACGCCTTATCCGGCTCAGTAGCCCATGTCGGCGCCGGCACCCGGATTCGGCTGCGCGGTCGGCGGCTCCGGCTTGTTGGCCACGACGGCCTCGGTCGTCAGGAACAGTCCGGCGATGGAGGCGGCGTTCTGCAGAGCGGAACGGGTCACCTTCACCGGGTCCGCCACTCCGGCGGCCAGCAGGTCCTCATAGGTGTCGGTGGCGGCGTTGAAGCCCTGTCCCGCCGGCAGGTCACGGACCTTGTTGAACACGACGTCACCGGAGACGCCCGAGTTCTCCGCGATCTGCTTGATCGGGGCCTCGACGGCACGGAACACGATGGCCGCGCCGGTCGCCTCCTCGCCGCTCAGAGCCTTGATCTCGGCGTCGTCCTCGGCCTTCCTCGCCGCCTGGACGAGAGCCACGCCGCCTCCCGGCAGCAGACCCTCCTCGATGGCGGCCTTCGCATTGCGCACTGCGTCCTCGATGCGGTGCTTGCGCTCCTTGGCCTCGACCTCGGTGGCCGCGCCGACCTTGATGACGGCGACGCCGCCGGCAAGCTTGGCAAGACGCTCCTGGAGCTTCTCGCGATCGTAGTCGGAGTCGGTGTTCTCGATCTCGGCACGAATCTGGGCCACGCGGGCGTCGACCTCCGCCTTCGAACCGCCGCCGGAAACGATGGTCGTCTCGTCCTTGGAGACGATGACCTTCTTGGCGGTGCCGAACACGGACGCGTCGATGGAATCGAGCTTGAGGCCGAGCTCGTCGGACACCACCTGGGCGCCGGTGAGGATGGCCATGTCCTGGAGCATGGCCTTGCGGCGGTCGCCGAACCCGGGGGCCTTGACCGCGCAGGAGTTGAAGGTTCCGCGAATCTTGTTGAGGATCAGCGTGGGCAGAGCCTCACCGTCGACGTCCTCGGCAATGATGAGGAGCGGCTTGCCGGTCTTCATGACGAGCTCGGCGATATGCACGACGTCCTGCTGGCTCGACACCTTCCCCGAGGTGAGGAGGATGTACGGATCCTCGAGCACGGCGGTCTGGTCGTCGGCGTTGGTGACGAAGTACGGGGCGATGTATCCCTTGTCGAAGCGCATGCCCTCGGTGAACTCAA
The DNA here is from genome assembly GCF_963540075.1 of uncultured Bifidobacterium sp. Classification (GTDB taxonomy): domain Bacteria; phylum Actinomycetota; class Actinomycetes; order Actinomycetales; family Bifidobacteriaceae; genus Bifidobacterium. Next base: position 11,059 of record NZ_CAUTOG010000023.1, read on the forward strand.
GGTCGAGGCCGAAGCGGTTGTTGTCCTCGACGGTGACCACGCCATCCTGTCCGACCTTGTCCAGAGCCTCGGCGATCTTCTCGCCGACCTCGGGATCCGCGGCGGAGATGGTGGCGGTGGCCGCGATCTGCTCCTTGGTCTCGACGTCCTTGGCGGCGGAGACCAGCTCCTTGACGATGACGTCCGAAGCCTTCTCGATCCCGCGACGGAGGGCGATGGGGTTGGATCCCGCGACCACGTTCTTCAGACCCTCATGCACAAGAGACTGGGCGAGCACCGTGGCGGTCGTGGTGCCGTCACCGGCCACGTCGTCGGTCTTCTTGGCGACCTCCTTGACCAGCTCGGCGCCGATGCGCTCATACGGGTCCTCGAGATCGATCTCCTTGGCGATGGACACGCCGTCGTTGGTGATGGTGGGAGCACCATAGGTCTTGTCGAGAACGACGTTGCGTCCCTTCGGTCCCAGCGTCACCTTCACGGTGTTCGCCAGCTTGTCCAGACCAGCGAGCATGCCCTGACGGGCCTCCTCGTCGTATGCAATGATCTTTGCCATTGTTCCTCCACATATGGCTAGGGTGTGTATCCCACCCGCGACGGAGAGCCATGGCCGGCCGTCAGCTGCCGCCTTATCACTCATCCATCCCGAGTGCTAAACGCGAGATTAGCACTCACGTCACGGGAGTGCCAACACGACGCGTCGATTGCGCCGAGGGCATGAGGACGCGGACCGAATCCCACGACCGTGCCGACGCCAAACGACGAGGCCCCGCGGAAAGCCCGGTACCGCCGGAAAGGCGAGGGACGCGTCGGAAAATGGAAACGAAGGAAACGGGAGGGAGAGAAGCGAAGGAGCCAGCGGTGGAAGCGAAAAGAGATGAGAGGGCAACGATTTCAGAAAAAAGAAGGTCCGGCACCCTCGCGGATACCGGACCCCAACCATCCCGGAGGACGGTCAGAAGCGAATCAGATGCGCTTCACCGTGGTCGCCTGAAGACCCTTGGGGCTCTTCTCGGATTCGTACTCGACCCGGTCATTCTCATGAAGGGTCCGATGTCCATCGCCCTGGATGGACGAGTAGTGGACGAACACGTCCTCTCCGCCATCGTCGGGGCTGATGAATCCGTAGCCCTTCTGATCATTGAAAAACTTCACGGTACCTTGTGCCATTGCAATCATCCCTCATTCGAGCACCGCACAGACATACAGAAGAGTCCGACCAATTTCGCGCTCACCATCTCGCGGCGTGTTTCAGTATACAGATGAAACCGGAAGAAACGCCGCTCCCGAAGATGCCGGGAGAAAACCCGCGGACACGCGGGGACGAGGGAGGAATCGCGCCGGTCTCGAGGACGGCCGACGCCAACGAGAAGGGCTCCGGAGGAAGGACGTCGGCGCGAGCGGCCACGGGAGGCTCCGAAGCCGCCCCACGCGCGGATGGGCGCGCCGCAGGGAGACGCGCCTAGTTGATCAGGACCACGACGATCGGGGCGGAGAGGCCGGACATCTGCTCGACCGAGGAGATCCCCAGCGTGCTGGCGACGTCCTGCGCCGTCGCCTCGTCCGTCTCGTTCTCATACCACACGACGGTCTGCGAAGGCGTGGAACCGCTGGGATTCGCCGCGACTACGGTGGTGTACCCCGCCTGGGTCAGCACTGCGGCCTTGCGCGCCGCATATCCAGTCACGCCCGTGGCATTGACGACCCGGATCGAGGTCGACTTGTTGACGGTCTGAGAGACGGCGGAGGACGAGGAGGCAGCCGACGAGGAGGACGAGGACGCAGAGGACGCAGAGGACGAGGACGCAGAGGACGAGGACCCGCCTGACGACGCCGAGGACCGCGACGAGGACGAGCTGGATGCCACGGTCGACGAGGAGGACGAGGACCCGACCGCCCGGGAGACCAGTCTGGACGCCTGGCCCGAGAACACGCCCCACACGACCAGCCCTACCAGAGCCGCGACGAGAAAGGTGACGAGCACCGGAGCGATCCTGACCGCCCATGAGCGCGACCCTCGATGCACCCCCACGGGACCCTCCGGAGGATCATCGAACACGTCCCTGTCTGCGACGACGTCGGAATTGGACTGCCTACGCGCCATGATGGTCTTCCCTTCACTGCACCGACCGTCGAAGTCTATCGCGCCCGGTCCTTCGATCGAGGGTGGTCACCCCCATGTCCACGGTACATCCACAGCATGGCCGCGGCATGCCCCGAACACGATGACGGGGCATGACCCTACGGTGAACGGTGTGACCGAATCGCGCATCAGACCGCTCAGCGAGCTCGTGGACCCGGGATGGGCGAAGGCTTTGGCGGACGTCGAACCGACGATCCACCGAATGGGGGACTTCCTTCGCGCCGAGAACGCCGCGGGTCGTCGCTGGCTGCCGGCCTCGCATGACATCCTGCGCGCGTTCACCATCCCGTTCGACTCGATCAGGGTGCTGATCGTGGGGCAGGATCCCTACCCCACACCGGGGCATCCCGTGGGTCTGAGCTTCTGCGTGGCCCCGGAGGTCCATCCTCTTCCCGCAAGCCTGAGGAACATCTTCCGCGAGATGTGCGACGACCTCCGGGTGCCCGCCCCCGTGAACGGCGACCTGACCCCTTGGACGATGCAGGGCGTGATGCTGCTCAACCGCTGCCTGACCGTGCAGGTGGGCCGGCCCAACAGCCATCAGGGCAAGGGATGGGAGACGGTGACCGAGGCCGCCATCCGCGCGCTGGACGCCCGCGTCGACGCCCAGGGGCGTCCCAGGCCACTCGTCGCCATTCTCTGGGGGCGAAACGCCCGGAACCTCGCTCCTCTTCTCCACCATGCCGCCATCATCGCCTCGGCCCATCCCAGCCCTCTGTCCGCATCACACGGATTCTTCGGGTCCCGGCCCTTCTCCGGCGCCAACGCCGCCCTCGAATCCATGGGCGCGGCGCCGGTGGACTGGAGTCTTCCCGCGGCGAACCGACATGAGGAACAGGGCTGACGAGCCGGCGGGCTCTCGGCACCGCCGGCTACAATGGCACACCGACCATGTCAGAGCCCTACCAGAGCGATACCCGAGCGATACGAGAGCGTGACGCCATGACCCTTCCCCCACAGCCTCCCTTCTCCGAGCCCAGGGTGTCCGTGCAGACCACGGGCGCGAACGGGACGGCCGGGCCCACGCCGGACGAGCTGCGCCGCGCGGCTTCCCTCGCCGACCGTCTGCGCTCGCGGTTCTCACGGACCCTGGTGGGGCAGACGGATCTGCGCGAGGCCCTGATCATCACGCTGGCCGCGGGCGGCCACATCCTCATAGAGTCCGTTCCCGGCCTGGCGAAGACGACCGCGGCGCAGACCCTGGCGACCTCGGTGTCAGGCACCTTCCGGCGCGTCCAGTGCACGCCGGACCTCATGCCCTCGGACCTCGTGGGCACCCAGATCTTCGACTTCGCCTCGCAGCGGTTCGTCACGCGCACGGGGCCGATCCACGCGAACATCGTGCTTCTCGACGAGATCAACCGATCCAACGCGAAGACGCAGTCCGCCATGCTTGAGGCCATGGCCGAGGGCGCCACGACGATCGGCGGCGAACGCATCGCCCTGCCCTCCCCGTTCATGGTCATCGCCACCGAGAACCCGATCGAGGAGGAGGGGACGTTCCCTCTGCCGGAGGCCCAGATGGACCGCTTCATGATGAAAACCGTCATGACGTATCCCACCCCCGACGAGGAGCGCCGGATGCTCACGATGCTCTCGGAGCGCCCCTCGGATTCGGTCGACCCGGCCTCCCTGGGGCAGGACACCGTATCCCTGGACGAGGTGGGGTTCCTGCGGGAGAGCACTCGTCGCATCCATGTGTCCGATGCCATCGCCGACTACGCGGTCGGCATCGTCTGGACGACACGCGGCGGCGGTCCCCATCCCGTGAAGGGGCTCTCGGATCGGGTGCGTCTGGGAGCGAGTCCCCGCGCCTCCATAGCACTGGTGCGCACGGCGCAGGCGACCGCCCTGCTGTCGGGACGGGATTACGTGATCCCCGAGGACGTGCGCCGCTTCGCACATGATGTGCTCAGACACCGAATCCTCCTCACCTTCGAGGCGCTCGCCGACGGCGTACGCGCGGATGACGTCATCGATGACGTCATCGAGGCGGTCCCCGTCCCATGACCGAGGGATCGCTTCCGGCCGAACACGTCCGCCGTCGTATCGAACGTCTGGGCTCGACCCTGGGAATTCCCACGGTCCGACGTGCGCTGGGGCTTCTCGAGGGGGAGCATCCCTCCGGGAGGGCGGGAGGATCCGGCGACGTCATGGACATTCGTCCGTACACCGTCGAGGACGAGGCGCGTCTCATCGACTGGAGGGCGAGCGCGCGGGCGGGACGTCCGCTCGTCGTCCGAAGGGAAAGAACCGCGACGTCCCGCGTGTGGATGCTCGTCGACGTCGGACGGGAGATGACCGGGATCTGCCCCTCCGGCGAGCGCGCCTGGGCGGTGGCGGCCAACGCCCTGTGCATGGTGGCCTCCCTGAGCCTGAGACGCTTCGACGACATCTCCCTGGTGTTCGCCGATTCCCGACGAATCGTGCGCATGCCCTTCCATGGCGGCCTGTCCCGGTTCGAGCGGATGCTGGACACGGCGCTGGACCGGGACTGGGACGCTCCGCGGGATATGGACTCCCTTCTCGACTATGCCTCGAGCATCGCCGACCGCCGCTGCATGGTCGTTCTCGCGACGGAGGACCACGCTCTGCGCGGCCGTCACGTGCCCATGCTCCGAAGGCTGACGCGGGGCCATCCCCTGCTCGTGGCGAGCGTCGTGACCGCGAACCCTCTCGCCGCACCCCAGGGGGCGCTCGGCGAGCTCCGACTGGCCACGCGGGGGCGCCGCATCCCCGCCTTCCTCATGGGCGATGCGGCGGCGCGAGACGTGGACGTTCATCGCCGCTTCCTGTCCGAAAGCGTCGGTCGCGAGCTGACACGGCATGGGGCCCGGATCATGCGCGCCGATTCGAGCGACTCGATGTTCGGCCTTTTCGTCCGACAGGCGGCCCTCGCCAGAGGCACGGCGCAGGGAGCCCAGGGGCTCGCCGACGCCGCCGCTTGGAGGGCGCGATGACGGATTCGCTGGACGTCACCGGTCTGCGCGTCGTGCAGCCTGGATCCGGGTCCCTCCCACTGCTCGTTCTGGCGGCCGCGGCGACGACCGCGCTGATCCTCGTCCTCGCGGCCATCATCCTGTCCCGCCCGCGTCGGCCGCGCACCCTCGCACCGCGTCGTGGCGCGCATGAGCGATACGACGGCGACGGCGTCTGGCATCGTCGCGTGGCCGACATCGTCGAGGCCCATGGGAGGGGTGAATGCGACGAGAGCCGGTCGTTCCTGCGCCTCGCCGAAGTGGCACGCGACTTCGCCTCCCACCGGACGGGTAGGGACATGTCCATGCTCACCCTCGCCGATCTGTCCGATTCCCGGCTCCGCGCCGCGGAACCGCTGGGGATGGATCGCCTGCGGCAGACGATATCCGCCCTCTACCCGCGAGAGTTCTCCAGGATGCCCGACGGCGCCACTGACGGATACGACGTGCGTCAGGCGGCCGAATGGGTGGATGCGCTGATATCGAGGTGGCGAGGATGACGATGCCCTCCTGGCACTGGCCCCTGGCGGGGCTCATCGGCGCTGCCGTCGCGCTCGGGATCGTCCTCGTCATCGTCCTCGCCCCCCGACGTCGGCATGATCATGAGGCACCCGTCTTCGACGTCGACGAGGATCTCTCCACGGAGTCCGGATCGTCGCTTCTGAGACGGTGGAGACGGCTGAACCGCATGGCGCTCGCCCTTCTCGTGTCCTGCCTGGCGCTGTCGCTTGCTCTTCTGGCACGACCATCGCTGATCGAATCGGGGTCGGAGAGCTCCTCGAACCATGACGTGGTCCTCTGCCTGGATGTCTCGGGATCGACCCTCCCCTACGACAGGGAGGTCATCAACACCTACCTCGACATCGTCGAGGGCTTCCAGGGCGAACGCATCGGGCTGAGCATCTTCAACTCCACCTCGCGCACGGTGTTCCCTCTGACCGACGACTACGACCTCGTCACCAGCCAGCTGAAATCCGCCAGCGCGATCCTCAAGGGCGTGCAGAGCCAGGACGACATCGACAGGATGAGCGACAGCGACTACCAAAGGATCTCCGACTGGCTGGAGGGGACGCAGAACCGCAAGGACGCCACCTCGCTTATCGGAGACGGCCTCGTAGGCTGCGCATCCCTGCTGCCAGGATTCCTCTATGGATCAGGGTCGTCATCATCGGGATCCTCCACGTCCCCGAACGCATCGAACCGTTCGGCCTCGATACTGCTGGCGACGGACAACATCGTGGCTGGGAAGCCGACCTACACGCTCGACAGGGCGCTTGACCTGACCTCGCAGGCCTCCATTACCGTCGACGGTCTGTACTCCGGGCCGCGGAGCACCCTGGATGACGCCACCGCGACGGCCATGAGGAAGTCCATCGACTCCCATGACGGACGCTTCCTGTCGGTGACGTCGGGGGCCTCCGTGGAGGACCTCGTGCGGGACGTCGAAAGCCGACGCTCCGGATCCTCGGCAAGCCGGGAACGCGCCTCGCTCGTCGACGCCCCGGGATGGTGGGTCGCGGCTCTGGCCGTCGCGGCGATCGCCTGGATCCTCATGGCATGGAGGCTGAAAAGATGACCATGGTCCTCGCCCCCGTCTGGGGCTGGCCCGTCGCGGTCGCCGTCTGCACGGTCATGGCGGCTCTGGCGGCGGCGGTCGTGATCCGCCATGTCCGCGGTGCGCGACACGCCGAGGTGACCGATGAAACCGTCGGGGCCGTCATCCGCCGCGCCGCGATGTGCCTGGTCGTCGCCCTCCTCGCCCTGACCCCCTCGACCGCATCCACGGTATCCACCACGGCCGTCAGGGGCATGGACGTCGTCGTCGCCGTGGACGTGACCGGCTCCATGGGCGTCTCGGATGCGCGCTACGGCTCCTCGGCGAGGGTCAGCCGCCTGTCGGCCGCGAAGTCGGCGGTGAGGGACATCACATCCCTCTACCCCGATTCGAGCTTCGCCGCCATCCGCTTCGGATCGACCGCATCCCTTGACGTTCCGCTCACGCCGGACGTCCTCGCCCTGACGAACTGGGCCGACACCCTGTCCGTCGAACCGACCTCGACCTCCGCGGGATCGAGCCTGGACACGCCGCTGGACCGCATCCTGCTCACCCTCAGGTCGATACGCTCCGCCCACGCGCATGACGTCATCGTCCTGTATCTGGTCACCGACGGCGAGCAGACCTCCTCCACGACCAGGCGGACGTACTCCTCGCTGCGCGCCTATCTCGACGACGCCTTCGTGCTCGGCACGGGCTCCGCGACCGGCGGGAGGATCCCCGTGGTCTCGTCCGGGGCCTCGGCCTCGTCAGGCACCTCCACGAACGCCTGGGTGACCGACCCGACCACCGGAAAGCCCGGAATCTCGAAGATGGACGTGGCGACCCTGAAGGCCATCGCCGACGAGATGGGAGGCACGAGCATGGTGATGGGACCGACGACGACCGCGAGGAACGCCGTGACCTCGGAGACGTCCTCCTCCTGGAGGACGTTGTCCGACACCACGCGGCGGCGCCGGACAACGGCCGTCGTCTGGCCGCTCGCCGCCGTGCTGACACTGCTTCTGGCGATCGAGCTCGGCGAGTGGATCCGCACCTCGAGGAGGCTGCTATGACGGCGTCCCATGCACGAACGACCCGTCAGGGAAGGCGTCAGGGAAAGAAGGCGCGAACAGCGCCTGCGCCGAGGACGGTCGTCTCCGCCCCCGCCCCCGCGCCACGTCCCGGAGCGGCCGATGACGGGCCTCGCGCGCCCCTGACCGTGCGCATAGTCCTCATCATGCTCGCCCTGGTCCTTCTGGGGGTCGCCGCGCTCGCGGGGCTCAACCTCCGGGCCGCCACCCTGGGGTCTCAGGCCGCCGCGGCCCTGTCCTCGAACCTGTCCGCGGCGTCCCGTTCCGACCCCGACCTGTCCTCGCTGCTGGTGCAGCAGGAGCAGACGGACGCCCGCTTCGACGACGCCCTGACCGCCTCGGGAGCGATTCTTCCGGCGGTCAGAAACACCATCGAATCGAACGCCTCCACCTCGCGAAGACTCACGTCGCTTATCCGCGACGCGATCAACGGATCCTCCTCGGACGCCGGATCGTCCTCGACGTCCTCGCCTTCGGCATCCGCGTCCGCATCGTCCTCACCGAGCCCATCCTCATCGGCGTCGACGTCAACGACCAGCGGGCTGACGGAGAAGCAGCGCCAGGAGATCGAAAGGATGCTCAGCTCCTCATCCGCGTCTGCCTCCGCGACGTCCTCGACCACGTCTCCGTCGTCGACGTCATCGTCGACGACCAAGCCCTGGTGACCGGTCGCTGACCATGCTCGGCTGACGTCCGGGACCCACAGGCCCTTCCGGTCGCGACCACGCATGCCCGTCCGCGACCACACTCGCGGGCCATGGACGGACGGCGACCATGACGAGGCTGTGATGAGGGCATGAATCTGATCTCACCCGCTCCCCCCTGCATCTGCCCAGGCATCCTGCGAGACGTCGAGGATCTGATGGAGTCCTCGGTCCGCTCCACGACATCATCCCTCGACGAGCTCCGGCGGATTCGCGGGGTCATCATGCTGGACGGCTGGTCGGGCCATGCCTCCGAAGGCTTCCGCGCCCGCGCCGAGGACGTCATGATCCGCGCAGAAGGGCTTGCGGAGTCCCTGTCACGGACGCGGCGCATCGTTCTGGCGGCGACGGCGCGATGAGCTGGAACATGGTGTCCTCGGTCGAAGGAGGCCACATCGCCGTCGCCGATCTGAGGCGCTTCCACGCGGCCGCCTCGGCCCTGAGAATGGCCGCGGCCTCGGCACGACGCGAGGGGCTGTCCTGGACGGCCACTCTGATGCGCATCGAGGCCCGCAGACCGATTATGGCCCTATGCCCGGCGTCCCCATGGGCGCCGGAGGATCCCCGGCACCGGTCCCTGCCCTTCGATCTCGTCGGCGATCGCTGCCGGGAGCACGCCCGCGCATGTCGGACACTCGCCGAGACCATGGAATCCCTCGCCTCTCTCGTCATCCGGGCAGGCTCGTTGTACTCGCACACGGAAACGACGACGCGACGAATCGTCAACGAACTGCTGGGGACCGGGATGCGCATGCTCCCCATCCCCCTTCTTCCACTCGCCGCCGGCGCCACGGCGGCGACGGCCATGGGAGGCGCCATGCTCGGATCAGGCGATCCGATCGAGGCGCTCACGTCCACCGCCTTCCTGCACGAGGGTCTGATGACCGGCATCGGGGGGATCGTCGCGGGCCTCGGCGTTCTTCCGGCCGCCGTCATGCGCGACGAGGTGAACCGTGCCGCCGACCTCCTTGCCTCGGCGACGGCACGCATCACCGATCTGATCCAGGGGAACGAGCTGAAGCTCACCGAAGTCAGCGCCGACGCACCCGTGGCAGGGGAATCGCGGGATATCGCCGACGTGCTCGCCAACCTCAGCCGTCTGGGGACCGAACGCATCGACGGCGGGCTCGGAAGCGGACTGTCCTATGGCACCATCGGCATCCAGGAGTACCGGGACGCCACGGGACGCCGCTCATGGCTGGTGCTCATCCCCGGAACCGACGGACGGCCCGACTCCCCCTTCGGATGGGCGCAGAACGTGGAGCTGATGAGCTCGGATCCCTCCCGACGCATGCGCGCGGACAGCGCGCGGATGGTGGCGGAGGCCATGCGCCGCGCGGGCATAGGCCGCGACGAGCCCGTGGCGCTGGCCGGACATTCCCAGGGCGGGATCGTCGCCGCAGCCATCGCCTCCGACATGACCGGTTCCTTCGCGGTCCGCCACGTGCTGACGGCAGGCTCGCCGATCGCCAACCATCCCATCCCCCAGGACGTGAGGGTGACGAGCATCGAGATCGACGACGAAGTCGTCGCCGCCCTGGATGGGGCGCCGAATCCCACCCGTCCCCATTGGGTCACCATCCGTGGGACGCGGGTCCGGAGCTCGACCGGCGTGGGGACCCCCGTCGATGGGGCGCCCGACGGAAAGGAGATCAGCCACTGGCTGCGCTATCATCAGGCGGCCCTCGCCGACGCGCTGGATATCGGATCCCCGGCGGTGAGGACGCAGGACGCCGATGTCTCCTCGCTGCTCGCGGGCGGTCTCGTCTCGACGACCTACTGGCGCGGGCGCATGGAACCCGCGCCCACCAGGAACCAGACTCGAAACCGTTAGGACGACGGCCGTCACGTTCACGGCTGGACGTAGTGTGGAGGCCATGAAGCTGACCGACATCACCCCCGCCATCCCCCTGTCCCCCCTTGACGGACGCTACCGCCGGCAGACCGAGCCGCTGGTGGAGTACCTGAGCGAACCGGCCCTCAACCGCGAGCGCCTTCGGGTCGAGGTCGAATGGATGATCCTGCTGGCCAACGGCTTCCCGGAGCAGGGCGGCCAACCCCTCATCGAGGGCGTCGAGCCCCTCACCGACGCCGAAAAGCGCTATCTGCGCGACATCCCCGAAGGCTTCGACGCGAAGGGCATCGCCCGCCATGCGGCCCATGAGTCCGTCACCCACCATGACGTCAAGGCGGTCGAATACACGATCGACGACGCCCTGAGGGAATCGCCCTCCGTCCTGGGCCCCGGCACCCAGCTACCGCGGCTGGAGGCGCTGGTGCATTTCGCCTGCACCTCCGAGGACATCAACAACCTCGCCATCGCCCGCTGCGTCAGGCAGGCCATCGAGAACGTCTGGCTTCCCGAGGTCCAGGCGGTCGCGGACCTCCTCGCCGACCGCGCGGAGCGCTACCGCGCCCGTCCCATGCTCTCCCTGACGCACGGTCAGCCGGCCACCCCCACGACGCTGGGCAAGGAGCTCGCGGTCTACGTCCACCGCCTGGGCAGGCAGCTGCGACACGTCCGTGAGCAGGAGTACCTCGGCAAGCTCAACGGGGCCACGGGAACCTTCGGCGCCCATCTGGCGGCCTTCCCGGACGTCGACTGGATCGAGGCCTCACGCCGCTTCGTCACCGAGAGGATGGGGCTGACGTGGAACCCGCTGACCACCCAGATCGAAAGCCACGACTGGCAGGCCGAGCTCTACGGCACGATCAGCCACGCCAACCGCATCCTGCACAACCTGGCGGTGGACGTCTGGATGTACATCTCCCGGGGCGTCTTCGCCCAGGAGCCGGTGAAGGGTGCCACCGGATCCTCGACCATGCCCCACAAGATCAACCCCATCCGATTCGAGAACGCCGAGGCCAACCTCGAGCTGTCCTGCGCCCTGCTCGACTCCCTGTCCGCCACGCTCGTGGAAAGCCGCTGGCAGAGGGACCTGACGGATTCGACGACGCAGCGCAACATCGGATCCGCACTTGGCTACTCGGTTCTCGCCCTCGACAACCTCCTCGGCGGCCTCGAGGCAATCCACCCGCATGACGCGGCGATCGATGCGGAACTCGCCGACAACTGGGAGGTCCTTGGCGAGCCGATTCAGACGGCCATGCGCGCTGCGGAGCTCGCCGGGCGCCAGGGCATGGAGCATCCCTACGAGCAGGTCAAACAGCTGATGCGCGGCCATGAGATCAGCCGGGAGGACATCGAGTCGTTCATCGACTCCCTTGACTTCGATGATGCCACAAGGAACCGTCTGCGCCGCCTGACCCCCGCGACGTACACGGGATGCGCGGACAGGCTGGTCGACTTCGCCCGCCGATGACTGACGCCTCCTCCCCTGACGGCGGCGGGAAGGGCACCGTCGCCGTCACGGACACGCCGCCCCGGCGCACCCGCAGCCTCGGAGACCTCGTGCATGCCGTCTTCGCCCTTGTGACGGGTCTTCTCGTGCTGCTGTCGGCGTCCATGCTCCACGGCGTGACCTCCGGCGTCGAGTCCGACGCGCATACGGTGGTCAGGTCCATCGACTGGCTCATGAACATGCCGGCCTCCCTGCTCCAGCAGCTCACCACACTGGCGATCGTCGTGACCGTGCTCGTCCATATGCTGATGGGTCGCGCATGGCTTCAGTCCGCCATGTCCGTCATCGCTCTGTTCGCCGGATACGCGGGCGCCTGGGGTCTGTCCCTGCTCATCGCACGCATCGGGGACGCCGGTCTGCTCGCCTCGCTGACCTCCGTGGAATCAGGCGCCTCGACGATGCTCATCCCCGACATCTACGCCGGCGTGGGCGCCTTCCTCACGGTGGCGGGACCACGCAGGACGCGATCATCGGTCAAATGGGGATGGAACGGGCTGATGGCCATCGCCGCCATACTTGTGGCCGTGCTGTGGTATTCGGTGGCCGGAACCTTCGTCTCCTTCGCCATCGCCCGTCTCGTCGGCACCCTGCTGCGCTTCGCCACCGGCACGGTGAGCCAGGGCGCATGGGGCGACCAGATCGTTCAGGCGCTGAGGTCCATAGGCCTGGACCCCATCCGCCTCGTCCGGCGCGATGAAGACTCCCCCACCGTTCTGCCCCCCGCCTCGCCGGACGACGACCTGGTCGAGGGATCCCGTCTCTATGATGCGGAAACCCGCGAGGGACGACGCTTCGTCGTCTCCGTGCTGGACGGTCAGGCGCATGTGGCGGGATATCTCGGACAATGGTGGCAGTGGATTCGTCTCAGCGGGATTCCCGTCAGACGGGACCGCTCCGTCTCCGATGCCACCCATCATCATCTCGCCATGCTGCTCGGCCTCGAGAATGCCGGCCTGCGGACCCCGGACCCCTACGGAGCCGCGGACACCGGGGAGTCCTCGCTTCTCGTTCTTGACGCCTCGTCGGCGCCGATCCCCTGCAGGGCGGAGGACATCACCGACGAGGACGCCTACGCGTTTATGGACTACCTTCGGACGGCGAACTCGCATGGCTACACCCATCGTCGGATCACCCCCGACTGCCTCGCGCGGCTTGGCGACGGAACCCCCGTCATCGCCGGCTGGCAGAACGGGGACTGCGCCAGCGCCGGCGCCAGCGTCATGCTCGACCGCGTGCAGCTCATCCTCCTCATGGCGGCGCTTCTCGGACCGGACAGGGCCATGTCGGCCGCCCGACGCGTCTGGAGCCGCCACGACCTCTCCACGATGTCCCCCTTCATCCAGAGGGCGGCTCTGCCCATGGCCACGCGATCGCTGGAGGGATGCAACCGGCAGCTGATCTCCGAGATACGAGCCGAGACGGGTTCGGCCGAGGAGGATGAGGCGCAGACTCCGCAGACGGTAACCCTTTCACGCTTCAGCATCAGATCGTTCCTCACCATCGCCCTGGCCGTCATCGCCGTGGCGGTGGTCTTCACGCAGCTCCGGCCCGACGAGGTCATCGATGCCGTGCGCAAGGCCGAACCGGTATGGGCCCTGGTCGCCGTGCTCTGCGGCATGGTCGCATGGGCGGGCTCCGCGGTCACGCTCGGCGCCTTCGTGGACCACGATGAACGGGACTGGCCCTCTCTGACGATGACCCAGGTGGCGGCTGGGTTCACGGCGGTGTCCATGCCCGCGGGCGTGGGTCCGGCCTTCGTCAATCTCCAGTACCTGAGACGTCGCGGGCTGGGCAACGCGGAGGCGACGGCCGTCACCGGCGCCACCTGGGGCATCCAGGGACTGGCCACCATAGCCATCACGGTGGTGCTCGGCCTGTTCACGGGACGCAGCACGCTGTCCGGGGCCATACCGACGAACACCCTGGTCATCGTCATCGGCGCGATCGTCCTCGCCTTCTGCCTGGCCATGGCGGTCCCACCCCTGCGACGTCTGCTCACGCACCGCTATCTGCCGCTGATGGCCTCGTACGCCCATCGCTTCATGGAGGTCATCGCACGGCCGGACAGACTGGCGGCGGCCGGAGCAGGTGCCCTGGTGCTCAATGTCGCCACCGCATTGGGCTTCTGGGTATGTCTGCTCGCCTTCGGATGCCGGACGAACCCCGTGGAGACCATGTTCGTCTTCCTGCTGGCCAACACCCTGGCCTCAGCGGTGCCCACCCCGGGCGGTCTGGGAGCCGTCGAGGCCGCTCTGAGCCTCTCCTTCACCGGCGTGGGGGTTCCCGCGGGCGTGGCTCTGTCGGCAACCCTGCTCTACCGCGTGGTGTTCTACTGGCTGCGCATCCCGTTGGGTGCCGCCGCCATGAGATGGCTGTCCTCGAAGGACATGCTCTGACCCCCGCCCGGTCGCCCCGACCATCCGTCCACAGAGGCCGTGAAACCTTGCAAAACCCGCGCCGTTCGCGGCCTGACGGCGGGAAACTGCGGTAGTATCTGTTGATGAACGTGGCCTGAGTACACAGTGAGGGCCCCTGACCAAGAAGGATGCTTTCATGGCATACAACAAGTCTGATCTCGTCTCCAAGATCGCTCAGAAGTCCAACCTGACCAAGGCTCAGGCCGAGGCCGCCGTCAACGCCTTCCAGGATGTCTTCGTCGAGGCTCTGCAGTCGGGTGAGGGCCTGAAGCTCACGGGTCTCTTCTCCGCCGAGCGGGTCAAGCGCGCCGCCCGTACGGGACGCAACCCCCGCACCGGCGAGACCATCGAGATCCCCGCCTCCTACGGCGTGCGCATCTCCGCCGGCTCCCTGCTCAAGAAGGCCGTCGCGCGCTAGGCCC
>NZ_CAUTOG010000024.1:0-25598 GCF_963540075.1 uncultured Bifidobacterium sp.
CGCAACGTCTATGTGATGCAGGTCGACGCCGACGCCGAGCTGTAGTCGTCGGCGATGACGTTGGCGGGACTCCGCGCGGAGGGCCCCCCACGCCCGCGAAGGCGTGGGCGACGCGGGCGCGAATCCCGGCCAGGTCAGACCAGGACCATGCACGATGGTCTAGAGCACCCCAGGCGCGATGTCATTGTCCAGCAGCCACTGCCTCACGTCGGAGAACTCCTCCAGACTGACGGCATGGTCAAGGCCGTGGTAGCTCCTGGCCGTCAGCCAGGCGTGCTCGTCCAGCCACGCGGACATCGCGAAAAGCTCGTATTTGGGGATGACCGTATCACTCAGCCCATACCCGAAGAAGACGGGCGTCTCCCTTTCGGCCAAACGGGAATCGGCGGGCGCGCTTCCTTCGATCCGGCCAGGCGCCAGGAACCCGGACAGCGACACCGAGGCGCGGTAGCGTTCGGGATGCACACGGAGCAGATGCACGGCGAGCAGCCCTCCCTGGGAGAAGCCCAGGGGCACCACGTCGCGATCGGACGGAACGTTGTCCGTCACCCACGCATCGATGGCCGAGGCGGCGGCGAACGCGTCACGGTCGAGGTCCTCGCCGGCGGGCACGCAGTCATGGAACCAGCTGTAGGCGCCGCCCCGGGGGTCCTCCTCGAGCGCCAGAGGGGCCCGTAGCGAGGCGAAGTCGTTATAGGGCGCGATGTAGCGCATGAGATCGGCCATGTCATGCTCGTTGGAGCCCCACCCATGCAGGCACAGGAACATCGGCCGCGTTGCCGCGGCCGTCCCGGACCTCGGCGGCCGCAGCGCGTGACGAACCGTCAGAGCGTCGCCGAAACGACCGGCGACCACCGTGGATCGACGGCCCGGAAGGCCCTGCCCCTGCGTCCGATTCTCTACCATGTCTCCACTGTATCCATGTATCCCATCGTCACGGTCGACACCTCGTCGAATCCTTCGCTCGTCACCACGCACCGGCAGGACCGCATCGGGCGTTAGACTGGCCCCGACGACCGCATCCGGTCCCGTACGGCGGATGTCACCGGCATCCGGCACGGAACCGCACGGAGAAGGCCAAGGAGACCACATGCTGCTGTCCGATCGCGACATCCTCACGGCCCACACCGACGGGCACATCGACCTCGATCCCTGGACGCCCCAGATGGTGCAGCCCGCGTCCATCGACGTGAGGCTGGACCGCTTCTTCCGTCTGTTCAACAACCACGCCTACACCTACGTCGACCCGGCCGAGAACCAGGGGGCGCTGACCGAGCAGTTCGAGGTGGGACCCGACGAGGCGTGGATCCTTCACCCCGGTGAATTCGCTCTCGCCTCGACTTGGGAGCGGGTGAGGCTCGATGCCACCATCGCGGCACGGCTTGAGGGGAAGAGCTCGCTGGGGCGTCTGGGCATCCTCACGCACTCGACCGCGGGCTTCATCGATCCCGGCTTCAACGGGCACATCACCCTCGAGCTCTCCAACGTGAGCACGCTTCCCGTCAAGCTCTGGCCCGGCATGAAAATCGGGCAGATGTGCTTCTTCCGGCTGAGCTCCCCGGCCGAGCATCCCTATGGCTCCTCCCAGGCGGGATCTCACTACCAGGGGCAGCGTGGACCCACGCCATCACGGTCCTACATCGACTTCTACCGGGCGCATATCGACGACTAAGGAGGGAAGGACGGGGCTCACGCTACGCCACGTCCACCGTCCGCGCGCTCCTCCGCTCCATGGCCCGGAGAACGACCTTGCGCAGCTCCGATGCCACAAGCACCAGGGCGGCAAGCGTCACGCACTCGACCCATGCCCACGGGCCCAGAGGAGTCGTCCCGAAGGCCGAGTTGAGGACGGGCACATAGATCACCACCAGCTGAAGCGCCGTGGACACCGCGATCGCCCCCCAGAGCCAGTGGTTGGAGAACAGGCCCTCGAACGCGCTGCGCAGATGCGACCGCGAGGCCAGGGCATTGAACATCTGCGCGAAGACGAGGATCGTGAAGCCCATCGTCCGAGCCTCGACGATCTGATGGGCGTGATCGCCGGCGAGGGACCGGTCCGTGAACAGGCCTCCCGCAAGATGCATGTCCATTCCCGCAAGAGTGACCACGGCCATGACGATGCCGATGAAGACGACGTCGCCCCACATCGCGCCGTTGACGACACGATCGGCGATCCGCCGGGGATGACGTCCCATGACGTCCTCCGTCGAGGGGTCGACCCCCATCGCGAGCGCGGGCGCGGCATCGGTGAGCAGGTTGATCCAGAGGAGCTGGGTGGCCAGAAGCGGCACCGTGACACCGGCGGATCCCGGCTGGGTGATGCCGAGCACGCCGGCGAGCATGACCCCGCCGAAGACCGTGAACACCTCGCCCATATTGGAGCTGAGCAGATAGCGCAGGAACTTGCGGATGTTGTCGAAGATCCCCCGCCCCTCACGCACAGCGGCGACGATGGTGGAGAAGTTGTCGTCCGCGAGAATCATCGCAGCCGATTCCTTGGTGACCTCGGTGCCGGTGACGCCCATGGCCACGCCGATGTCGGCGGCCTTGACGGCGGGTGCGTCATTGACCCCGTCCCCGGTCATGGCGACGATGTTGCCCTGCCTCTGAAGGGATTCCACGATTCGGAGCTTGTGTTCGGGAGCGACGCGGGCATAGACGGATCCGGAGGATGTGGCACGGTCCAGCGCCGCGTCGTCCCGGAGGGAGTCGAGCTGGTCCCCGGTGAGGGCCTGATCGCCGGATTCGATGATCCCCAGGTCGGAGGCGATGCGCGAGGCCGTCAGCGGATGGTCTCCGGTGATCATCACGGTGCGGATGCCCGCCCGATGGGCCTCGGCGATGCTGTCGCGCACCTCCGTTCTCGGCGGGTCGATGATCCCGACCATGCCCGTCCAGATCATGTCGCGCTCCACGACGTCGCTCTGCTCCGAGAGCTCGACGACCTGTCCCGCGGCGTTGGTCCGCACGCCCTCGACGCCGGCCAGCGACCCGGTGTCCAGAGGTCTGTAGGCCGCACCCAGGGTCCGGTACGCCTGCCGGGACAGGCGCTCGACATCGTCGAGGATTCGCCGCCTGTCATGGTCGGCGAGTGGCCTGACCTCGGCCCCCACGCGGATTCGCGTGCAATAGCGGAGAAGCACGTCGGGCGCGCCCTTGGAGAACACGGTGAGCCGTCCGGAGTCGGCTCCGTCGCGGGCCACCACCGACATGCGCTTGCGTTCGGAGGTGAAGGGGATCTCCGCGACGCGCGAGAATCCCGCGTAGCGACGATCGGCGCCGGCCTTCCGCGCGGCGACGAGCAGGGAGACCTCGGTCGGGTCGCCCACAGGCTGCCATGAGTCCTTCCCCTCCTCGCGCAGCTCTCCGTCGTTGGCGAGAAGCCCCGCGCCCAGACAGGCGACGACCTCGCCGCGCACATCCTCGGGCATGGGGTCCGAGGCATCCACGTCGACCAGCTCGCCTTTGGGGGAATAGCCGGTGCCGGTGACCTGGACCTCGCCGGAGGGGGTCACGATGCGCTCGACGGTCATCTCGTTGCGGGTCAGCGTCCCCGTCTTGTCGGAGCAGATCACCGAGGCGCTTCCGAGCGTCTCCACCGAGGACAGCCTTTTGACGATGGCATTGTGCCGCGCCATGCGCTGCACCCCCAGCGCGAGCACGACGGTGAGTATGGCCGCAAGGCCTTCCGGAACCGCCGCAACGGCCAGCGACACGGCCAGCAGCAGGGACTCGATGACGTCGTCGAGGCTGTGGAAGCCGGACATGATCGCCAGCGCGGCCAGCACGACGGCGGCGATGATGCAGACGGCGATGCCCAGAATCTTCGAGACGTGCGCCATCTCCTTCTGCAGAGGGGTCGGCTCCTCGTCGGTTTTCGACAGCATGTCCGCGATGCGGCCGACCTGCGTGTCCATGCCCGTGCCGGTGACGATGGCACGGCCGGTTCCCTGGGTCACGGCGGTTCCGTTGAACACCATGTTGGATCTGTCACCTAGTGCGCGGGCCCTGTCGAGGAGGTCCGGACGCTTGGGCACGGGAACGGATTCGCCGGTCAGACTCGCCTCGGCGACGCGCAATGACGCCGACGCGACAAGCCTGCCGTCTGCAGGGATGGTGTCGCCCTCACCCAGGACGAGAACGTCCCCGGGCACGATGCCCGTCGTGTCGATGCGCACGACCCTTCCCCCACGCAGCACGGAGGTCTGCGGCGCGGTCATTCTCGCCAGGGCGTCCACCGCCTTTTCGGCCCTCGCCTCCTGGACGTATCCGAGAGCCGCATTGAGGACGAGTATGAGGACGATGACGATGGCGTCGAAGGGCAGGCTTTCCGTCCGGGCTCCCGGGGCCGCATTCGCACGTTCCACGAACCAGGCGACCAAGGAGATCCCCGTCGCCGCCAGCAGAAGGTAGACGAGAGGGTCTCTGAACTGAAGCAGGAACCGCCGCCATGCCGGGACCGGGGGGGTCCCCTGGAGACGGTTCTCGCCGAAGCGTTCAAGTCGTCGCGCGGCCTCCGCCTCATCCAGCCCGCGCGAGACGTCGACCTCCAAGGCGCGCGCGACGTCCTCGGAGGGAACGAGCGAGGGATCCGGATGCGCCGAAACCCCGCTGGTCGTCGCATCCCCATCGGTTGTCGTGCGGTCACCGGCGGCGCCGCCTCCCATGGACGACGCACGGGCTGATGTGCTGAATCTATCGTCGGAATGACGAGTCATCGCTGGATTCTCCTCGGTCCGCCGCGGAGTAGTCAGTTCCGGACTCGAAGGCCCAGAGAATCCGGACCCGCCGGAACTGCGCGGATGTGGATGCCGGCGTGGGCCGGCCAGTCATCGCTCCCATTCTAGTGTCAGCGTCCCGCGAGGGCCAGGAAGCGGCGGGCGCATCATCCCCGAAGCTCCTGACGATCCGCCTCATCCATCCCGGGGTGCTGGGACAATGGCGCCATGGCAACGAAGAAGGGCCCGACCAAGGGGTCGGGCGGCAAGCATCGGAACTCGCTCAAAGGGCGAGGTCCCACCCCCAGGGCCGAGGACCGCGTCTATCACAAGGCCCACAAGAACCGCGAGGAGGTCGAACGCCGCCGGCGCGCGGATCCGCGACTTGCGGCAAGGCGCCGCGCGGACCAGTTCGTCTCGGACGCGGCGGACCTCGTCGTGGGCCGCAACGCCGTGCTGGAGGCCTTGCGGGTCGGCGTCCCCAGCACCCAGCTGGTGCTCGCCTCCCGCATCGAACACGACGACCGGACGAGGGAGATCGTCCGTCTCGCCGGAACCCGAGGCCTTCACCTGCTGGAGGCCGACCGGCTGGAGATGGACCGCATGGCCCATTCCCGCAACCACCAGGGCGTGGTGCTCAAGGTCAGCCCCTTCGAATACTCCTCCCTCGCGACTCTCGCCGACCAGGCCGGAAAGCGTGCGGCGGCCATGTCACAGGCGGATTCCCCCGCGGCGAAACGAGCGGCGCAACCTCTGTTCATCGCGCTGGACGGCGTCACGGACCCGCAGAATCTCGGCGCCGTCATCCGTTCCGCCGCCGCCTTCGGCGCCTCCGGGGTCATCCTTCCGGAGCGACGGTCGGCCTCCGTGACGGCCACGGCCTGGAAGGTGTCCGCAGGGGCCGCGGCGCATATGCCCGTGGCGAAGGTCGTCAACCTGACCAAGGCGCTGGAGGGACTGAAGGAGCGGGGATACTACGTCGTCGGCCTGGATGGGGACGGACGGGGGCATGTGGGGGGCACCGGGTTCGAAGGAGATCCCCTCGTCGTCGTACTCGGATCGGAGGGGAATGGAATCAGTCGTCTGGTGAAGCAGACCTGCGACGCCGTCGCCGGGATCCCCATCACGGGCATGGTCGAATCGCTGAACGCGTCGGTCGCCGCGGGAATCGCCCTCTATGCCGTTGCACAGGCACGACGGGAGGGCGTGTCGAGCACGAGAGAGGCGGCGTCGAAAGGCTGACGCCCGACCCACGATTCACCCGAGGGATGGCGAACCCGACTAATGCGACCAGACGGCGGCGTCCGGATCATCCTCGGCGTCATCCTCAGGGCCCTGATATGTGGCCTGATCGTCGATGACGCCCGAATCGGCGTCCTCGTTGATGGCCTGCGTCTCAGCGGTGTCCAGCCTGTACTGCGGAAGGACGTTCTTGATGTAGCTGGCGACCGCCTCGCCCATGGGGACATCATGGCCGGCCTTCTCGGCCAGGAACCAGCGATGGTCAAGAACCTCATGGAAGAACTGGGCCGGATCGATCTGGGATCGGTATTCTGGAGGAATCATGTGCACCGTCGGTTCGAAGACCTCACGCATCCAATCGGTGGCCACGATCTCCAGCTCCTCGCCCTCCCTCCATGTGGAGGCACGGTAGGCGTCGAGGTCGTTGAGCAGTCGACGGGCCTGGTTCTCCTGAACGTCAAGGCCGGTGAGCCGCAGCAGCTTGCGCGATGCATAGCCCGCATCGACCACACGGGGACGCACGAGCACCCTCTTGCCATCGGCGGCCGTCTTCATTTCAAGCTCATCGACGTCGAAGCCCAGGTCATTCAGTCTGTTGATGCGCTTTTCAATCTTCCACATCTCGTCGGGGTTGAAGTCCTCGACGTCCGTGAGCGCCCCCCAGAGGGAGTGGTAGCGATCGACCAGTCGGTTGCCGACGGTGACCTCGTCCACGCCCTTGGGCAGCAGGTCGCCGGAGTTCAGGTCCATCAGCTCGCCGATGATGTTCGTCCGCGCCAAATCGATGTCGTATTCCCTCTGGCCATCGGTGAGAGAGGCATGCAGATCGCCGGTTTCGGCGTCCACCAGAAAGGCGGAGAAGGCGTCGGCGTCACGCAGGAAAAGCACGTTGGACAGGGAGACGTCCCCCCAGTAGAAGCCGGCCAGATGCAGTCTGACCATAAGCACGGCAAGGGCGTCGATCAGCCTTTCGGCGGTGTCTGGACGCAGGTTGCGGGCGAACAGCGCACGATACGGCAGCGAGAACTTCAGATGCCTGGTGACGAGAATGGCCTCGAGCGGCGAACCGTCGACATCATGACGCCCGGTGACCACGGCGATGGGCGTGACCGTGGGCAGCTCGAGCTTCTGGAGCCGGCGCAGCAGCTCGTATTCGCGTTCGGCGACCAGACGGGTGATCTCCTTCATGGCATAGACCTCGTCACCCACGTGCACGAAGCGGACGACATGGCGGGAGATGCCCCGAGGAAGATTGACAAGCAGCTCCTGGGGCCAGACGGACAGAGGCTTCTCCCACGGCAGGGTGAACATCTTCGGATTCGAGCTCGCCGCCGTGATCCTGAGCAGCTGCGCGTCGTCGGAACCGTCCTCGGCGGCCTCGGCGTTCACCGATGTGGCGTTCAGCGCCCGCGGATCGATCTGCGACGTTTCGGTCAGTTCCATAGGGCCCAATGTACCTTTCGTGGGCGAGAAGCCCGGATATGGAAAGCCCCGCATCGCTGCGGGGCTTTCCACCGGGGGCGCCAAGAGAGGGAAGAGGCGTCGGCCCCGATGCCGATGGCGGCGGAACCCGCCGCCACGCCATTTAGTTCAGACGCAGCTCCGTCGCGGGGGAGAAGAGGTGCATCTTGCTCGGGTCGATCTTGATCTTGACCGTCTCGCCCACCTTCGGCAGGGAACGCGGGTTGACGCGGATCGTCGTGAGCTTGTTCTGGTCGGACATCATCGTGGAGGCCTCGGCGACCGAGCCGTCGGTGACGATGTTGCCGTAGATATAGCCGTCGGAGCCGAGGTCCTCGACGTTGACCACGCTGAGGGAGAAGGCGTTGGCGTCGGTCGGAGACGCCAGGTCGGCGTCCTCGGGGCGGAAGCCGACGACGATCTTGCCGCCGTCGTCCGGGGTCAGCTTGTTCACGGCCTCGGCCGGCAGGTCGAGCGTGTCCTCGCCGATCTTCGCCTTCCCGTTCACGACGGGATGCGTGTTGATGTTCATCGACGGGGATCCGATGAAGCCCGCGACGAAGACGTTGGACGGGCGGTCATAGAGCTCCGTGGGCGCACCCACCTGCTGAAGGACGCCAAGCTTGATGACGGCGATGCGATCGCCCATCGTCAGGGCCTCGGTCTGGTCGTGGGTCACGTAGAGCGTCGTGACGCCCAGCTGACGCTGCAGGGCGGCGATCTGGGTACGGGTCTGGACGCGGAGCTTGGCGTCGAGATTCGACAGCGGCTCGTCCATCAGGAACACCTTCGGCTTGCGGACGATGGCGCGACCCATCGCCACGCGCTGACGCTGGCCACCGGACAGGGCCTTGGGCTTGCGGTCGAGATACTCGGTGAGGTCGAGCGTCTTCGCGGCCTCCTCGACGCGCTTGCGAATCTCATCCTTCGGCATGCCGGCGATCTTCAGGGCGAAGCCCATGTTGTCGGCGACGGTCATATGCGGGTACAGGGCGTAGTTCTGGAAGACCATGGCGATGTCACGGTCCTTCGGCTGCATGGTGGTGACGTCCTTGTCGCCGATGAAGATCCGGCCCTTGTTGACCTCCTCGAGGCCCGCGAGCATGCGCAGGGTGGTTGACTTGCCGCAGCCGGAGGGGCCGACGAGAACAAGGAACTCGCCGTCCTTGATATCAAGATTGAGATCATCGACCGAAGGCTTGTCGTTGCCAGGGTAGATGCGGGTGACGTGTTCGAAGACGACTTCCGCCATGATAATCATCCTTTCATCGGCAGGTACGTGCCGAACGATCCGTAGTGAAGGGGATTCATGCCGAAGTCCACGGCAGCCAGCATCGGAAACCGCAAGCTTCAGCGTTTACTTTTCCGGTCCAGTGAAGGTTCTCTTCGTTGAGCCTTTTCCCACTATACACGGCGGAAAGACGCGACGACACGCCATCCGCGCCCCGACGGGACCGGCCGGGGCCCCCCTCGGACACGCGATGCGGCGGGAAGGCCAGGAAGCCGCTCGAAGGGCCGCGAACCCCTCCTCCGCGCACGGCGGCACACTAGGATGTTGGGCATGAGCGATCTGAACGCCATGGATCTGGAACAGGGCCAGACCGTGGGCGGATACGTCCTCCTCTCGCGGCTGGGCGGAGGCGCCATGGGGTCCGTCTGGAGGGTCCGGGACGGCGGCGGGCAGGAGTTCGCCATGAAGATCCTGCGGGATTCGCTGTCCGAGGACTCCGACCCCTCCTCGTCGCGAAACCAGGCCACGGCACGGGAAAGGCTTCGCCGCGAGGCCATGGCGCTGCGCCGGATACGCCATCCTGGGGTCTGCCGCATCGTCGATATGGAGTTGGACGATGCTCTGGCCTTCATCGTCACGGAACTCGTCGAGGGGCAGAACCTGCGGAATGACGTCAAACAGAACGGCCCTTATCACGCCGTCGACCTCGAGCGTCTCGCCGAAAGGCTTATGGACGCCGTGCAGGCGGTCCATGCCGCCGGAATCATCCATCGGGACATCAAACCGACCAACGTCATGGTCGCGGCGACGGGTCCCGTGCTCGTCGATTTCGGCATCGCGATGGGCGCTGGCGAAAGCCATGTCACGCGCACGGGGCTGGTGATGGGCACTCCCGGCTTCATTGCCCCTGAGATCATCGAGGGGGCGGAATCCGACGAGACGACGGACTGGTGGTCGGTGGCCTCGGTACTGGCCTTCGCCGCGACGGGGCGCCCGGTGTTCGGCACATCGCCGATGATGACGGTGCTTCAGCGTGAGGCGTCCGGCAGCGCGGATCTGTCAGGGATCGCCGAGAACACCCGCAGGGCGCTGGCCCGCGCACTGGATCCCAGACGTGCCCAGCGGGGAGGACCCCGCGAACTGCTGGATTCGATCAGCTCTGATTCGCTCGATGATCCCACTCGCGCGCTGCCGTCGGGCGACGCGTCCCCCACGGAGGCGATGCCCCCTTTTGAGGCGACATCGCGACTCCCGCGCGATCCCGCCGACACCGCGGATGCGGGAACGCGCACTCTCTGGCTGCCGCTTGACTCCACGCGGACACGGGGTCTGCCAACGGGCGAGGCCGATGCCCCCACTTCCGCAACCCGTGTGCTACCCGCCGTCGTCGCCGCGCCCGGTGCGCTGGACGACGGACATGATGCCGACGCTCCTGCCTCCAGCCGGGACCAGGATGACGGTTCGGAGACGCAGACCCCGTCCTCCCAGGACGATGGCGATCTCCTCTGGCGTCACGACCATTGCCTGCGCACCGGGGGGATCACCATAATCGGGCTGTCGGCGACATGGACCCTTCTGGCGGCGGCCATCCCCGTCTGGACCCTGTGCATCGCCGCGGTCACGTTGTGGATTCTCACGGCTCTTGGCGAAGGACGACGGTTCAGGTTCGAGAGGCAGCGACGGCATGCCGGCCGGTGGAATCACGGGGACACGGCGCTTCGGGTTGTTCTCACGCCCTGGCATATCCTCACGGCGCTGCCGCGTGCCCTGGCGCAGACGACGATTCTCGGCGTCATCACCGCACTGGTCGCGGTGCTGACGGGACCGCTGACATCCCCCGACCGCATGGGGCTGCTCTGGCGTCCCGGCAATCTGAGCATCCCTCTGCTTCTGCCCTCGGGAAGACCGATGTCCTTCGCCGGACTCACTCTTGGGCTGAGCATGGGAATCGCCTGGATCGTCGTGGCATGCCTCCCGATGGGGTCGCTGGCCCGGCTCGGCTCCGGATCCTGGGGACGTGCGACGGATTCCTCGCCTGATGGTTCCCGGCGAAGTCGTCGAGGATCGGTCGTCCCGACCATCATCGGCGCAGGAGGTCTGGCGGTCGCCCTCGCATCCCTCATCCCGTTGCTGACATGGACCTCCATCCTCTGGTATCCGCTTCCCGTCAGCCCCCTGTGAACATCGTTCGCCGCACGGGATTCGCACGGTCCGGTCGGCTAGGATGTTTCCGGCAGCATCCGACGTCGCCGACCGGAGCTCATGTGAGAGCCCGGACGGCAACGACACGCAGATCAGGGAGGACATATGGCCGCAGGCCAGTCCCGGAACAAGTCCCGCGACAGAAGGTCGGCACGCAGGCTGGCCGAGGAGGCGCGCGAACGGCGGCAGGCCGAACAGGAGGCGCGCGAACGCCGGCAGCAGACGATCATCGGCATCATCGTCGCGGTCGTCGTGCTGGCGCTGGTGGCCGTCATCGGCGTCGTCGTCTACCGCAACACCCACGCCTCGAGCTCCTCAAGCTCCGAATCCGCCCAAACGGCCTACGAGAAACTGCAGGCAGTCACCACGACGCCCAGCCGAGCCACCAGCAAGGGCGGCTTCCTCATGTCGAAGAACGGCTACGGGAAGAAGGCCACCGGCGCCCCGACCGTCGCCATCTACATGGACCCCCTCTGCCCCGGCTGCGGAAACTTCAATCGTCAGGCTGATTCCACGCTCATCTCCCTGCTGGACGCCGGCCAGATCAACATCGAGATCCATCCGATGGCCTTCCTGGACTCCAGTTCCAGCGACGACTACTCCAGCCGCGTCTCGACCGCCATCGCGTACATCGCCCAGAACGACGACGACCCCGACCATCTCCTATCCTTCATTTCCAGGATCTACGCCTCGGACTTCCAGCCCAGCGAAGGCAGCGACTACGTGTCGGTCAGCGACGCCAAGCTCAAGGCGCAGGCCATCAAGGCCGGCGTGCCAAAGAAGATCGCGAACAAGGCCTTCACGCGCAAGTATCAGGACTGGCTCGACGCCGTCGACGACTACACCCCCAAGCGCAAGGAGCTGTGGGGGTCCAGCGGATCCATGTCGACGCCCACGGTGACGGTGAACGGCACGATGCTCGACCTGTCCGAGTTCTCCACGTTAGGCCTTGAGCTGAAAACAGGGATTCTCAAGTCGCTCGGCCTCACGGAATCCCAGGTGGGCAAGGAGGGCGAGCTCCCGTCCATCGGCGCAACCGGGAAGCCGGTATCCTTATCCTCCTGAGTCGGACGCATTCGTCAGCCCCTCCATTGGTGGAGTTGTCCGGCCCACTGCTAAGCTTGTCCGCGTCCCGCAGAGGGGTTGACCGGCAGGTCCACGAGGCCACCATGACACGGGCATGCCTCCTTAGCTCAGATGGCCAGAGCGGCCGCCTTGTAAGCGGCAGGTCGTCGGTTCGATCCCGACAGGAGGCTCCGGAGACATGCCGTACGCGTCATACGAAATGCGTGTATGGTGTCTTTCTGGCACACTTATCCCCGAGTAAGCAGCCCAGAAGCCTTCCCCCCAAATAAGGCTTCTGGCAGAGGCGAAGCATCCCCCAACCCGCTTCGCCTCGGGGCGGGAACATCCCCTTCTCTCCCGCCCCATTCCGTGAGAGGGGTCGTCGTCAGCGCAGACGGCGACCGCAGCCTCCCACCGGGTTTTTGCTCCCGCATCATCGGCCCCTGGGGCATTCCGCCGTATGTCACCGTCGTCGTTTTGTGCCGAGAATGCCACGAAGCTGCGCTGATTCGTGGAAGGATGGAGCCTCTTCGGTAGAATGCGAGTCGTGACGACCTTCCGTGCATGACCGGAACGACGGGAACGTCCTGATTCCTGACAGTGAGGAGAACGCTGATGCCTCGACGGTGGACACCGGGACGCTTCGTGCTGCTGAGAAGGATACGCGTTCTGGTGTGCGTCTGCGCCGTCGTTCTGGCCTCGGCGGGTGCCTTCACCGTAGGGGCGCGTAAATCCGTCGCCCTGACCGTCAACGGCGAGACGACGATCGTCACCACCTACGCGATGACCACCGACAGGCTGCTCGAGGAGCAGGGCGTCACGGTGAAGTCCCATGATGCCGTGGTCTCCACGTCGGGCGATGTTCTGGCTAACCACGCCGCCGTCACGGTGAACAAGGCCTTCCAGGCGACCATCGTCATCAACGGACAGGAGGTCCCCTTCTGGACGACCGCGACAAGCGCCGCCCAGCTGCTGGGTTTCTTCCGGCAGAACGAGGTCAAGGCCTCCCAGGTCACGGTGGACATCGGCAACGTCTACAACCAGCTCACCGGCGGCCTCATCATCAACCGCGCTGGGCCGGTGACGGTGATCTGCGACGGGAAAAGAACCGTCGTCGCCAACGGAAAGCTGCCGGCGGCCTCGATTCTCGATTCGGCGGGAGTGGTGCTCGGGAAGAACGACCGCGTCAGAGTCGAAATGGATGGCGACACGACCGTCCTGCGGGTCCTGCGGGTCACTCACCGCACGATCACCGAAACGGTCACCGTGCCCTTCTCCACGACGACGGTGGTGGACGACGGTCTTGAACCCGGGCAAAGCGTCATCCGCCAGCAGGGGAGCAACGGAGAGAAGCGGCTCACCTATGACGTCACCTACGTCGACGGGAAGGAGGAAAGCCGCACCCTCAAATCCCAGACGACCACCGCCATCAGCGTCGACAGAATCATAGCGGTGGGTCCAACCTCCTCATCCGAGTCCGAATCGACCTCGGAATCGACGACCGGCTCCGGATCCGCGTCAGACAGTGCGTCCTCGGACAAATCCTCCAAAGGTTCGTCGACGTCCTCCTCAGCCTCGTCCAACGAAGCCCCATCCTCCTCCGCACGCGATTCAGCCTCGGCTTCATCGAGTGGCTCATCGAAGAGCGCATCCTCCTCGTCTGCGGCGCCATCCTCCTCCGCCTCCCCATCGTCTTCGGCATCGGGTTCGCAGTCGTCCTCCTCGACGAAGACCCCCTCATCGAGCACCTCGACTTCCACGTCATCGACCCCGACCTTGAAGCCCAGCACATCTTCGTCATCCAAGCCTTCCAGCAGCTCCTCCTCATCCTCCAGCTCCTCCTCATCCTCCAGCGGATCCTCGTCCTCCAGCGGATCGGGCTCGACCCAGACAGGCCTGTGGCATCCCAGCATCGCGGCCGCCCAGACCTACGCCGCCGGCGCGGCCGCCGAACTCGGCTGGACCGGACAGAAATGGACGGACCTCCTCTGGCTGTGGAACCACGAATCGGGATGGCGTTGGAATGCCGCCAACTCCTCCTCCAGCGCCTACGGCATCCCCCAGGCCCTGCCGGGAAGCAAGATGGGAACCGGATGGAAGGACGACGGAGCGGTCCAGATCTCCTGGGGCCTGAGCTACATCAGCCAGCGCTACGGGAACCCCACCAAGGCACGCGACTTCTGGGAGATCAACAAATGGTACTGACCGAATCCCCGGTGGGCGGCATCCCCGACAATCCCGACACCAGCGGTTCAGGCCATCTCCTGGGCGCGACCGACATCCATCGTCTCGCCGAAGACCTGGGCGTGGTCCCCACAAAAAGACTCGGACAGAACTTCGTCATCGACCCAGGCACCGTGCGACGCATCGTCCGCACCGCCGAGGTGGAAGAGGGCGATCAGGTTCTGGAGATCGGACCCGGCCTAGGATCCCTGACCCTGGCCCTGCTGGAGGCGGGATGCCACGTCACGGCGGTCGAGATCGACCCGCGTCTGGGCACACGGCTGCCATCCACGGCACGAAGATTCATGCCGGACCGCGCCGATGACCTGACCGTGCTGGTGAAGGATGGGATGCTCCTCGAGGCGAAGGATCTCGACGCATCCGTCGACGCCTCCGAACTCACCCTCGTGGCCAACCTTCCCTACAACGTCGCCACGCCTCTGGTGCTCACCCTCCTGGGCAGGATGCCACATCTGAAGCGATTCACGGTGATGGTCCAGCGGGAGGTCGCCGACCGCATGGCGGCTCTGCCCGGAAGCCGGTCGTATGGAGCGCCGAGCGTGAAGCTGGCCTGGTACGGAACGGCGACGCGAACCGGCTCGATCGGACGCAATGTGTTCTGGCCGGCACCGAACGTCGATTCCGCCCTGGTGTCCTTCGTCCGTCTTCCCGACGGGTCCGCACAACGAGGGGATACGCAGCTGCGGGAGCGCGTATTCCGTCTCATCGACGCCGCCTTCGGCCAGCGACGCAAAACCCTGCGTCACGCCCTGCGGGGCCTGGTACGGCCGGAGGTCTTCCAGGACTGCGGAATCGACGCCGGGCGACGAGGCGAAACCCTGTCCATCGACGATTTCATCGCGCTTGCGTCGCGGGCAAGGAGAGCGGACGATGAAGCCGGGAATCGCTGAGGCCATAGGCTTGCCGGAACGATCCTCCTGGGACGGGCCGTCGCCGAGCGGTCCCGTGGTCACCGTCGAGTGCCCGGCGAAAACCAACATCACTCTCTCCGTCGCCGGGCGCCGCCCGGAATGGGGAAACCGGCACGAGCTCGATACCATCTACTGCGGGCTCACGCTCGCCGACACCCTCGTCGTCCGACCGGCGCCGCCCGGAAGCGGCCCGCTGCTCTCCTTAAGCGGCGATCATCTCGGAGACCTGTCGGGCCGCGACGACAACCATGGCGACAACCATGCCATCCGTGCGGTGCTGGCTCTGTCCGAGGCCAGCGGAATCGCACCTGACGTCAGTCTGCGAATCGTCAAACGCATTCCGGTCGCAGCCGGTCTCGGAGGAGGGTCCTCCGATGCCGCCGGAGTCCTCTTGGCGCTGAACGCCCTCTGGGGTCTGAACTGGCCGCTTTCCCGACTCTCCGTGATTGCGGCCCGTCTGGGATCGGATATGCCCTTCTGCCTGGTGGGAGGTTTCGGGCACGGAACCGGATACGGCGAGCGCATCGAGGCTCTGCCTCCGGGAAGACCGCAGGCGTTGGGGTTGGATGAGGACGGGTTCACCGGAACGGTGCTGGTGGGAGCCTACGACGATCGCCTGAGCACTCCTGAGGTCTACCGACGATTCGATGAGATCGGTGCGAATCCGGGGGATTCCAACGACCTCCAGCGGGCGGCGATATCCCTGCATCCACGCAGCGGCGAGGCCGTGGACATCGCGGCGGCGACCGGTGCGCGTCATGCAATGGTGTCCGGCTCCGGACCCACCGTCGTGGCCTTCGTGCCCGACGACACGGTCCGCGAGTCGGTCAGACGAGCCTGGGCCGAATCGGGCGCGGTGGATTACGTCCTGTCCGCACGCGCGCCCTGCGCTCCCGTGGTTCTGATGCACCCGACAACGCGACCGCGTCAGACGCTGACGCTACAGTGAGGGCCACTGCCATAAGGCCGAGAGGGCAAAGGGACTGGTATGACGAAGCCGAATGAAGAACGGGCCATGCGCCGTCGTTATGTGGCCAAGCATCACCGCATCGTCCTGTCCGTCGTCTCCATGATTCTCGTCGTGGCCCTTGTCATCTCCTGTTTCTTCTATTTCCACATCGGCGGAGCGGGAGCCCAGAAGACCACGACGACGGCCCCGAACTACGGAGTGACCGCCCCGTGCGCCCCCAACGACTCCAACGGGAACAAATCGAAGTACGTGGCGAACTCGAACGTGACGATACGGGTGCTGAACGGGACGTCGTCCAGCGGCTTCGCCAAGGCGGTCGGAGACGCGTTGGAGAACAGGAGCTTCACGGTCTCGGAGATATCCAACTATTCGTCGACCTCTGTCGAGCGCACCACCATCTACTTCGGGCGTAACGCCATCGCCCAGGGCTACACCGTGAACAGCAACTTCAAGGACGCCATCATGGTGATGGACGACCGGACGGACAAGCTTGTCGACGTGGTGCTGGGAGCCTCCTTCACGAATCTGCGCAGCAAGCGCTACGTGCCCACCTCAGGGGCCGATATCGTCGACATCAAGGGATGCGTCAGCGCCTCCTCGATGACGAACCTTCCCAAGGCCATCAGCCACGACGCCGTGAACTGAGTGGGACGGGGTAGGGCCCGGCACCGGTGGACACAGGCGTGATAACAGCCAGACATCCACGCCGGCACGCCTGCGGCAGACGAGGCGCGACCACGAGACCGCCCTCAGCCCCTCGTTGACGTGCTCAGATCCGCCACACCCGTCCGTTCCCCGGCGGCCCGGGACGCATCGCCGGGGAACGGCTGGCGCACGGACGCCCATCGGCGAAGTTCCTTCTCCGCCTCGTCGGCACCGACGGGGCCACGATCAAGGCGGAATTCCAGCATATGCCGGTAGGCCTCGCCGATCAGCGGTCCCGGGGCAACACCCAGGATCCGCATGATGTCGTTGCCATCAAGGTCGGGACGGATGGCATCGACGTCCTCCTGCCGCCTGAGCTCCTCGACACGGCGTTCCATGCCGTCCATCGCCTCGGAGAACATCCTCGCCTTGCGCTGGTTCCGGGTCGTGACGTCCGCCCGTGTCAGTCTGTTCAGACGCTCATACAGATGGCCGGCGTCCCGGACATAGCGGCGGACAGCGGAGTCGCTCCACGGCTCCTCGACATAGCCGTGGAAGCGCAGATGCATCTCGACCAGGGCGGACACGTCCTGGATGACGTGGTGGTCGAAACGCAGCGCACGCAGGCGACGCCGGACGATCTGGGCTCCGACCACGTCATGATGGTGGAAGCTCACCTTGCCACCGGGCTCGAAGCGACGCGTCCGGGGCTTGCCGGCGTCATGGAGCAGGGCCGCCAGACGCAGAACGAGATCCGGGGCGGGAACCGGCCCGTCGTCACCCGTCTCCAAGGCGATCGCCTGATCGAGAACGGTCATCGTGTGCTCGAAGACGTCCTTGTGACGATGATGCTCGTCGATCTCCAGACGCAGTGCCGGGATCTCCGGAATCACGACGTCGGCAAGACCGGAGTCGACCAGCGCCTCGACGCCGTCGCGTGGCCGCGAGGACAGAAGCAGCTTGGTCAGCTCATCGCGCACACGCTCGGCGGAGACGATGGAAAGACGCTGGGCCATGCGGCTGATCGCCTCGGCCGTCGACGCCTCAATCCGGAATCCCAGCTGGGCGACGAAGCGCACGGCCCGCATCATCCGTAGGGGGTCGTCCTCGAAGGAGCGCTCGGGTTCGATGGGCGTGCGCAGAAGACCATTGGCCAGGTCGCTGGCGCCATGGAAAGGGTCGACGAACACCACTTCGGGAACCCTGAGAGCCATGGCGTTGACGGTGAAGTCCCGACGAGAGAGGTCGCCTTCAAGGCTGCTTCCATACGTCACATCGGGTTTGCGGGAATCCGGCTCATAGGCATCGCTGCGATAGGTCGTGATCTCGACCCGAACCTCGGTGCCATCGGACCGACGGCGCATGGCCCCGAGGGTGCCGAACTTCCGCCCCATATCCCAGAAGCCATCGCGACCCCATCTCCTGAGCACGGGCTCGAACTGCTCCGGACGCGCTGACGTGCAGAAGTCCAGGTCATGGGAACGCCGCCTCAGAAGAAGATCGCGGACCGCACCGCCCACAAGGGAAAGCTCGAATCCCTCGACGGAGAACAGTTGACCCAGCTCGATGGCCTCCGGCCAGACTTCGACGTTCATTGGACCCTTTCACGGCAGGCACGCGTGCGCGCCTCCCAGCATACCGTCACCCCACCTGCACATTGCCTTGGGTATGGTGGATACCATGACCACCCCCTCGGATCTCGCGCGCATGCTTGCTGACGCCGCGGATCGTCATGCCCGACGAGGAGGGTTCACGGACGTTCTGCGGTACACGTCGCAATCCGCCAGGAGGACGGGGCCCGAGGAGTCCTCCGACGTGCCGACCCCGGCGATGATGCCGGCCCGTCGACTTGCCCGTGTGCGTGCGACATTCGCATCTCTTGACGCCCAGGAGCTCCCCGTCGTCCGGGAATATTCCGCCGGCGGTCTCATATTCGACGACGACAGGGTGGCCATCATCGCCCGTCACTCACGCAGCGGCCATCTGGAATGGTGCCTTCCCAAGGGACATATCGAACAGGGCGAAACCCCCCAGCAGACCGCCGTGCGTGAAGTGCACGAGGAGACGGGGATTCTGGGCGAGGTGATGGAATCCATAGCGACCATCGACTACTGGTTCACCGGCTCCAGCCAGCGGGTGCACAAGCTCGTCCACCACTTCGCGCTCCGACGCACAGGCGGGAATCTGACCGTCGAGGGGGATCCCGATCATGAGGCGGAGGAGGCGATCTGGGTACGATTCGACGATCTTGACGACGTCCTCAGCTATCCCAATGAACGCAGGATAGCGTGGCTGTACTCACGGAAGCGCGACAGTTGATCGGACGCTACCAATGGCGACGAGGCAGCGTACGCCTCGACACCCCTGAACCACGGCGCACGCGACGCTCCTGCCATCACCTGCAATCCCTCGTCGCCATGCTCGTCGTGATGCTGTTGAGCTGTCTCGCGCCATCGGCGGCATGGGGCGCGCAGACCACGACTCCCGAGATCGACCTGTCCATCACCGAATCGACACCCGTCGTCACATCGGACTCGGGATATCGCATCGTCGTCACCGTGAGGAATGCCTCGGGCACGGAGGCTCCAGGGGGGAGGCTCACGGTCTCCACGAACTCGTGGTACACCTTCGTCTCCCGCAGCGATATCCAGCACTGGGCCGAGGGGAGCACCGGCATCCCCACCCCCGATGCCCTGGGCGCGGTCGCCGTCCCGGCGGTCTCGCCCCACTCCAGCGTTTCCGTGACGATCGACGTGCAGTCCGATGACGCTGCCCTGACATCGATCACCACATGGGGTCCCAAACCCGTTCTCCTCGAATACTCCTCCACGACGGGACGAGACGTGAGGTCCCATACCTTCCTGACCCGGTCAACACAGGGGCTCACGACGACCGCCACACCTGCGATGAACATCACCGTCGCCGTCCCCCTAGTGAGTTCCGGATGGAAAAGCGACGACGAGCAGACGTCCGCATTGCTGGCTTCCAGCGAATCGGCGAAGGAGACGGCACCCCATCTGACGAAGGCCGCGACCCAGACCATGCGGCAATGGGCCGAGACGCTCCAGTCCCATCCGCTTCTCCAGGCGGTCGCCGATCCCTCGGTCATCGCCGCCATGTCACTTCCCCCCCAGGTGACGGGAGTCATGCAGCCCGGCGCCCTGGACGTCACCGCACGCGCGGCGCTCGGCGCCTCGGCCTTCGCCAAGGCCGGCATATCAGACGCCTCCTGGACGTCCTCCACGGCGCTGTCGCAGGCGGCAACCACCCTGGGAGAGGAGTCTTCGCTGGCGTCCTACGCATGGCAGGGGGCCGGCAGGTGGACGCTTCAGGCCCTGACCCTCGCGCGCCGCCAGGGGTATTCGACCGTCATCGCCTCCGGCGATTTCGACGGCTCGGACTCCTCGACCGTCCACACCGGCACATACCGCGTCTCCACGGATGCCGGAAGCGTCACGGTCCTGGCCGCACAGAACGTGCTCACTGAACTGGCCCAGGGCAACCCCACCGACAAAACCGCGCTCGCCGAGCACACCACTGCCGGTCGTCTGGCCCGCTTCATGGCCCAGAGCGCCTTCTATCAGATGGAGCAGCCCTACGTCTCGCGTAACGTGCTCGTCCTCCTGGACACGCGGACCACGCCGACCGAAGCGGGCAGCCTCATGAAGGCCATCGAAGACGCGCCGTGGCTGAACCTCACCACTCTGAGCACCCTGTCCTCCTCCAAGGCCTACATGTCCGGAAGCGAGGCGAAGTCAGTGCTTCCCTCCGATTCGGGAATGACCCGAAGTCACCGTAACGCCCTGACCTCAGCCCTTGACACGCTCGCAGACGGCTTCTCGGACATCACGCGCTTCTCCGGCACCATCCTGGACGATGGATCCTCCTCGTCCTCGGCATCGTCATCTGCATCATCGTCCTCGACCTCCTCTGAACCGGAATCCGCGGCATCGGCGACATGGATTCGGCGTATCGGAACCACGTATTCGCGTCTTGCGCTTCATGCCCTCTCCATCTCCGCCGATGACGACCTGACCTCCCGCATGACGGCATCGGCGACCGGACTGTCCTCACGTCTTCTCTCCTCGGTCTCGCTGACTCCTTCCGAGGGAATCACCGTCGTCAGCGACACGGCGAGCATGCCGGTCACGGTCAGCAACTCCAACCCCTATCCGGTCCGCGTGCGGGTCTCCTCCCTCACCGACTCCATGGAGATCGTCACATCCCGGTTCGCGGACGTCACGGTTCCGGCCCGCGGCGAGGCTCAGGTGACTTTCACGATTCGCGTGGCGACATCCGCGAAGGCCACCGTTCACCTGACCCTTCTCGGTCGTGACGGGGAGGTCTTCTCGGACTCGCGCTCGACCACCATCACCAGCTCCCTGCAGCTCAACGACAAAAGCGGACTCGTCATCATCTTCCTCGCCGCCGTTCTGGGAGCGATCGGTCTTCGCAGACAGCTGCATCGTCCGAAGGATCCTGACGAATGACATCCTCCCCATTCTCGACCGAATCGTCCGTCGGCCGCAATTCGCTCGTTATGGCGGTGGGGACCGCGGCTTCCCGAGTCACGGGACAGGTCCGTACGATCCTTCTCGCCGCAGCGGTCGGCACGACGGGAATGGCGGCCAATGCCTACCAGGCGGGGGCGATGATCCCGCAGGTGATCTTCACGCTGGTGTCCGGCGGCATCTTCAACGCCGTACTGGTGCCGCAGATCGTGCGCACCCTCCATGCTCAGGACGCCGAAAAGAACCTCAACCGGCTGATCACCTTCGCAATCGCCATGCTGGTGGGCATCACGGTCCTGATGATGGCGGCGACGCCTCTTCTCACCTGGCTCTACGCCGACGGCAATGCCGACATGATCGCACTGACGAACTCCTTCACGCTCTGGTGCATGCCCCAGATCCTCTTCTATGGGCTCTACACCGTCATCGGCCAGATTCTGGCGGCCAGAAATCGTTTCGGAGCGTATGCATGGAGCTCCGTGGCAGCCAATCTCATCAGTTCCGCGGGCTTCACCGCGTTCATCGTCCTGTTCGGCAAGGCCGACACCCGGCCCCTGTCCTTCTGGAACAGCGGAAGGGTGGCTCTGACGGCGGGGGCTTGGACCCTGGGCGTCGCGTTCCAGGCACTCATTCTGTTCATTCCCCTCGCACGCTCCGGAATCCGTTACAGACCCCGCTGGGGAATACGGGGAATCGGGCTGCGATCCATGGGGCCCGTGGCCGCGTGGAGCCTGGGAATCGTCATCGTCGGTCAGCTCATCACCATCGTCGACACCAGAGTCACCACAGGCGCCCCCGCCCTCGCCGAACGTCTCCACGGGGTGAGCCAGCTGACGGTCGCAGGAAACGCGACCTACCAGAACGCCTATACGGTATGGATGCTTCCCTACTCATTGATCGCCGTATCGGTGGCGACGGCCGTGTTCCCCGACATCTCCCGCTCCGTGGCACGCAACGACCTGGAGGCGGCACGTCGCGAGCTCAGCCGCTCGCTGCGCAACGTCACCGTGATCATGTGCTTCTTCACCGTGGCCTTCGCGGTTATGGCGACTCCCATCTCCATGGCTCTCCTGCCGTCCATCAGCGTCCGTGAGGCTCTTCTCATGTCCGGACCGCTCACTGCACTCGCCGCATGCCTGCCGATGTCAAGCGCCTATCTGATCATCCAGAGAACCTTCTACGCATTCGAGGACGGACGGCATCCCTTCATCTTCGCCGCCTTGCGGGAAAGCATCCATTTCCTTGTGCTGATGGCGGGCGTCCGCGTCCTCGCCCCAGAGCACTGGGTCACCTGGCTGGGAGTGACCATGACGCTATGCAATGCCATCGCCTTCCCTCTTCTGCTCATGATGCTCAGACGCCGTTTCGGAGGGAACATCGACGGAAGGCGAATCCTCACCAGCATGCTGAAGGCGACCGCGGCCACCGTGGCGACCATAGCCGTCGGCTTGGCGCTCCGTCCTCTCGCTCTTCGGCTTGTCGGCGCGAGTGATTCATCCATGGACTGGCTCCAGGCCATCGGCGTCTGTGCAATCCTCGCTCTGGCGATCGCCGTCGTCTATCTCTCCATCCTCCTTCTTCTGCGCACCGAGGAGCTGCGCTCCCTGTTCGTTCTCCTTCTGAGACGAGTGGCCCACGTCCCCCTATGGCGTCGTGACGGGACGGACCGGGACGCTGATAAGACCGACAGAATGGCGTCCAAGCGGGACGACTATCGTCATCAGTAGAATGTCATCAGCGTCGTTCACCGCGATCCTACTTCCCATGGAGTCTGCAGAATGAGTAAACCCGATCTGGGAGATACCGTCATCAGCCGGTACACCCTTGTTTCGCGACTGAGAGACGCGCCCGGTCTCCAGGCGTGGAAGGCCAGCGACCGAGTACTTGCGCGGGACTGTCAGCTGTTCATCGTCAACGACGCGGACTCACTACCGCAGGTCAATGCCATCGCATCCTCCCTGGCGCTGTCGCGAAACGACCGCTTCACCCGCGTTCTCCAGCTCCAACACCGCAGCTCCGTGGCGATCATCATCACCTCGCTTGATGCCGGCGTGTCCCTGACCAATTATCTTGCCGGGCCAGCCGGGCATACCCTGAGCTATGAGGCCATGCGGACCATCATCGGGGAATGCGCCCGAGCGGAACAGCAGCTGCTCATCGATGGGATTTCGCATAGGTCGCTGAGCACCGACACCATCCGCGTCACCTCACAGGGGATCCAGCTCGCGGATGCCCCTATCAGCCCTCTGCTCGATGAACTGTCACGGGCCTCCCGGGAGTTCTCCGCCCAACAGCTCGCCACACGTCAGCTCTCAGGCGTCCTCTATGCAATGCTGACCCATTCCGCTTCGCAGAACATCGCGGAATTCGACCTCGCCCGCCTGGGAATAGACGTCCCCGGGGAGTTCCGTCTTATCTGCGCTCGAGGGCTTGAACTGCAGGACAGGACTCGCCAGAACGCCACGGTGCCCATGGTGTCATTGTCTGAACTGACCGCATTGCTCGGCTCATGGACCCCGCCGACGAAGCTTCATCCCACCGATATCGCACTTCCGGGCATCGACGGGGAGAATTCCGTCATCTCAGCCGCCATCACGACCAATCCACATCACAGACTGCTGCCGATCTCTGAGGACATCGCCTCCAACTCGCCGGCGCGGACACTTCCGACAAGCGTTATCTTCCCCTTTCCCAAGATGTCCCCGGTTGCCGACGCACCTGGGCTGAGCATGGGCGGAGCAAAGCCGGTCCCGACTGTACTCCCGGCGGATGCGACGGTTCGACAGGGCGCGACTTCATCCGGTCCCGAAGCGTCAGGGACATGGAGGTCGCTTCTGGACAAAGGGCGTTCCATCGTCACCGCACGTTCGGGAGCCTTGCCAAACCCAGATTCAAGCGTTTCCCCGCCCTCCCCTTCGGAACCGAACCTTGATTTCCATGATGTGGCAGCGCAGGAGATGGAGAACATCATCTCCACCCCGGATACCACGACCATCGATTCCGTGTTCCCTGCGTTCGTCCATGAACAGAACGGACAGCACGGTCACGAGGCTTCTCGCTTCGATTTCACGACAAGGGCCCGAACCACTCCATCACCGACGACTCATACGAATCAGAACCACCGCGTCAGGACCGAATCGACGGGCAGCATACCGGTCTTCGGGGAGGCAGGTACGCCCATCAGACCGGGAGAGGAGTCGTACAGGGCCCTGCAGGCCGAACGTCGTTCCAAGGAGGCCGCGGGAAACGCGGGGCTTCCGCCGAGCTTCATACCCCGCTCGCAGCAGACCGGAGCCGAGGCCATCGATGACGATGTCGCGAACGCGCCTCTGTTCAGTCGCTTCACCACCAAGGTCGTGTCCATCACGATAATCGCCATCATCGTGGCCGTCGCCCTCGCCTTCGCGCTGCGAGCGATGACCGGGGGTACGACCCGGTCTGACTCCAGCATCACGAACGACTCAGGGGTCTGGCCCGAGATGAACCTCAATGACGTTCCCTTCGGATCGTCCTCCTCATCAGGGGGGTCCTCGTCGGGGTCCTCGTCGACCGCGACATCCTCGTCCACCGCGACATCCACATCGACGGCGACGTCCACATCCTCCCCAAGCGCCACGGCGACGATCAGCACGGCGGACCACGACGTCTCCAGCGTTCCGACACCCTCGATCCCCGAGAACAACACCCCCTTCGACATCGACAAACAGGAGTTCCTCACCAACCCCGGTGGACAAAGCGGCTTCGGCTACTACATGCATCTCAGCCAGGAACAGACGGCACAACGCTTCGTGGTGACCATCAGATCCTCCGGAGGCATGGGATATCTGCTCGCAAACACCAGCGACGATCCCTCCGCGGGGACCCAGGTGGCCAAGTTCACCTTCGATTCGAGCGGCACCACGGATATCAAGTTCACCAAACCCGTCAAGGCCCAGGACTTCCTGCTCTGGGTACCCATCGACAGCCTGCCCAACAACCAGCTGTATATCAACTCGGTCAAGATCTACTGATGCAGCCCTGAGGCGTTCCTTCCGAACACCCGAGAATCTCACGGAGTGCCTCGCCCACTCAGCTCGCGACCGTGCACACTGTGCGGGAATTCTCAGCCAGAGTGGAATCGGGTCTCCTCGGACGTCTTATGCCTTCCCAGGAGACCCGCCATGCATGGCTTGCAGCCCATCGCGGTCGGACCCATAGCCACGTCATGGCGAAAGCCGCCCGCCGGGCGTCTCCCTCGCGCTCGAGAATCGCTCCCTCAAGCCTACGCAAAGCCCACAGGGCTTTGCGCTTAACGAAAGCCGCCCGCCGGGCGTCTCCCTCGCGCTCGAGAATCGCGCTCGCTGAGCCTACGCAAAGCCCACAGGGCTTTGCGCTTAACGGCTCAGTGTACTGAAACGG
>NZ_CAUTOG010000025.1:0-25066 GCF_963540075.1 uncultured Bifidobacterium sp.
TCCGCCGCCACGGCCGCGTCATGGTGATCTGCACCAACCCGCGCCACAAGCAGCGTCAGGGCTGATCGGATCCCAGCGGCAACGATAGGCGCTGAGTCACAGCCATAGGCTGAACCCCGGGATGCAGGCCCGGGCCGGAAACGGACGACTTGGCGCACGACCTGCGAAGCATAGAAGGAATGGCAATGGCACGTCTTGCCGGAGTCGACATCCCCAATGACAAGCGCATCGAGATAGCCCTCACCTATAT
Organism: uncultured Bifidobacterium sp.; assembly: GCF_963540075.1. Classification (GTDB taxonomy): domain Bacteria; phylum Actinomycetota; class Actinomycetes; order Actinomycetales; family Bifidobacteriaceae; genus Bifidobacterium. The sequence goes on from NZ_CAUTOG010000025.1 coordinate 251, forward strand.
TTTCGGAGTGGGGCGCACTCGTGCCAAGGAGACCCTTGCGGCGACGGGCATCAGCCCTGACGCCCGAGTGAAGGACCTGACGGACGAGCAGCTCATCACCCTGCGCGACTATCTCGAGTCCCACTACAAGATCGAGGGCGACCTGCGTCGGGAGATCGACGCGGACATTCGCCGCAAGATTCAGATCAACTGCTATCAGGGCCAGCGTCACCGCCGCGGTCTTCCCGTCCGCGGCCAGAGGACGAAGACCAATGCGCGCACCCGCAAGGGACCGAAGCGCACGGTGGCCGGAAAGAAGAAGGCCACCAAGTAGCGGTGGCATCTCCGGGCCACGGGATGACTTCCCATCGTCCGGACATGGAACTGGTCGAAAGCGAGGAAACGAGGGTCAATGCCAGCTACCAAGCAGGCCGTCAAGCAGGCGGCGCGCAAGCCGCGGCGCCGGGACCGCAAGTCGGTGCCGGTCGGACAGGCGCATATCAAGTCCACGTTCAACAACACCATCATCTCCATCACGGATCCCTCCGGAGCGGTCGTCTCCTGGGCTTCCGGCGGCGATGTCGGCTTCAAGGGATCGCGCAAGTCGACCCCCTACGCCGCGGGCATGGCGGCCGAGTCGGCCGCGCGCAAGGCGATGGAGCACGGCGTCAAGAAGGTCGACGTCTTCGTCAAGGGGCCCGGATCCGGTCGGGAAACCGCCATCCGCTCCCTGCAGTCGGCCGGGCTCGAGGTCGGTTCGATCACCGACGTCACCCCGCAGGCGCATAACGGCGTCCGCCCGCCGAAGCGTCGCCGCGTCTGAGCACACGTCACCAACCCATCCACCGTGCCGAGGGCCGATGCGTGCACCATCGGACCAAGGCTGAAAGGATATCACCGTGCTTATCGCACAGCGTCCGACACTGACGGAGGAGTCTCTCACCCCGCAGCGTTCGCGGTTCGTGTTCGAGCCGCTCGAGCCCGGGTTTGGCTACACGCTTGGCAATTCCCTGCGTCGCACCCTTCTGAGCTCCATCCCCGGCGCCGCCGTGACCTCCGTGAGGATCTCGGGAGCGCTGCATGAGTTCACCACGCTTCCGGGAGTCGTCGAGGATGTCACCGAGATCCTCCTCAACATCAAGGGCATCGTGCTGACCAGCGAATACGACGAGCCGGTCGTCATGTACCTGCGCAAGTCCGGCAAGGGGGAGGCCACCGCGGGCGACATCACTCCGCCGGCCGGCGTGACGATCGCCAACCCGGAGCTGCATATCGCGACTCTCGCCGAGGATGGGGAGATCGAGATCGAGTTCACCGTCGAGCGTGGCCGCGGCTACGTTCCGGCCCAGATGAACAAGCAGGACAACGACGAGATCGGCCGCATCCCGGTTGATTCGATCTACTCGCCGGTGCTCAAGGTCAGCTACAAGGTCGAGGCCACGCGCGTCGAGCAGCGCACCGACTTCGACAAGCTCATCCTCGATGTGGAGACGAAGCCGGCCATCACCCCACGTGATGCCGTGGCGTCGGCCGGATCGACCCTGGTCGAGCTCTTCGGGCTCTGCCGGGAGCTCAACGTGCAGGCCGAGGGGGTCGAGGTCGGGCCCGCTCCCGTCAGCGAACCCGCCAATCCCGAGATGTCTGTTCCCATCGAGGATCTCAACCTCACGCAGCGCAGCTACAACTGCCTCAAGCGCGAGGGAATCCATACGGTGGGGGAGCTCATCTCGCACACCGAGCAGGATCTGCTCGACATCCGCAACTTCGGGATGAAGTCCATCGATGAGGTCAAGGAGAAGCTCCAGACCATGGGGTTGGCCCTCAAGACCTCGCCACTGGGCTTCGACACCAACAATCTGGAGGGTGGCACCTTCTTCTCGCCCGAGGACGAGTAGGACGCCATCAGAACCGCAGCCCTCACCGGACGTTCGGGCATATGCCCACCCGCCGAGGGCGTTAAGGAGAACACAACATGCCTACACCCAAGAAGGGCCCGCGTCTGGCCTCGTCACCCGCGCATGAGCGTCTCATGCTCGCGAACATGGCCACGAGCCTGTTCCAGAAGGGGCACATCACCACGACGCTTCCCAAGGCCAAGCGCCTTCGTCCCCTGGCCGAGCGTCTCGTCACCTTCGCCAAGCGGGGGGATCTGCATTCGCGCCGTCGGGTGATGCGCGTCATTCGCAACAAGTCCGTCGTCCACACCCTTTTCACGGATGTCGCCGAGCAGATGGAGCAGCGCGAGGGCGGATACACCCGCATCGTCAAAATCGCCCCCCGCAAGGGCGATTCCGCGCCGCGTGCCATCATCGAGCTCGTCGCCGCCCCCCTGAGCGACAGGAAGGCCGCGGTGGCCGAGGCCGAGGCCGCGACCAGAACGGCCGTCAAGGACGAGGCCGCCGAGATGGCCGCCGCCACTGACGCCGCCCTCGCCGAAGGCGCCGCCAAGGATGCCGTGGATGAGGCTGTCGTCGCCAACGAGTCCGACGCCACGGACGTCATGGAGGCCGATGAGGCCGCCATCGACCTCAACAAGGTGGCCGAGGACGCGGATTCCGCGGCGAAGTCCGCCGAGGAAAACGCCGACGTGGCCGATGAGGCCGCCGCGAAGTCCGAGTGATCGTCGGCTTCCTCCCGGTTCGCCCCGCCCTTCCCTCCCACGAGGGTCGGGCGGGGCGTCCGTCATTTCGACGTGGTTTCGTCCGTGATGATCATCGGACGCCGTTGACGACGAAGGTCATATGAGGTTGCGAATCGATCTGGCCTATGACGGGTCGGACTTTCACGGGTGGGCGCGTCAGCCGGGCATGACCACCGTTCAGGGCTCCATCGAGGATGCGCTGACGCGTGTGCTGCGGATCGGCGATGGCGAGCCGCGTCCCCGTCTCGTCGTCGCCGGCAGAACCGACGCCGGTGTTCATGCTTCCCATCAGGTCTGCCATGTCGATGTGGACCCCGACGTTCTGGGCCGTTGCGTGGGGCATATCGCCGCCGATCCTCCGACGGCCCTGTTGCGCAGGCTCGACCATCTGCTTCCGTCCTCGGTGCGCATTCGCAGCGTGGCGCCCGCTCCCGACGGATTCGATGCCCGCTTCTCCGCGCTTGCCCGTACCTACGTCTATCGGTTGGGCGATGGCGTCGTCGACCCTCGGCTCCGGGGGTTCGTCCTTGCCGTGGACGGTCCTGTTGACGTCGATGCGATGAACGAGGCGTGCGGATTCATGGTCGGTCTGCATGACTTCGGCTCGTTCGCCATCGCCAATCCCGGAGGGACCACGATCCGCCGTGTGCTGGCGGCCGGATGGAGCCGGGTGCCCGTCCCGGACGGGACGGCCCTCGCCGCCGGGAGCCAGACGGATGTCGGCGACCCTCTTCCAGTCCCCTCCGTGGAGGCGGGACTGCTGCGTTTCACCATCATCGCCGACGCCTTCGCCCGCAACATGGTGCGGTCCCTCGTCGGCGCCTGCCTGAAGGTAGGACGGCATGACAGAACCCCCGAATGGATGGCCGGGAAGATCACCGTTCCGCTTCGGGAGGGTTTCACAGGACCGGCTCCGGCATTCGGCCTTACCCTTGAGTCCGTCTCCTATCCTCCCGACGAGGAGCTTGCCGCGCGCGCCCGTGCGATCCGGGCGCGCCGTACGCTCAGGGAGTCCTGAATGGCCGAGACGGCGTGCCGCGCCGTATTCGCCGTCGTCTCGACCGCCCAGTGCTTGGATGATGCGGGACGCTTGCTGATTCACAGGGCCGTATGCCTGGCGCTGACTTGTAACAATCGTCGTCCCCGACGGTAATCGCGGCTGCCTAGTGTGAACCGTAACCGCGATGGTCGTGTGGTACTGTCGCGGCAAGCGCAAGGGGAAGGAGGCCGGACGATGATCGGGTCGGCCGCACAGAAGCTCGCCAGGGAACTGGTGAACAGGCGTGAGGACATCAACCGCGAGCTGAGCCGCAACGGGGTGCGGTTCGGAATCTACAAGGACGGCACCTACAGCGACCGTCTTTTCCCCTACGATCCCGTTCCGCGGGTCATCGAGTCGGAGGGGTTCGACCGGCTTGAGGCCGGACTCAAGCAGCGTGTGAACGCCCTGAACGCCTATCTGAGGGACGTCTACTCCGACAAGCGGATCGTTCAGGACGGCGTCATTCCCGAGGAGTACGTCTACACCTGCGTCGGATACTTTCCGCAGGTCAACGGCGTCACGCCCCCCGGGGGCGTCTTCGCCCACATCGCTGGGGAGGATCTGGTTCAGGGCGAGGATGGGGCCTGGTGGGTGCTGGAGGACAATCTGCGGATTCCCTCCGGCGCGAGCTATCCCCTGTTCGTCCGGGATATCGAGCGGCGCATCTGCCCTAGGCTGTTTCGCGACGTGCGCGTCCGCGACAACCGCGAGTATCCCCGTCTGCTGCGCAAGTCCATGGACTTCGTCTCCACCGAAGGCATCGCGGTCGTCCTCACGCCCGGACGATTCAACTCGGCGTTCTTCGAGCACTCGTACCTCGCCGAGAAGACCGGTTCCGTCCTCGCCTTCCCCGAGGATCTCGAGGTCGTGGACAACAAGGTGTACTTCCTCGACTACGCCGGCCGACGCCATCGCGTCGGGGTCGTCTACCGCCGGCTGTCCGACGAGTACCTCGACCCCTTCGCGTTCAATCCCGACTCGGTCATCGGAGTGCCGGGCATCCTCGGCGCCTACCGGGCGGGCAACGTGGCCATCATCAACGCCCCTGGCAACGGCGTCGCGGACGACAAGGCCATCTACTATTTCGTGCCGCAGATGATCCGCTACTATCTTCACGAGGAGCCCATCCTCCATAACGCCCCCACCTATATGCCGATGTTCGAGAAGGACAGGAAGATCGTTCTCGACAGGATCGGGGAGCTTGTCATCAAGGATGTGGCCGAGGCCGGGGGATACGGAGTCGTCTTCGGATCGGGGCTTGACGCGGCGGGCAGAAGCGAGCTGGCGGACAGGATCGTCGCGGAGCCTCGTCGCTTCATCGCGCAGGAGGTCATTCCCTTCCGGGACATCGACGTCGTCGATCCCGTGACCGGCGCCATGAGCCCGCGCAAATGCGATCTGCGCGCCTTCGTCGTCACCGGGAAGAACACCCATGTGTGGTACTCGGGTCTGACGCGGTATGCGGCCGTCCCGGGACGCATGATCGTCAACTCCTCGCAGGGAGGCGGGTTCAAGGACACCTGGGTGCTCGCCCCGCCCGCGGGGTCGGGGAGAGACGAGCAGGATCGGGAGGCCATCACCGTCATCTCGAGCTTCCGGCATCGGCCGGCGGCTCTCGTCACGGCCTCGAAGGCCGACAACTTCTACTGGCTCGGTCGCTACACGGAGCGTGTCTACACGACCCTGCGGCATTTCTTCCCCTTCTACGACCGGGTGATGGACACCGACGTGGATGCGTTCCGTCCCTTCGCCAGGGCGCTCGACCTTCCGGAGGACTTCGAGGACTTCGACGCCTTCATCGAAAGTTTCCTGTATGACGCGGGAAACCAGGACTCGGTGCGCAGCGCCATTCTCTCGGCCTTCCGCAACGCCGTCATCCTGCGGCCGGAACTCAGCTCCCGCCTGCTGCAGTACATCGAGCTCGCTCTGACGAACATCACCGATGCCGCGAGCCGTGCTGCCAACGCCGAGGACATCTACAAGCAACGGGACATCAACGACAACATCCTTGCCTTCTGGGGCGGGGTGGAGGACTCGCCCACGGATATGATGCTCAAGTCCTTCATCTTCGTCGGCAAGTACATCGAGCGGATCGATCTGTACACGCGCCTCGGACTGCCTGAGGACGATCTGAGGGAGCCTCTGCGCAAGCTCGTCAACCATGCCGTTCCGCTCGAGGGCCTGCCCATGCCCCAGTGCTTTGCGGATGGCCTGCGCTGGCTGGTGCAGCAGCTTCCCGCGCGCGGCTACAAGGATCTGGCCGGCGACCTGGGGCATGTGCTCGACGACTTCAGCGCACGCATGGCCGGCGCGGAGGTGAAGGACACGGGGATGCTCAATGCGATGAACATGGACGCGCTGCGTCCGTGAGACGTCGTTCCGCCGACGCTTCGGGGTTGATGATGCTAAGGTGAGCCATGTCCGTCGGAGGTATGTGGTGCGAGAACCGTCGTCAAAGGCGCATCGCGCTTGCGGAATGGAATCGATGCAGGAGACGACGTGAAGAAACTCGTGTTCGACTACGAGATGAAGCTGTCCTTCAGCTCGCCCGTCACCGACCATCGCTTCCAGCTGAGATGCGTTCCCGCGACCGGGCCCCGCCAGCAGGTCGTCGACGTCCAGGTCTCCGTCGAGCCGAAGGCGGAACTCGACAGCACCATCGACTCCTTTGATTCGGTGGTCATGACCGGCTACATCCCCCGGCCCCATGACTTCTTCACCTATTCGGTGACGGGCATAGCCTTCGTCGACAACGAGCACATCAGGCCCGAGGCGTACAAGCCCCTGTACCGCTTCGATTCCGCGCTCACCGTCCCCGGACCGGTTCTGACCGGCTTCATAGGCGCATGCCGTGGGCGGGTGGATTCCCTCGGGGACGATCCCGCCCCGTCGGCCGCGGCCCGCGAGGTCATGGACGAGGTGTTTCGCGCCTTCGCCTACACGCCCGGATCCACGACCATCCGCACCACCGCGGAGGAGGCGCTCGCTCAGGGTCGCGGGGTGTGCCAGGACTACGCCCACGTCATGCTTGCGGCATGCCGGCATATGGGTCTCACGGCGCGGTACATCGCCGGTCTGCTGGGCGGTGAGGGAGCCACGCATGCCTGGGTGGAGGTGTACGAGGGGAATCGCTGGATCGGCCTCGATCCCACGCATAACCGCATGGTGGACGACGACTACATCACGATCGCCCACGGCCGCGACTATCGCGACTGCATGCTCGACATCGGCATCTTCTCAGGCGCTTCGGTCGCTCAGACGCAGTGGGTCAATGCCTCGGTGCATGAGCAGCGGCCGTAGAGGCATCTGTCTTCTCGATCGCCCCGGCCCCGTTCGTTCGGGCCGATGGTGCTGCGCCACTCGACGGCTTGCGTCGTCCCATCGTTGTTCCTATACTGGGCGAGTTGCCTCCGGGTGACGTGGATGGGTGTCCGAGCGGTCTAAGGAGCACGCCTCGAAAGCGTGTGAGGGCGAAACCCTCCGCGAGTTCGAATCTCGCCTCATCCGCGAATGGTCCCAGGAACGTTGATTCTCCAACGTTCCTGGGACTTCGTTTTTCGCATAACGACGATGGTGACTCCGATGATCCGTGTGGTTCCGCCGCACCATCCGTGGTCCATGATGGTCATCACCACGTGCGCCGATGCTTCGGCGCCGGAACTCTCCTGATGGCGCCGAAGCGTCGTCACGTGCTCACGGTCGCCGTCGAACCCGCCTGGCGCCGGCGTGTCCCCGCCGCCTCCCGAATGAGCGGGCACAGTCACGACAGCAGGGCCGAATCCAGCGATGGATAACCCAGGTCCAGCCCGCGGACCAGGGGCGTGGCGACAAGCGAGGACAGCGTCGACAGAACCCCCGCGCGCGTCACTCCCGACGTCGCCGCCGTCACCTCGGAGGCAATGCCGCGGGCGCAGTCGATCTCGGCGAGGGCCGCCGTGGGAACCTCCAGTCCCGTCGAGGAGTCCGACACGACCGTGGGATGGGACAGCAGCGTCGAGACGTCGTAGAACTCCCGTCGCCTGTCATCGGCTCCCGTGGCGGCCGACGCGAGACGCTGTCCAAGCGCACGATGGAAGTCGCTGAGCGCCAGAGTGGCGCCGGTGACGTTCCTGGCGGCAAGCAGGCCGATGACGAAGCCTGCTCGGTCCTCGGCCACGGCCATCGTGGCCAGAGCCTGATGATCGATGTCCAGAGCCGAGACGGCCGCCGTGTCGACGGAGGGCATGGACGGGCCGTCCTGTCCCAATGCGTCCGCCAACGACGATTCCACACGCAGGGCCTGCACGGTATGCATGACCCCCTCGGCGAATCGGGCCGGGCAGCCGGTCGCCACCGAGGACCACAGGGATGACGCCTCCCGCGCCGCAAGAAAACGGAGGGACAGCGGTTCCTTCCCCGTCATCCGGGTGGAGACCGTGACCGCGGCGACGTCCTCCGCGTCGCAGCGGCTGATGCGCCGCTCCGCCTCAAGGGCGCCCGAGATGCGGGGAACGCCGCAGGACGCGGGAAGGATGACGACGATCACGGTGGCAAGAACCGCGGCCAGACGGGCCAGAGAGAGCGGAGCAGGTCGCCGACCGCGTGACGGTTCCCCTGTCGGGGGAGACGGTTCGACGGGAGCCGACGGTCGGGGCATGCCCGCCGTCGGTCGCCTTGTCTGCATGGGATCCTACGATAGACTATGACTATGACTGCCGGGCTGCAAGCCCGGAATAACTTCACAGGAGGTCACGCGGCATGGAACTTGACCTGACGGGAATCCATCAGCTTGCCTCCGAGCAGGGCATCGATCCCGAGACCCTTGATGCGGCGTTGTCGGAGGCCTTGCGTCTGGCGTACATGAAGACGAAGCGCAATGCCGGACGCGTCCGCGTCGAGCTGGACGAGAAGGCCGGGACCGTCACCATCTGGGCGCGCGACGAGACACCGGGGACGCCCACTCCCGACGATCCGCATCCGACATCCGTGCTTGGCGAGGAATATGACGACACGCCGCATGACTTTCGTCGTCTGGCGGCGTCCACCGCTCGACAGGTTCTCTCCCAGCTGTTCCGTCAGGCGGAGGACGAGCGCGTCTTTGGTGCGTTCTCGGGTCAGAAGGGCAGGCTCATCACCGGCGTCGTCCAGCAGGATGCCAAGGATCCCGCGAACGTGCATGTGGCCGTCGGGGACGTGGAGGCCATCCTTCCGCGCCGCGAGCAGGTCCCGCACGAGCAGTACCGCCATGGCGAGCGGCTGAGGGTGTACGTGGTCAACGTGGCCCGGGGGATCCGCGGTCCGGAGATCGTCGTCTCCCGTTCCCATCCGGAGCTCGTGCGCAGGCTCTTCGAGCGTGAGGTTCCTGAGCTGGTCTCGGGCGCGGTGTCCATCATGGCCATCGCCCGTGAGGCGGGGGCGAGGACGAAGGTGGCCGTCAGGGCCAACACCGAGGGAGTCAATCCCAAGGGGGCGCTGATTGGTCCCGCCGGTTCCCGCGTTCGGGCCGTCATGGAGAACCTCGGTTCGGAGAAGATCGACATCGTCGACTGGTCCGCCGATCCGGCGACCTTCATCGCCGCGGCGCTGTCACCGGCCGTGGCCACCGGGGTCCGGATCGTCAGCGAAAAGAACAAGGCTGCCATCGCTCTCATCCATGAGGGTCAGCTGTCGCTCGCCATCGGCAAGGAGGGGCAGAACGCCCGTCTTGCCGCCAAGCTCACCGGGTGGAAGATCGGCATCGAATCCGCGGAGGCGCACGCCGACGGATCGGCGGAGAAGAAGTAGCGGTCCCATCCAGCGCCACGAGTATGCTGGACACGGCAAACCGTCCATGCGCAGGAATCCCATGCACGGATGGAACGAACAAGAGGCAAAGCATCATGGTCGCACGATGAGACAGGACGAGCTCGCCGTCATCATGGAGTGACCGCGGCGCAGGGAGCGCGCGGCCACAGAATAAGGAGAACACTGAGTGGCAAGACAGCGCGTATATGAACTGGCCAAGGATCTTGGCGTCGACAGCAAGACCATCCTTGAAAGACTCAAGGGCATGGGCGAGTTCGTCAAATCCGCGTCGTCAACGGTCGAGGCCCCGGTGGTGCGGCGTCTCAAGGAGTCGTTCACGAGGCAGACGTCGGGTGGCAGGGCCTCCGACGCCAAACCAGGCGCCAGGCCAGGGCAGCACGGCAGATCGGTCATGCCGGCTCCGGGACCGCGTCCCGATGTCCACCGCCCGGCGTCTCCGCGAGCCGCGGCGCCGCTTCCCGGTCCCGTCTCCCACTCCACGTCAGATGTCCCGTCCGTTCCGCGACGCCGTGCCAACGCGGAGGATGAACCGCATCCGGGTCCCCGTCACCAGGACCCCCATCGCCAGGACCAGCATGAACGTGGTCCGCGTCCGGTCTCCTCGGGCCGTCCTCGTGCGCCCCATCAGCGCGAGAACCCCCGCGGTGCGGCTCCGTCCGCGCGCCCGTCTCGTTCTGGCGCCCCTACGGGCGCCCAGGGGGCCACGCCGCGGCCCCATACGACTCCGGGACCACGCCCCGGGAACAATCCCTTCAGCCGCAAACAGGGGATGCATGTGCCCACGCCGGGCGATATCCCCAGGCCGCATCCGATGGCACGACCCACGGTCGAACGCCGTGGCGGGCGTCCCGGACCGGGAGGACGGGCAGGGTTCCGCCCTCGTCCGGGTCAGGCCTCGACGGGTCGTCCAGGACAATGGGGACAGCATCGCGGCGCGCAGGGCACCGGTGCCGGGGCCGGCACCGGTGCCGGGCGCACGGGAGGCGGGCGCTTCGGAGGCGGCTTCTCGTCGGGGACGCCGTCGTCGAACGGTCCTTCCCGCGGCCGCGGCCGCGGAGCGGCAGGCGCCTTCGGGCGCCAGGGCGGCAAGTCCTCGCGCTCCAGGAAGAACAGGCTTCAGAAGAGACGCGACTTCGAGGAGATCAAGGCTCCCGTCATCGGAGGGGTGAGAATCCCCGCCGGCAACGGCAAGACCATCCGTCTGCGTCAGGGTGCGACGCTGTCCGATCTCGCCGAAAAGATCAACGTCAATCCCGCCGCCCTCGTCACCGTCCTCTTCCATCTGGGGGAGATGGCGACGTCGACGCAGTCGCTGGATGAGACCACCTTCCAGATCCTGGGACAGGAGATCGGCTGGAACATCCAGATCGTCTCCGCCGAGGAGGAGGACAAGGAGCTGCTCCAGCAGTTCGACATCAACCTGGACGACGAGGAGCTGCAGGAGGACGAGAACCTCCGGCCGCGCCCGCCGGTCGTCACCGTCATGGGCCATGTGGACCATGGCAAGACGAAGCTGCTGGACACCATCCGGAAGACCAACGTGGTGGCCAGGGAGGCCGGCGGGATCACCCAGCGCATCGGCGCCTATCAGGTTAACGTCACGCTCGACGGCGAGGACAGGAAGATCACCTTCCTCGACACCCCCGGCCATGAGGCCTTCACTGCCATGCGAGCCCGTGGAGCCGAACTCACCGACGTCGCGGTGCTCGTCGTCGCGGCCGACGACGGCGTCATGCCCCAGACCGTCGAGGCGATCAACCACGCACAGGCGGCGAACGTGCCCATCGTCGTCGCCGTCAACAAGATCGACGTGCCCGGGGCCAACCCCGAGAAGGTGCGCGGACAGCTCACCGAATTCGGACTCGTTCCCGAGGAGTACGGCGGACAGACGATGTTCGTCGACATCTCCGCCAAGCTTGGGACGAACGTCGACAAGCTGCTCGAGGCCGTGCTGCTGACGGCCGACGCCGAGCTTGACCTCCGCGCCAACCCCGACATGGACTGCCGCGGCGCCACCATCGAGGCCAGGCTGGACAAGGGTCGGGGCGCGGTGGCCACCGTGCTCGTCCAACAGGGCACGCTGCACGTCGGGGACGCCATCGTGGCCGGCACCTCCTACGGTCGCGTCCGGGCCATGCTTGATGAGAACGGCCGCCAGATGAAGGAGGCCGCGCCATCCACGCCTGTCCAGGTGCTGGGGCTGACCTCGGTGCCCACCGCCGGCGACCTCTTCCTCGTCGCTCCGGACGACAGGACCGCCCGGCAGATCGCCGAGAAGCGTCAGGCCTCCGAGCGCGCCGCCCAGCTGGCCAAGCGTCGCAAGGTGGTGTCCCTTGAAAGCCTTAAGGAGCAGTTCGCCAAGTCCGAGGTGGACATGCTCAACATCGTCATCAAGGGTGACTCCTCCGGTTCGGTGGAGGCCCTTGAGGATTCGCTGATGAAGATCGACGTCTCCGAGGAGGTCGGCATCCAGGTAATCCACCGGGGGGTCGGCGCCATCACCCAGAACGACGTCAACCTGGCCACCGTGGACAAGGCCGTCATCATCGGCTTCAACGTGCGACCCAACAGGCAGGTCGCCGAGCTTGCCGATCGTGAGGGCGTGGAGATCAAGTACTACTCGATCATCTACAAGGCGATTGAGGACATCGAGGCCTCCCTCAAGGGCATGCTCAAGCCCGAGTACGAGGAGGTCACGACCTCCCATTCGGAGATCCGCGAGATCTTCCGCTCCTCGAAGTTCGGCAACATCGCCGGCGTCATGGTTCAGGACGGTGAGGTCAAGAGGGGCACGAAGTGCCGGATTCTGCGCAACGGGGTCGCCACGGTCAATGACCTGGAGATTTCCTCGCTGCGCCGGTTCAAGGATGACGTGACCTCCGTCAAGGAGGGCTTCGAGGCGGGCATCAACCTCGGGACCTTCAACGACATCGAGCTCGGCGACGTCATCGAGACCTACGAGATGCGCCAGATCGAGCGTCAGTAGGCATGCAGGGACGGGGTCCGTCGGCGTGTCCGGCACGGACGGACCCGTGCGGCCGGTGACGGCCGCGTCGTCGTCGGCGGGTCGAGCACCCGCATCCGAAGCCGGAACATGAAGGAGTGGGTGACCGCCATGGCCGGAGTCAATCCCAGGGCCGCGCGCGTCGCGGCACTCATCCGCCGCGTCATCGCGCAGGCGTTGGAGTCCCGTCTGCATGACGCCCGTCTGGACGGCGTCACCATCACCGACGTGCGCGTGACGAACGACCTCCAGATCGCGAAGGTGTACTGGACTCTGCTCGGCCATGAGGGTCATGAGCAGGGGGAGAGCCATCGGGCCCAGCAGGCGCTGCGGCAGTCGAGCGGGAGGCTTCGCTCCCTTGTCGGCGCCAAGGCGGGGTTGCGGCTGACCCCGCAGTTGCGTTTCATCCGTGACGAGGTGCCTGCCCAGGCGCATGAGATCGAGGACGTTCTGGCCGCGGCGCGTCGCCGTGACGAGGAGCTCGAGAAGGTGCGCGCCCAGGCGACCTACGCCGGAGACCCGGACCCCTACTGGCATGATGACGAGGAGGACGGTCAGGAAACGCCTGCTGACGACGCCTCTCTCGCGGGGGATGAATCCGGAGCGCTTGGCGCGGACGTATCCACCGCGCTCGGCGAGAAGGCCGACGAGGGGTCGCCCCGGATGCCGGAACCGGGAGGCTCCGCGCCTGTTCCGGACGAGGAGACATCACCGACCGGCGGTCGTTCGGCCGGCTTCCCGTCGCATTCAGACGAGGCTTGAGGATCGGCGCCGTATGACCTCGGATTTCGAGGCCCCCGTTTCCGGGCGCGGCATGTCCGGTGTCTCGGGTCTGCTTCTCGTCGACAAACCCCGCGGCGTGACCAGTCATGACGTGGTGGCCGCCGTAAGGTCGGTTCTGCGTATGCGGCGCGTGGGGCATGCCGGCACGCTCGATCCCATGGCCACGGGACTTCTTCTTGTGGGATTCGGTCATGCGACCCGACTGCTCCGCGCCGCCATGGGGTCCGACAAGACCTATGAGGCCACGGTCCGTCTTGGCGTCTCGACGACCACGGACGATGCGGACGGTGACGTTCTGCGTCTCGTCCATGCCGCGACGCCCGAGGCTTGCAACGATGATCCCACGACGCGCGTCCTGGCCCGAAGGGACATCGAAGCCGTCGTCCGTGACCACCTGCTCGGCCATATCAGTCAGGTTCCCAGCCGGTTCTCGGCCATCCGCGTTGGCGGCCGCCACGCCTATGAGAGGGCCCGGGCCGGTGAGGACTTCGCCCTTGAAGCCCGTGAGGTCGACATTCGCTCCTTCGAGGTGGCCGAACCACGCTCCGCGACCGTAGCCGTCGCCGGATCGCCGACGCCGGTGGTGGACGTCGATGTGCGCGTCAGCTGCTCCAGCGGCACCTACGTTCGCTCCCTGGCCCGCGATTTGGGCGATCTGCTTGGCGTGGGAGGACATCTCGTGGCTTTGCGTCGCGTCCGCGTGGGAGGGTTCCGCGTCAGCGAGCCTCGCGTCGTGCATGCGAGCGCGGCGAGCCGCACGATACGGCGTCGCGACGGCGTGACGTGCGACGTCTCCGTGGCGAGGATGGAGACGGATGCGGACGGTCTGATCCGTCGTGCCCTGCCTTTGGCCTCCGCCGCCGCTCGCATGATGCCGGTTCTTCCGGTCGACGCCGCACAGGCCCGCGATCTGCGTTTCGGGCGGGCGATCCGTCCGTCCTATGCCGTTGATGGTCCGGTGGCGGCCATATGCGGAGCGGGCGCCGACATCGACGCCGGCGGCTCCCCCTCCGAGGGGGCGACCGGGGATGGCCGCCCGGTCGGGGACGATCTGGTGGCACTCGTCGAACCGACGGATGACGCCGTGAAGCCCACCGTGGTGTTCCCGGCGGCGGAGATGGGACGTGGCGGTCGCGTTCCGGCATCCAGGACCGCTGACGAAGGAGAAGGACGATGATCGTCACGAGACTGACCCCTGACGCGCAGGGGGATGTGGACTGGCCGACCCTGAGCGCCGACAGGCGCAGCGTGCTTACGGTGGGCGTGTTCGACGGCATGCATCGGGGTCATCGGACGGTGGTCCGTCGCGTCGTCGAGCTTGCGCGCAGGGAGAACGCCCTGTCCGTCATCGTCATGTTCGATCCGCGCCCCGGCCTCGTTCATCGATACGCCGCATCCCACGGCGGGGCGGAGCCAGAGGCGTCCACGCCGGATGCCGAACTGCTCACCTCGGTACCCCAACGTCTGAAAGTGATGGAGGATCTTGGCGTCGACCATGTGCTGGTCGTGCGCTACACGCTCGCCTTCGCCTCGCGGTCGTACCGCTTCTTCCTCGGACGCATGGTGGGGCGTCTCGGCATGCGCCATCTTGTCCTCGGAGCCGATGCCGCCATGGGAGCCGGACGGGCGGGAACGGTCGAGGCCATCGCGGCGCTGGCGGACGCCACACGCGTCTTCGAACTCGACGTGGTCGATGATCGCGGTCCGGGCTGCGTGCGCGTTCCGTCGGACGCGGTCCCCGCGCGGGACGGCGGGGACGGGGAGCCGCAGGATCCCACCCAGGGGATGACGCGGGCCGAGCTGCGGTCGTGGAGCAAACGTCATCAGGCCCGTCTCGTCAGGGTGTGGAGCTCTTCGAACGTGCGGTACCTGCTCTCCCAGGGGCGGGTCCGCGAAGCCACCTCCATACTGGGAGCCGTCCACGGGATCGAGGCGGAGGTCGTCCACGGCGAGCAGCGTGGCCGCACGCTGGGATTCCCGACGGCCAACCTCGCCCCGGACATCGAGGGATATCTCCCTGCGGATGGGGTGTACGCCGGCTGGCTCGTCGACGAGGGACCGGTGTCCACGTCCGAGGGCGGACCGACTGAGGAACCGGACGAATCCGTCAAGAGGGTCGTCCTGGGGACGGAGTCCTCGGTCGCCCAAGGGGTCGATGCCTCGGATGTCCCCGTCCCCGTCGGCTCGCGCGATGCCTCCCGTCGCTGGCCGTCGGCCATCTCCATCGGGACCAAGCCGACCTACAGCTCTCTTACGGGTTTGCATGACAGAGTCGTCGAGGCGTACGCCATCACCGACGAGTGGCTTCATCTGTACGGGCATCGGGTTCGCGTCGAGTTCGTCGCCTACCTGCATCCGCAGATTCGCTATGCGTCCTCCGAGGAGCTCCGCCGAGCCCTCGACGAATACGTCCGCAGGACGCGCGGCATCGTCGGAGCGGACGCCTCGCCGAGGCCGACCTCGAGTAGGTAGCCTGCCCCCCGTCCAGGATGGCGCCGAGCTCCACTCCGATGCACGAGGCGAAGCAGGACGTCAGCGTTCCGCGGGCACCAGCAGATTCAACGCCTCGCTCAGCGAGGATGCCTCGGCCATCTCAAGATCCGGTGGACAGGAGACGCGTGGCCTTTCGAAACGACCGTCCGACGACCTGGGGATCACCGCTCTTGTGAAGCCCAGACGCGCCGCTTCGGACAGGCGTCGGTCCAGACGGGGGACGGGCCGGACCTGACCGGCCAGCGAGATCTCGCCGATGGCACATGTCGTCCGGGGGATCGCCCTTCCTGCCGCCGCGCTCGCCAGGGAGGCGACGATGGCGAGATCCGAGGCGGGCTCCCTCGCCAGCCCTCCGGCGATCGTCGAGACGTAGAGGTCCTTCGTCAGAAGGTTGAGATGGCCGTGGCGATACAGCACCGCCGTCAGCATCGCCAGCCTGTTCGGCTCTATCCCGCTGGTCGCGCGTCTCGGCGCCGGCAGCACCGAGGACGTCACCAGAGACTGTATCTCGATGGGCAGGCTGCGGTTGCCGTCGATCGTGAACGTCACGCAGGTGCCGTCGGAGGCGTCCCGGGAACCCGACAGGAAGATCCCGGAGGGGTCCGTCACCTCGGCGATGCCTTCGCCGGCCATGTCGAAGCATCCCACCTCATCCGTCGGCCCGAAGCGGTTCTTCACCGCCCTGAGAAGACGGAGGGCGGTCTGCGGATCCCCTTCGAACTGACAGACGACGTCGACGAGATGCTCGAGGGTGCGTGGACCGGCCACGGCACCGTCCTTGGTGACGTGGCCGACGAGCAGCACGGGGGAGTCGAGGCCCTTGGCCGTTTCGACGAGGGCCCCGGTGACGGCCCTCACCTGAGTCGCTCCTCCGGTGACGGCCGTGACGTCCGCGGAGGAGATGGTCTGGATGGAGTCGATGATGGTGAGCACCGGGCGGCGGTCCGCCATCGCGGCGAGAGCGTCGGACAGGTCGGTGGTGGACAGCAGCAGGAGATTGGGCACGACCGCATCGATGCGCGCGGCCCGCATCCTCACCTGCGCCGGCGATTCCTCGCCGGAGACGTACAGTACGCACCCCTGAGGATGGTGACGGGCGACGTAGCCCGCGGTCTCGAGCAGAAGGGTGGATTTGCCTATGCCGGGCTCCCCGGCGACCAGCACGACGGAGCCGAGGACGATTCCGCCTCCGAGCACGCGGTCGAATTCACCGAAGCCTGTGGGGATCCGGTCGGCGCGGCGGGTCTCCACGTCGGTGATGGGAGTGGAGATGGGGCGCGTCCGGTCCGTGCCCGGCCGCGAAGGCGCCGGCCGCGACGGCCCCGCCACGGGGACGGAAGGTTCCCTGAACTCGGCGATGGTGCCCCACTGTCCGCAGGAGGGGCATCGGCCGTACCATTGGGGGCCGCTCCATCCGCATTCGGAGCACAGGAAGTGCAGACGGGTCTTCGCCATGGCCCTGACCCTAGAGGCCCTCCCTGACAACCCGCGACGTCACGTCATGGTGGCCCGCCGTGCGACGACCCCATGGCGGTTGCACGGATGGCGGGATGCGGCGGTTCGTGCGGAGGGGTCATGCGCATGTGCAAGAATCAGCGATATGTCGCATTCATCCGCTTCGTCAGGCTCATCGCATGCCAGGCTGACGGTGGTCGTCTCGGTCGTCGCCGTCCTCATCGTGCTCGCGATTCTATCCGCCTTCGTCTGGCCGGGATGGGCGCTGAGGTCCTCGTCCTCCGGTTCCGCCGCGGGGGCGTCGTCCTCCGCGTCGTCGGCATCCGGCAGCGCCAGCTCCTCTCCGGAGGCGACGAAGCCGACGATATCCGCCTCATCGCTCCCGACGGACGCCACGTCGCTGCTCAAGGCCATGCCGGACAGCGTCCTCAACTTCGCTCGGACGGAGGCCTCGCCCAGCGCCAGCTGGACCTCGGCATCGCCTCTGGAGGAGTACACGCTGACGTACTCCACCGGCGTCAGCTCGGCCGACGTCACGCTTATCGTGGCCCAGTGGTCGACATCCGATTCGGCGAAGTCCGAATACGATTCGTTGACGGGCGCCCTGACGGGAACCGAGATCGCCGCCGGCAACGTCAAGGTGTCGGGGACGACGACCGGCAGCTACGTCGTGAGGGCGGACTCCTCGGATTCGAAGAAGGCGGTGGCCGTCTGGCAGAACGACACGGCCGTCTTCGAGGCCACGGGCCTCAGGACCTCCGTAACCCGGTTCTACGAGAAGTTCCCCCTGTAGACCGGCTTCGTGACGGCGAGGGACGCGGGTGGCCGCATGACGACGCCGAGCGGTCCAGGTCCCTGCGTCCGTGTAGTATTGGGCAAGTTGCAGTCTTTCGGATAGATAGGAATGGAGGCTTCGGATGGGTTCCGTCATCAAGAAGCGCCGCAAGCGGATGAGCAAGAAGAAGCATCGCAAGCTGCTGCGCAAGACCCGCCATCAGCGCAAGTAGTGCCGTTGCATGGTTAGCGTCGGTTCGCGTGCGATGATTTGCGAATCGGCACGGCAGAAGGGCTCCAGGGCATTCGTCCGAGGGGCCCTTCATTGTTGTCTTTGATCATGTCCTCCCGAAGAGCCGTCAGACCGGCTTCTCATGGAGTGCAGGGCGATGAGGGGCCGGTCTGACGGCCGGGTGGCCGTGTATGGCGTAAACCTACCTGTTCGGATTCTTCAGGATGCGCGGGCCCTGCGGGTCCCCGACGATGACCTGATCGACCATGTTGAGGAACAGCCCGTGCTCCACGACGCCGACCGTCGTGATGAGGTCCTGGGCCAGCTCCTGCGGATGCTCGATCCGGCCCAGATGTAGGTCGACGACGAAGTTGTTCTCGTCGGTGCGCACCTCGCGGCCTTCGGCGTCCTTGCGCAGGACGGGCCTGTAGCCCCGCTCCTCGAAGCGGCGGATGACGTGTCCGGCGCCGAAGGGGATGACCTCGACGGGCAGGGGGAACCTGCCAATCACGTCGACGACCTTCGACTGGTCGACGATCCACACCACGCGACGCGAATTGGTGGCGACGATCTTCTCCCACAGCAGCGCGGCCCCGCCGCCTTTGATGCCGTCGAAGTTCGCATCGACCTCGTCGGCGCCGTCGATGGTCACGTCGATATGGTCGACGTCGTCGATGTCCACGATGCGGATGCCGTAGGATTCGGCCTGCTGCTGGGTACGTCGCGAGGTCGTGACGCCGGTGAAGCGCAGACCCTCCTCCTTGACGCGGCGGCCGAGCTCATCGACGAGAAAACGGACGGTGGAGCCCGTACCCAGACCGGCGATCATGCCGTTCTCCACGATCTTCGCGGCCTCGATTCC
This sequence comes from uncultured Bifidobacterium sp., assembly GCF_963540075.1. GTDB lineage: Bacteria > Actinomycetota > Actinomycetes > Actinomycetales > Bifidobacteriaceae > Bifidobacterium. The sequence goes on from NZ_CAUTOG010000025.1 coordinate 19,300, forward strand.
GGCGGCCTTCTTCAGCGCGTCCTGCTGTGCCTTGTCCATCGTTCTCCTTCGTGTGGTCATGACTGCATGTGGCTATGTCTCCCGACGGTGGTTCCCCGGCGGGTTCCGGCATCCATCGTAGAGGCAGGGGAGCACCGCCGTCCGGCATGCGAGGCGGGTGCCGCAGGCCATGGGGAGAGGTGAAGACGGAAGGTCCGCGCCAGGGGATCAGGCGATGTCGAAGGGGGTCTCGTCCAGCGCCAGCCTCCCGTCGGTCCCGACGAGTCCCTCGATGCGGAGCACGCCGCGGATGCGTCGGGGTCTGCCGTCGAAGCTGGGGCTGCTGGAGGGGGGAGGGCTGAAGCGCAGCGTGCCGGAGACGGTGAGACCGCCGGGGTGGCGGTCGGCGGTCACCGGGTGCGACCCGGCGGAGTCCGGGTCCTGGACCATGGCATCCGTCCTGGCCGCCTCGGCGTCGGCCGCGCCGGCACCGCCTCTGGCCGGCATGACGGCATCCACATCGGCGGAGGCATCGGATGCGACGTGAGGGTGGCGGCCGGCGTTCCGGTCGTCATCGGGGACGTCCCGCGGCTCCGGGCCGGTTTCCCAAGATGCCAACGGGGAGTCGGCGCCGGCTATACCGGGCGAGTCCGTCATGTCGGCCGGTGATGAGGATGGATCCGTATGATTCGGGGTGGTGACGACAAGCTTGTCATCGGCATCGGCGTTCTCGCCGCGACCCAGATGATAGTCCTCGTCCGTGATCGAGCCGTCGAGAAGAAGTCGGGCGTCGGAGGGCACGTCCAGACCCTTCGCGTAGTCGGACGCCATCAGCGACTGCCAGCCCTCGCGGGGCAGATATCCGTCGCGCACCCCGTCCCGGCAGTCGCCGGCGTATGTGCGGGCCAGGTCGTCGACCTTCTCGTTCCCGGCGTTGCCGGCATGTCCCTTGACCCATCGGAACCTCACCGACCCGGGTCGTCGGGCGATGGCGGCGTCGATGGCCTTGATAAGAGGCGCGTTCTTCACGGGTCTGCCCTGGCTGTTCCTCCAGCCCTTGCGCTTCCAGCCTCGCACCCAGGTCGTCGAGCAGTTGATGGCGTACTGCGAATCGGTTTCGATGACGAGCGGCTCGTCACCGGGATGTGCACGCAGGGCCTCGAGGACGGCGCAGAGCTCGCCGATCTGGTTGGTGCCGTTCGTCGCGCCGCCGGCGTCATGGTCGCCCGGGTGAGCGTGCCCACGGCCGGAGGGCGTTTCATGGTCGGTCCAGGCCCAGCCCATCGGTCCGTGAGGGTTGGCCAGAGCCGACCCGTCAGTGGAAACCGTCATCGTCATGGGATGTCCCTTCGTGTCCGTTTCGGCCTTCGACTTCCGGAATCGCCGTCGACGTCTCGTTCCTCGTACGTCGTGGGACCGCTGCCACGGGCCGATCATGGGGTTTCGTGACTCCGCCGCGACCGGAGGAATCCGGACGACGCCCCCGTCGCGGATGCGTCGGCTAGTCGGCCAGGGCCTTGTCGACCACCTCGGTGGCCTCGTCAAGGACCTTGTCGAGAGACTCGGGGGAGACGAAGGACTCCGCATACACCTTGTAGATGTTCTCCGTTCCGGAGGGGCGCGCGGCGAACCAGTTGTCCTTCGTCGTCACCTTGAGCCCGCCGATCTTGGCGCCATTGCCCGGCGCCTCGGTGAGCCTGGCGGTGATGTCCTCGCCGGCGAGCTTCGTCGCCGTGACGTCCGCGCCCGTGAGCTCCGCGAACTTCTGCTTCTGCTCCAGGGTCGTGGGGGTGTCGATGCGGCGGTACCAGCTCTCGCCGAAGCGGGCGACCTGGTCCTGATGCAGCTGGGCGGGGTTCCTGCCGGTTTTCGCGGTGATCTCAGCCGCCAGCAGATCGGGGATGAGCCCGTCCTTGTCGGTGGTCCAGACGCGCCCGTCACGACGCAGGAAGCTCATGCCCGAGCTCTCCTCGCCGCCGAAGGCGACCTCGCCGGCGAACAGGGGGTCGACGAACCACTTGAACCCGACGGGCACCTCGACCAGACGGGCTCCGATGGACTTCGCCACGCGGTCGATGAGGCTGGAGGAGACCAGCGTCTTGCCGATGCCGGCGTTCTTCGGCCAGCCTGGCCGGTTGCCGCCGAAGAGATACTCCACGCAGACCGCGATGTAATGGTTGGGGTTCATCACGCCCCAGTCCGGGCAGACGATGCCGTGGCGGTCCGCGTCGGGGTCGGTGCCTCCGACGAGGTCGTACTTCTTCCAGGCGCCGTTGTTGAGGGAATCGACGAGGCCCTTCATCGCGTAGGGGGAGCTGGGGTCCATGCGGATCTTGCCGTCATGGTCGATGGTCATGAAGCTCCAGGTCGGATCGACCTGCGGGCGCACGACGTCGATGCTCAGTCCGTACTTCTCGTTCATCAGCGGCCAGTAGTTGACGGAGGCGCCGCCGAGCGGGTCGATGCCCAGGCGCACGCCCGAGGAGCGGATGACGTCGAAGTCGATGACGTTCGACAGGTCGTCCACGTAGTGCTCGCGGTAGTCGAAGCGCTCCACGAGGTCGGAGGCGATGGCCTGCACGTAGGGCACGCGCCTGACGGCGCGGAAGTCGTCGAGCAGCTCGTTGGCGCGGGCGGCGATGGCATTCGTCGCCTCGGCGGGCGCGGGGCCTCCGGTCGGCGGATCGTACTTGAAGCCGCCGTCGGTGGGTGGATTGTGCGAGGGGGTGACGACGATGCCGTCCGCGAGGTCGGCGCCGGAGAAGCGCTGCGTGCCGTCGGCCGCACGGTTGTGCGTGAGGATGGCCTGCGAGACCACGGGGGTGGGCACGAAGTCGTCGCGGGAGTCGACGCGCACGCGCACCCCGTTGGCCACGAGGACCTCGATGGCGGTCTTCATCGCCGGACCGGACAGGGCATGGGTGTCCCGACCCAGATACAGGGGACCGGTCACGCCCTTGGAGGCGCGGTACTCGGCGATGGCCTGGGTGATGGCCACGATGTGGGCCTCGTTGAACGAGGTCTTCAGGGAGGATCCGCGGTGGCCGGAGGTGCCGAAGACGACACGCTGCTCGGGGACGTCCGCATCGGGGACGAGGTCATAGTACTTGCCGATGACCTCGTCGACGTTGATCAGATCAGCAGGGGTGGCGGGAAGACCCGCGTTCTTAGCAACCATGGCTGTCATTGTGCCACGGACACAGGATGGAGGGCATCGGATGGAGAGCGCCGGACGGAGCGGCTGCCATGACGAGAGGCTGCTCGGACCAGGACGCACGGGGGGTGTGAGGTCCGCCGGATTCCGCGTCCGGCGTGCGGGAGGAATGCATGTCGGATGCGCCGGGATTCCCGGTCGCGGATGACGTCTGACGAGTTTGCATCTCCCCTGCCCGTGCGCTATCCTTCAGATGATTCACCTATTGCAGGGTTGCAAGTTCGATGAGGACGCAAGACCTGAGGCACGAAAGTGCCTCAGGTCTTTTTTGTTTTCCCGACCTCATCGACGAGGGCGAATCGCCGGGACCTTAAGGAAAGGGATGGCAATGGCCGGATCAACAGCCTCACAGATCATCGACGCGGTCGGCGGACCGCGCAACGTGAAAAGCCTGACGCACTGCGCCACCAGACTGAGATTCGAGCTGGGCGACTCCACGCGGGTCGACCAGGGCAGACTGGATACGATGCCCGGAGTGCTCGGGGCCGTTCCCCAGGCCGGGAACCGCTATCAGGTGGTCATCGGCGGCGCCGTGGCCTCCATGTACAGCGAGATCATGGCCCTGCCCGAGATGAAGGACCTGGCGGCCGGCTCATCCTCGTCCGACGACGACGGATCCGCAGGTTCGGGCCCGAGAAGCAATGCCGAGGTCAAGGCCGAGGCCCATGCGAAGGGTCGCGGGCGCGTCGGCTGGCTCGACTCCTTCTTCGAGTATCTCTCCGACTCCTTCCGGCCCATCCTCGGCGTGCTGCTCGGCGCCTCGCTGATCATCGCCCTGGTCAACCTGCTGATCTCCGTCAAGGTCGTCACGGGGGACGAGGCCAACACGAGCCTCATGTTCATCAAGGCCATGTGGAAGGGAGTGTTCTACTTCCTGCCCATCATGATCGCCTACAACGCCGCGAAGAAGCTCAAGGTCGACCCCTGGCTCGGCGGCACCATCATGGCGGCGCTGATGACCCCCCAGTTCACCGGTCTGTCAAGCACATCGACCTGGAAGGGCGTCACCCACTGCGTCGAGAACACCACGCTGGGCACGAGCTCATGCTCCACGACGGTGTTCGGCCTGCCCATGCAGCTCAACGACTACAGCGGCAACGTCTTCGTCCCGCTGCTCATGGCGGCGGTGCTCGCCCTCGTCTACCACGGGCTGCAGAGGATCATCCCCGAAAGCGTGCAGCTGGTCTTCGTGCCCTTCCTGTCGATGATCATCGTCACCACCCTCACCGCGTTCCTCATCGGACCCCTCGGCGTGTGGGCCGGCAACGGCATCGGCGTCGGGCTCGCGTGGATGAACGCCCATGCGCCTTTCGTGTTCGCCATCCTCATCCCCATGCTCTACCCGTTCCTCGTGCCGTTGGGTCTGCACTGGCCGCTTAACGCCCTGATGCTGATGAACATCCAGTCGCTGGGCTACGACTTCATCCAGGGCCCCATGGGCGTGTGGAACTTCGCCTGCTTCGGCGCCACCGCCGGCGTCCTCGTCATCTCCCTCAAGGACAGGGACCAGGTCATGCGGCAGACCTCGATCGGAGCCCTCGCGGCCGGCCTGCTCGGCGGCGTCTCCGAGCCCAGCCTCTACGGCATCCACCTGCGCTACAAGCTCGTCTACAGGCGCATGCTCATCGGCTGCTTCGTCGGCGGCGTGGTCATCGCGGTCCTCGGCTGGCTGTTCCCCTCCGTGATCGCCTCCGGCGCCACGGTCCACGGCGTGACCACGACGGCCTTCGCCTTCACCTCGCTGCTCACCATCCCGGTGTTCAACCAGATGTGGGTGTACGCCATCGCCATCGCCGTGGCGTTCTTCGTCTCGATGGGTCTGATCATCGTGCTCGACTATCGCACGCCGGAGCAGAAGGCCGAGGTTCTTGCGGCCGTGGCGAAGAGGGATGCGGAGCGCGCCGCAGGGACGACCGCCGTGGCCGGCTCGGCTTCGGCCGTCGCCGCCCCCCCTGCCTCCGCCGCCGACCACGCGTCGTCCTCGGCGGCGCCCACCACCGTCGTGGCAGCCCCGATCGACGGTCATGTGGTGTCGCTGGATGATGCAGGCGACGCCGTGTTCGCCTCCCGTGCCCTTGGCGAGGGCGTCGGCATCCAGCCGACCGCCTCCACGGCGACGGTGACCGCCCCCGTGGCGGGCGTCCTCCAGACGGTCGCCGAAACCGGGCATGCCTTCGGCATCCGCACCGATGACGGCGTCGAAGTGCTCGTGCACGTCGGCATCGACACGGTGAAGATGAACGGCGACGGCTTCACGGTTTCCGTGAAGAAGGGCGACCGTGTGGCAGTCGGGGATGCGCTGGCGACCGTCGACTTTGATAAGGTCAAGGCGGCGGGATACAGCACCACCACGCTGATGACGGTGCTCAACACCGCGTCGCTCGGCGGGGTGACCCCACGGACGGGCGCCGACGTGAAGGCCGGCGATCCGGTTCTCGACGTCACCCGCTGACGCGCGGACGGAGGTCGGGGGAGAGGGCGTCGTGGAGATTCTTCGCGTGTTCAACAACAACGTCGTCCTGGCGAACGACCACGGCCGGGAGGTCATCCTCACCGGCCGTGGGCTCGGATTCC
>NZ_CAUTOG010000026.1:0-25000 GCF_963540075.1 uncultured Bifidobacterium sp.
GAACGTGCACGCGAACCGGCCTCTTCGGGGGAATCCGGCTTCCTGCCGGATCCCTCCCCGCGAAGGGGGCCAGACCCTCCCGCAGATCCCTCCCCGGATCCCTTCACCGGGCCGACTCCGGAACCATCTCCGGCATCCGGGTCATCCTCGTCCGCAGCAGCCATCACAGCGATCCCTTCGTGCTGGGAATGCCATCGACCCGCGGGTCGGGCTCGACGGCAAAGCGCAGCGCCCTCGCGAGCGCCTTGAACTCAGCCTCGGCGATGTGATGCGGGTCGCGTCCGGCAAGCAGCTGCATATGCAGGCAGATGCCGGCGTGCAGGGCGATGGACTCCATGACGTGACGGACGAGCGACCCCGTGAAATGTCCGCCGATCATCGCGAATTCGAATCCGTCCGGCTCTCCGGAGCAGACGACGTAGGGGCGCCCGGAGATGTCGATCACGGCCCGGGCGAGCGCCTCGTCCAAAGGCACGGTGGCGTCGGCGAAGCGACGGATGCCGCGCTTGTCGCCCAGCGCCTGCCCGAGCGCCTCGCCGAAGACGATGGCCACGTCCTCGACCGTGTGGTGCGCGTCGATGTCGGTGTCGCCGCTGGCCTTGATGCTCAGGTCGATCAGCGAATGCTTGCCGAGAGCGGTCATCATGTGGTTGTAGAAGGGCACGGATGTGTCGATGTCGGTCACGCCGTGGCCGTCGAGATTGAGGCTGAGTTCGACGGAGGATTCGCTCGTCCGCCTGACGATCGTCGCCGTTCGTGCCATGTCCGCTCCTTCGGCGGGGCGCCCGCCGGCCCTCGCCGGTCGCCTCCCGCACATTTCTACCGTCTTCTTCGTCTTCGATTATGCCGTGATTCGACCCGGCCTGCGGACAGGGAAACGCCTGAGACGTCGGGCGCCCGCCCGCGACCGACGCGCTCGGCGTCGGACGGGCACTCTATGACATCACGCTCAGCCCTGCGCAAGAACCTCGTCGAGCGCCTCACGGAACCGTGCCATCTCCTCGTCGGTGCCCATGCACACGCGCAGCCAGCCGTCGGGACCGACCACGCGGATGAGGATGCCTCGACGAAGCAGTTCGTCGAATATCCGCTGCCTGTCCTCGAAACGCCCGCCGAACAGCAGGAAGTTCGACTGCGATTCGGCGACCTCCAAGGGCTTCCCATGCCAGGTGCGGGTCCTGAGCCACTCGGCCGTGGCCTGACGGGTGTCGCGCAGATGACCGACCTGGGCGAGCAGCTCGTCGGTGTGGTCGAAGGCGGCGAGCGCCGCGGCCTGGGTGACGGCGGAGAGATGGTAGGGCATGCGCACGATGCGCACGGCGTCGATGATGCCCCGCGAGGCGGCAAGATACCCGACGCGGGCGCCCGCGAACGCGAAGGCCTTGCTCATGGTGCGGCTGACGGCGAGGTTCGGATGCCCTTCCAGCACGCTTAGGGCGCTGGGGGTTCCGGGGTCGCGGAACTCGATGTACGCCTCGTCGACGACGAGCACGGGATGCGCGCCGGCGGGAGCGCCCTCGACGTCCGCCTGGGCGCACACGCCGAGCAGGGTCTCCAGCTGGCCCATGGGCAGCGGGGTGCCGGTGGGGTTGTTCGGGCTGGTGACGACGACCATCGAAGGGCGCACGTCACGGATGGCGGCAATGGTGGCGTCGAGGTCCAGGGTGAAGTCGTCGTGGCGGTGCACCACCTTCCATGCGGTGAAGGTGTCGCGCGCGTATTCGGGGTACATGGAGTACGTGGGGTCGCAGCCGAGCGCGGTGCGGCCGGGACCGCCGAAGGCCTGGAAAAGCTGCAGCATGATCTCGTTGGAGCCGTTCGCGCCCCACAGCTGCTCGACGGGCAGCCTCACGCCGGATTCGCGCGCGAGATAGTCCGAGAACGCCTGCCTCAGCCGGATGTGCTCGCGGTCGGGATAGCGGTTCAGCGTCGTGGCGACCTCTCGCACGCGGCGCGCGATGGTGTCGGCCACGGCGGCGCTGGGCGCATAGGGGTTCTCGTTCACGTTGAGGCAGACGGGAACGTCGAGCTGCGGCGCCCCGTAGGGCTCCTCGCCGACGAGGTCGTTGCGCAGCGGCAGCTCGGAGGGGATGGCGCTCATTTCAGTCCCGCCTTGGTCTCCTGGTCGCTGAGCGTGGCCTTGTCGTAGGGGTCGTCGACGAAGCGGCTGAGCACGCATTCGCCGTGGGCGGGCAGGTCTTCGGAGACGGCGAAGGCGTTGATGCGCGCGGCGAGCTCCCTGAGCCCGGCTTCGTCGTATTCGATGACCTCGACGGGCTTGAGGAAGGTGTGCACGCCAAGCCCGGAGGCGAAGCGGGCGGTTCCGGAGGTGGGCAGCACATGGTTGGAGCCCGACATGTAGTCGCCGAGCGGCACGGGCGAATAGGGGCCGCGGAAGATGGCGCCCGCGTTGCGGATGCGCGCGATGACGGCATCGGGGTCGGCGGTCTGGATCTCGAGATGCTCGGCGGCGTAGGCGTTGGCCACGTCGATGGACTGGTCGAGCCCGTCGGTGAGGATGACGCCGGACTGCCGCCCGGTGAGGGAGGTGACGACGCGCTCGGCATGCTCGGTGCGGGGCACGCGACGGTCGAGCGCCTTCTGCACGCCGGCGGCGAGCTCGGGGCTGTCGGTGATGAGCACGGATCCGGCGAGCTCGTCGTGCTCGGCCTGGCCGATGAGGTCGGCGGCCACCCAGTCGGGGGTGGCGCCCGAGTCGGCGAGGACGGCGATTTCGGTGGGGCCTGCGACGGCGTCGATGCCGACCATGCCGGAGACGAGGCGCTTGGCTGTGGCGACGAAGATGTTGCCCGGGCCGGTGATCTTGTCGACGGGGTCGCACAGCACCTCCCCGTCCTGCGGCTCGCTGCCGCGGGCCCCGTAGGCGAACATGGCGATGGCCTGGGCCCCGCCGACGGCGTACACCTCGTGCACGCCGAGGATGGCGCAGGTGGCGAGGATGGTGCGGTCCGGCAACCCGTCGTTGGCGGTCCTGCTGGGCGGGGTGGCGATGGCGAGCGATTCGACGCCGGCCGCCTGGGCGGGGACGACGTTCATGATGACGGAGCTGGGGTAGACGGCCTTGCCGCCGGGCACGTAGAGACCCACGCGCTGGATGGGCACCCATTTCTCGGCGACGCGGGCGCCGGGGGCGAGGTCGGTGTGGAAGTCCTTCGGCACCTGGTTGGCGGCCACCGCGCGAGCGCGCTTCACGGACTCCTCGATGGCGGCCCGGACCTCGGGATCGAGCCCATGCGGCGCCCTCTCGATGGCCTCGACGGGAACACGAAGATTCTTCGGCCGGATATGGTCGAACTTCTCCTCGAAGTCACGCAGGGCTGCGGCTCCGCGACGACGGACGTCCTCGAGGATGGGACGGACGAGGTCGGTGGCCTCGCTGGTGCCCATGTCGGCGCGCGGCATGGCGGCCAGAAGCTCGGCGCGCGTCAGACGACGGCCTCGCAGATCGATTGTTCGCATGGTTTGCTCGCTCATAGGCCCCCATCGTAACAACGGGACGCAACAACCCGGCGAGCGACGGACCGCTGGAAAAGCGCGATTCCGCGGGAATCCGAGATGGTCCGCGCATGGATATCCCTTCGGATTCACCTCGAGGGTCCACCCGGAGGATTCGTCCGAAACGCCGGGAGCGCGAGGGGCAGAGCACCCGAAGCACCTGGACCTACCGACGGTCGTCCTCGGCATCCGTCACGATCCTCGCAGCCTCCGCGTCAACGGTCTTCCGACTTCTGCGCCGGCTTCGGAAAACCTTCCGACCACCCGGGCCGTCCGCAAGACCGTCGAAGACCTCCCGGAGACGGTCGAGAGCCTCACGCACTCCCGCGCGTCCATCCAGGTCGGGTGCGGATTCACCCGATGCGACAGCATCAGATCCACCCTGGCACGCCTCCGCGCCCTCGGGGGTCTCCACAGCCTCCACCCTCGGCTCCAGCGACTTCCTCACGGCCTCGCGCGCGTCGACGACGGTATCCTTCATGGTGTCCTTCACAGCGTGCCTCACGGTGTGCTTGACAGTCCGCTTCACCGTGTGCCTCGTGGCGCCCGCTGTATCCCTGGCGCCGTGCTTCGCTTCGCGCAGCGAATCGGCGACCCGGTCGAGCAGGTCGGCGAAGCGGCCGCGGGCATCGTCAGGAACGCCGTCATCGGCATCATCGCCGCCATCGCCGGTCCCCTTCTGCGTCCCATCAGACATTCTCTCAGGCGTCCCGCCCGACAGCAGGCCATCTCCCTCGTCCTCCCCGAGGTCGCCGAGGTCATCGAGGAACTCATTGACCTTCTGGCGGAACTGCTGCTGGGATTCGGGGTCGAGCCTCAGCCCGAACATGATGCTCTGGCGCATGGTCTCGTAGTTGAGATTGCCGAGCACGTTCAGCGTCTGCAGGGCAAGGAATCGACGCAGCTGCGGGTAGTGGGCGATGATGTACTCGCGACGGTCCTGAGCCGCCTGCATCCAGTCGCCGGTGAGGTCCCCGGATGGGGAGTGCACTGCCGACCCGGCCCGCAGCCGGTAATGGTAGAGCACGTCGGGGATGCGCACGATACGCGTGGATTCTCCGATCACGTTGCAGATGCGCGCCATGTCCTCGATCTTGCGTCCCTCGGGGAAGGAGAACCCCTGCCGCGTATACGTGGAGCGAGGGGCGAGGAAGGCCCAGAAGTAGCTGTCGATGTCGCCCTTGACCTGCAGGCGGATGGCCTGCTCGGCGGTGAGCTCGACGGGCTCCTCGTACTCGTTGTGCCGGTAGGACGACTTCATGGGCGAGCCGTCCTCGGCGATGGTGTCGAAGCGGAACATGACGAGGTCGGCGCCGTATCGGCTCGCGGCTTCCAGACAGGCACGCATGAGATCCGGCTCGATGCGGTCGTCGGGATCCATGAAGTAGAGATAATCGCCGTGCGCGGCGGCCATGCCGGTGTTGCGCGCGCGGGACAGGCCGCCGTTGGCCTGGTGGATGACCCGCACGCGGCCGTCCCTCGCCGCCCAGGCGTCGCACTTCTCCGGGCAGGAATCGGGCGACCCGTCGTCGACGAGGATGACCTCGAGACGCCGGTAGGTCTGCGCCAGCGCGTCCGACACCGCCTCGTCGAGGTACTTCTCCACCCCGTACACGGGCATGACGATGCTCACAAGAGGTCCATCGTCCCCGGTCGGGCCACCAGCGCCAGAGTCCGTGACGATGATCGAGCCCTCACCGCCAGGGGAACCGGGATCCGAATCCATATCCGCCTCCTCGTCATCCTCACGGGGCGCGGTCACCGCACGGAACCGACCGCACCCCCACGACACAACCTCCACCCCCACGCCGCATCCACCCCTACGCCGCCAGCAGGCAGCTGGGGCCGAACAGGGTCTTGATCTCGGCGAACAGGGACGTGTCGCGCGAGACCCGCAGGTCGTCGCCGACGACGAGCAGGGCGGTGCCCCCGTGGCCGTCGGTGACGGCGAGCCGCACCTCGCAGTAGCCGGGGTGGCTCCGCAGGACCTCGCGCAGCCTTTCCGCGAGCCCATGGTCGAGGGCGCGCGGCAGGGCGATGACGACGGGCCGCTCGTCCTCGGAGGTGAGAATCGGCACCTGCATGTCGGTGGCGCGCATGCTCACGGTCTCGTCACGGACCTCCACCATGCCGCGGATCTGCACCACCTGGTCGACGACGAGCTGCTGCGCCGCGGCCTCGTACGCCTTGCCGAAGAACAGGCACTGGATGGAGCTTTCGAGGTCCTCCACGGTGACGATGGCCCAGGGGTTGCCCTTGCGCGAGACGCGGCGGTCGACGCTGGTGACGAGCCCGGCGATGGTGACCTGCTGCCTGTCGTCCATCGTTCGCGCCTTGTCGACGAGATGCGCGATGGACATCTCCCTCAGCTTCGCCAGCACCGCGGTCATGCCGCTGAGGGGATGGTCGGAGACGTACAGGCCGAGCATCTCGCGTTCGAAGTCGAGCTTGGTCTTCTTGTCCCACTCGTCGATGTCGGGGATGGTGATGGTGGCGTCGCCCATGGCGTCGTCCGCGCCCCCCTCATCCGCGTCGGCGAACAGGTCGAACTGGCCCTCGGCCTGCTTGCGCTTGAGGCCGATGACGGAGTCGATGGCGGGCTCATGAACGGTGAACAGCGCCCGGCGGTTGGGGTCGATGGAGTCGAAGGCCCCCGCCTTGATCAGCGATTCGACGAGCCTTTTGTTGAGCACGGTGAGGGGCACTCGGCGGATGAAGTCCATGAAGCTGACGAACCTGCCATGCGACCCCTGACGTTCCGCGATGATATCGGCCACGGCCTTGTCTCCCACGTTGCGGATGGCGCCCAGACCGAAGCGCACGACGTCGCCGACGGCGGAGTATTCAAGCACGGATTCGTTGACGTCGGGCGGCAGCACCTTGATGCCCATGCGTCTGGCCTCGCCGAGGTACAGCGCCGTCTTGTCCTTGTTGGTGCGCTCGTTCTGCAGAAGCGCGGCCATGAACTCCACCGGATAGTGGGTCTTGAGGTACGCGGTCCAGTAGGAGATGAGGCCGTACGCGGCGGAATGCGCCTTGTTGAACGCGTAGCCGGAGAAGGGCACGAGCACGTCCCAGACGGCCTGCGCGGCCTCTGTGGAGTAGCCGTGCTCCTTCATGCCCTCGAAGAACGGCACCTGCTCCTTGGCCAGCACCTCGGGCTTCTTCTTGCCCATGGCGCGGCGGAGCACGTCGGCCTTGCCCAGCGAGTAGCCCGCGAGGATACGCGCCGCGGACTGCACCTGCTCCTGGTAGACGATGAGGCCGTAGGTCTCGTCGAGCACGGATTTGAGCGGCTTCTCGACCTCCGGATGGATGGGGGTGATCTCCTGCAGACCGTTCTTGCGCTTGGCGTAGTTGATATGCGAGTTCATATCCATCGGGCCCGGGCGGTACAGGGCGATGAGCGCGGAGATGTCGTTGAAGTTGTCGGGCCTGAGGGTGCGCAGCAGCGAGCGCATGCCGTCGGAATCGAGCTGGAAGACGCCGAGCGTGTCGCCGCGGGACAGCAGCTCGTAGGTGGGCTTGTCGTCGAGCGGGATCTTCGTGTAGTCGATGGGCGTCTTGCCGTTGTTCCTGATGTTGGTGAGGGTGTCGCGGATGACGGTGAGGTTGGACAGTCCGAGGAAGTCCATCTTGACGAGGCCGAGGGTCTCGCAGGTGTGGTATTCGAAGGTCGTCGTGACGGTGCCGTCGGTGCGTTCCAGCAGCGGCGAGGTGTCGGTGATGGGATCCGACCCCATGATGGTCGCGCAGGCGTGCACCCCGGTCTGCCGGATCAGTCCCTCGATGCCCTTGGCCTGGTCGGTGATGCGCTTGGCGTCCGGGTCGGAGTCGTACAGCTCGCGGAACTCGCGGGCCTCGGCGTAGCGCTTGGACGTGGCGTCGAAGATCTCCCTGAGGCTGACGTCCTTGCCGTTCTTGCTCGGCGGCAGGGCCTTGGTGATCCGGTCGCCGACGGAGAACTCGTAGCCCATGATGCGCGCGGAGTCCTTGAGCGCCTGCTTGGTTTTGATGGTGCCGTAGATGACGCACTGGGCGACCTTGTCCCGCCCGTACTTGTCCTCGACGTAGTCGAGGACGCGCGCGCGCCCCTCGGGGTCGAAGTCGACGTCGATATCGGGCAGGGAGACGCGCTCGGGGTTGAGGAAGCGCTCGAAGATCAGCCCGTGCTTGAGCGGGTCGAGCTCGGTGATGCCCATCGCGTAGGACACCATGGAGCCTGCGGCGGAGCCTCGTCCGGGGCCCACCATGACGCCGTGCGCCTTGGCCCAGTTGATGTAGTCGGCGACGACCAGGAAGTAGCCGCAGAACTGCATCTGGCAGATCACGCCGCATTCATAGTCGGCCTGCCGGCGCACCTCGTCGGATGGGCTGCCGTCGTAGCGTCGGTTGAGTCCCTCCTCCACCTCGCGCAGGAACAGCGAGGTCTCGTCCCATCCCTCCGGGCAGTCGTAGCGGGGCATGAACGCCCCGTCCTCGTGGTCGTCGAAGATGACGTTGCATCGCTCGGCGATGGCGAGCGTGTTGTCGCAGGCCTCGGGGAAGTCCTTGAACAGGGCGCGCATATCCTGCGCCGACTTGATGTAGTAGCCGGACCCATCGAACTTGAAGCGGTCGGGGTCGTCGAGGCGCGAGCCGGAGTTGATGCACAGCATGGCGTCCTGTGACCCGGCGTCCTCCTCGCGCACGTAGTGGGCGTCGTTGGTGGCGACGAGCGGGGCGCCGAGGCGCTTCGCGATCTCCAGCAGCCCCTTGGTGACGCGCTTCTCGATGGACAGCCCGTGGTCCATGAGCTCGATGTAGAAGTTGTTCCTGCCGAAGATGTCCTGGAACTCGCCGGCGGCCCGCAGGGCCTCGTCGAACTGCCCGAGGCGCAGCCTGGTCTGGATGATGCCCGAGGGACACCCGGAGGAGCAGATGACCCCCTTCGAATAGGTGGAGAGCACCTCCTTGTCCATGCGGGGGTAGCGCATGACGCGGCCCTCGAGGTTGGCGACGGAGCTGGCCTTGATGAGGTTGACGAGCCCCTCGTCGTTCTCGGCCCACAGGGTGAGGTGGGTGATGAGGCCGCCGCCGGAGACGTCGTCGGAGCGCTGCGCCTCGGTGCCCCAGTGCACGCGGGTCTTGTCCTGGCGGGCGGTCTCCGGGGTCACGTAGGCCTCGATGCCGACGATGGGCTTGATGTCGGCCTTCACGGCCGTGCTCCACAGCTCGTAGGCGCCGTGCATGTTGCCGTGGTCGGTGATGGCGATGGCCGGCATGCCAAGCTCTTTGGCGCGGGCCACCATGTCCGGGATCTTCGAGGCGCCGTCGAGCAGCGAGTAGTGCGTGTGGTTGTGCAGCTGTACGAACGAGTCTCCCGTGGCCATGGACTCTACGATAACCGCGCTGCGTGACGGGCGGCTCCGACCTCCTCATCAGGCGCATCCCCGGACACACCGTCCAGCATCTCGAGGGCATGCGCGAGGTCGGCCGGGTAGGTGGAGGTGACGGCGGTCCAGATGCGGGTGCGCGGATGACGGAACTCGAGCTTCATGGAATGCAGCCATTGGCGGTCCAGCCCCAGCTCCCGCGCCAGCACGGGATTGCCCCCGTACATCGGGTCCCCGGCGAGGGGATGGCCGATGGACGAGAAATGGACGCGGATCTGATGGGTGCGCCCGGTTTCCAGGTTCACGGAGACGAGCGTCGCCTTGCCGTAGCGGCGCAGCACGTCCCAGTGGGTGATGGCGGGCTTGCCCGCGGGGGTCACGGTGAACCGGAAGTCCGCGACCTTGGCCCGTCCTATGGGCGCCTCGATGGTGGCCTTGTCCTGTTCGAGATTCCCCTGGACGAGCGCGTGGTAGGTCTTGACGACCTCATGCTCGGCGAACTGCCGGCGCATCTCCCGGTAGGCAAGCTCGGACTTGCATACGAGCATGAGGCCGCTGGTGCCGACGTCGAGACGGCTGACGATGCCCTGGCGTCCCGGAGCACCGTAGGAGGTGATGTGCACCCCGCGCTGCAGCAGCGTGCCGAGCACGGTGGGCCCCCGCCAGCCCGCGGAGGCGTGCGCGGCGACGCCGACGGGCTTGTCGACGATGACCACGTCGTCATCCTCGTAGGCGATGCCCATCTCATCGGCCAGAGGCTCCGACTCACGCCGTTCCTCGACGAGGTCGAGCTCGATGACGTCGCCCTCCTGAAGCACGCCGGACTTGGAAACGTCTCGTCCGAGCACCCGGGCCTGTCCGGTTTCGATGATGGTGCTGGCCTTGGATCGCGAGACGCCGAGCATCTTGGCGGCCGCGACGTCGAAGCGCCGGCCGATGAGGGCGTCCGGCGCCGGAAGCACACGGCTCATCGAGCCCCGGCCTCCGGTGGGAACGAGGAGGAGCCATCCGCAGCGGACGCATCCTGGGACGCCGCACCGCCGTTGGACACCGTTCCATCGGCCGTCGTTCCGTGCACCGCCGCAGCGGACTGTTCTGTCCGGAACGGCTCGCCGGCGAGGATGAGCACGATGATCAGCACACCGGCCACCGTCAGGGCGACGTCCGCGATGTTGCCGACGGACCAGCCGTAGTCGAGGAAGTCGATGACGCGTCCGTTGAGGAAGCCGTCGGCATGCATGATGCGGTCGAGAAGATTGCCGGCCGCCCCCGCCGCGGCGAGAGCGAATCCGACGGTCCAGCGCATCGAATCCGTCCGTGAGGCGAGAACCATAAGCGCGACCACGGCGACGATGGCGAACAGCGAGATAAGCCACGTCATCGAGGATCCGAGTCCCAGAGTCGCCCCGGGGTTACGAACCAGAACGAACGAGAGCAGTCCGGGTATGACGGTCACCCGGCGACCGTAGCCGAGCAGGACAAGGGCCAGGACCTTGGTGCCCTGGTCGAGGCCGAGGACGCCGGCCGCCACACATGCGAAGACGGTCGCACGCCTGCTGGCGCCCGACCGTCCTGCCGTTCCCGTCATGCCTTCCGTCATCTACCCGAAGTGCCGCGTGCCATCCGGCTCACTCGCCGGACTTCCCCGACTGGTCGACCTTGGAGAAGCTGTTCGTATCCGAGACCTGCGTCACGAGCTGGTTGAGGAACTCGGTGAGACGCGTGCGGTATTCGCCCTCGAACTGCTTGAGGCCCTGGATGTTGCCCTCGATGACCTTGGACTGCGACTCGAGGTTGTCCCTGACCTGCTGAGCATAGGTGTCGGCGCCGGTGCGGGTCTTCTGATCGTATTCGGCGGCGCGCCGCTGGATCTCGGCCTCGTAGGCGTCCGCGTCGGAATGCTTGTTCTGCGCGTAGGTGTCGGCGTCCTGGTGGGTCCTGGCCGCATAGGCGTCGGCATCCGCATGAACCGAAGCGGCATAGCCGTCGGCCGCCGAGCGCGTCTTCTTATCGTAGTCGTCGGCCTCGGTGCGGGTGCGCGTGGAGTACTCGTTGGCCTTGGCGATCACGTCGTTGTACTTGTTCTGCGCGGTGTCGACGATGTCCTTGGCCTGGGCCTTGCCCTTGTCGACGTACTGGTCATGGAGTTGCATGGCGAGGGTGAGCATCGCGGTGGCGCGCTCAGGCTCGCTGGCGTCGCCGGTTCCGGCCCCGGCGATCTTCTGCAGGCTTCCGGTCTCGGTGCTGGGCTCGACCTTGGCGACCTGGGCGCGCAGCTGGTTCTCGCGCTGACGGGACTCCTCGAGCTGCCGGGTCAGATCCTGGACCTTCTGGCCCTGGGCGGCGGCCTCGGCGGCCTGCTGCCTGGCGTTCGCAAGCTCGTGGCCGAGGTTCTCGGCCGTGGCGCGAAGCTCGTCGCGCTCATGCTGCACGGCGGTGAGCTGTGCTCCCAGCTCCTTGCTGCCGGCCGCCTCGGCGGCCTGGGCGGTGAGCTGGTCGACCTGAGCGCCCAGACGCTGCACCTGTGCCTTGAGCTGCTCGTTCTGGGCGGCCAGGGCCCTGTTGCTTTCCTCCGCCTCGGACAGCTTGGCGGCGTCGACCTGGGCGGTCTGGCCCTGCCCCGACGCGGCCGAGGACCTGAGCTGCTGGTTCTCGTTCTGAGAGGCCTGAAGCTGTGTGGTGAGCTCGGCAATCTTGCCGTTGAGGGCGGCGACGTCCGGTCCCAAGGACTGCGTGGCCTGCCCGCTCTGCATGGCCTGCTTGCCCAGCGCCTCGACCGTCTCCGTCACCTGGTCGAGAAAGTCGTCGACCTCGTCGACATCATAGCCTTCCTTGAACCGGACCGTCTGGAAGGTATGCTCCCGGATGTCCTTGGGCGTCAACAGAGCCATATGTCTTACACCTCGCTTTGGGCACGATGCCTCGCTGTGTGCTGCTAACAACTCGCCATGCTAGCACGACGGGTTCTGCGACCGCGCCGGGACGGGTCCCAGGGCGGCCATCAGAGCCATAATGGCGCACCTGTCGACCCCTACCAGGGACGGGACCGACCGTCGTCGCGACGCTCTCTCAGATCAGCATCTGCAGCACCACGAGCCCGAAATACAGGACGATGAAGCTCACGTCCAGGGCGACGTTACCCAGCCTCAGCGGCGGGATGTAGCGACGCAGCCAGCGCAGCGGCGGGTCGGTGAGGCGGTAGACGACGTTGATGAGCGAGGCAATCACCCCGCGCGGATACCAGCGAGGCGACAGGAAGGCGATCCAGTCAAGAATCATCCTCACGAACAGGATGGTGATGTACACCCCGATGGCCCAGTCGAGGATACGTCTGATGATCAGCAGCAGCATGGAATCACCCTATCGTGACACGTTGAACGTTCGCTGGACGGGCGCCGAGCGAACGAGGGGATGAATAAAGAACATCCGGCAGACGACGAACAACCGAGGCGACGTCATACAGGTACGGACGCCGGCTGCACTCCCCCAGTGACGGATTCGAAGGCAACCCCATGAACGAACCGGGAGCGGCGGACATGCGCGCTCTCAGTCGGTGAAGAGGTCGCTCGCCCCCGGCTTGCTCGACGCCTCCTCGACCTTGATGTTCACCTGCGCGGGGCTGAGCAGGAACACCCGCGGGGTGACGCGTTCGATGGATCCGCGCACGCCGAAGACGACGCCGGCCGAGAAGTCGACGATGCGGTAGGCCACGGCCTCCGAGACGTCGGTGAGGTTGAGCACGACGGGGACCCCGTCGCGCAGGGCTCGTCCGACGAGCTGCGCGTCCTCGTAGCTCCGGGGATGGATGGTGGTGATGCGGCTCATCCGTCCCTGGAAGGGGTTGGCGTCGCGTCGGGCAGCGGCGGGTTGGGCCGGCGCGGTCGATGACTGCGGGGCGATCGGGGTGACGGACCGGTCGGAGTCGAAGGACGACTTCGCGGAATCGGCGTCATCTGCGAGATCGTCATCGTCCTCCACGACGTCGGTCATGCCCAGATACGACATCGCGTTCTTCATGAAGCCTGCCATGGGAAAATCCTTTCGCCCGTGCCGTCCGTCATCGCGTTAGAAGTCGAAGGAGAAGGGCGCCGGGACCTTGCCCCGCCCGTTCTCCTCGTCGAACGAGACCACGTCGCGCTCGGCGGTCTCGTCGTCCAAAGGCCGGGAGACCGGGCTAGGCGCGTCCACCGTCGTCGAGTCCTCCTCGGTGGCCTGATCGATGGGATCCGCCACCTGAGGCGGCACGGGAATGGTCCCGGTGTCGTCGTCCCCGTCGTCCTCGGCCTGATCGGAGGAGGCATCGAGCGGCTTGTCCTCGGGCTCGGAGTCGAAGCCCGCGGCGATGACGGTGACGCGCACCTCGTCACCGAAGGAGTCGTCCGTGGAGAAGCCGTTGATGATCAAAGCGTCCGAGTCGATGGCGTCGGCGATGAACTTGCACGCGTTCCTGTACTCGCTCATCTTGAGGTCCTGCGGACCCGCGATGACAATGATGGCGCCATGCGCACCCTCGATGCTCTCCTCCATAAGCGGGGAGGTGATGGCGAGTTCGGCGGCCTTGACCGCACGATCCTCGCCCTTGGCCGTGCCCACGCCGAACAGGACGGTGCCGGCCCCCTTGAGGATGGTTTTGACGTCGGAGAAGTCGACGTGGATGTAGGCGTTGTTCGTGAAAAGCTGCGACACGCCCTGCACGCCGTTGATGATGGCCTGATCCGCCAGGGCCAGGCTTTCCCGCATCGGCAGGTCGGCCCCGGCGTCGCTGAGCTTGTCGTTGGGAATGACGATGAGCGCGTCGACCTCCTTGCGCAGATCGACGATGCCGTTCAGCGCGGTCGTCATCCTTTTGCTGCCCTCGAAGTCGAAGGGGCGGGTGACGACGCCGATGGTCAGCGAGCCCTGCTCGCGGGCGCAGTGCGCGACGAGGGGGCTTGCGCCCGTCCCGGTGCCTCCGCCCTCGCCGCAGACGACGAAGACCATATCGGCGCCCCTGAGCGCGTCCTCGATGTCGGCCTGATGGTCAAGCGCGGCCTTGGCGCCCACCTTGGGATCGGCGCCGGCGCCGAGTCCCCTGCCGTCCTTGTCGCTGAGGGAGACCTTCACGACGCGAGAGCCGCCGACCTTGGTGAGATCGGTGGCGTCGGTGTTGGCTATGACGTAGTCGATGTTCTGGACGCCGGCGTCGATCATCCTCATGACGGCGTTGCAGCCGCCACCACCAACGCCCACCACTTTGATGGCGGTCTGAGCCCCGTTCTGTGTCTGGTCAGTCTGGGTGGTCTCGCTCACCTTGGTCTCCTGTCACTCACACGTATACGCAATACTGTATCTCAGAACAGTTTTCATTCCTCGCTGATTTCGGGGCGTGTGGCGACTATTCGTCACCATTCCGCACAGTATCGGCCGGTGGTCCGGCTGACATCCGCGGGAAACCATCCTCAATCATCCCTCTTCCGCCCGTTCGGCCCGTTCGCGCGCACCCTCGGCATCACGGTTCCCCGCGCCCATCAGGCCGTCGGCGTCCCGCATCCGTCCATCCATACTCAGTACCCGGCGTCCATCGGGTCGTCGCCGAACAGCGCCTCGCGCTGCTCGTGCGTGGTGGTGCGCGAATCGAGCCAGCCGTAGGGCAGATGCACCTTGCGCGCGTAGCGGGTGCGTCCGCGGGGCTTGTCGATCACCCGCTCCGGCAGGGTGAGCGACGGGTCGAGGCGGCCGAGCACGAGCTCCACGTCGGCGAGCGACTCGCATTCCATGACCTCGCGGCGGGTCGTGCCGCCCACCGGAAAGCCCTTGAGATACCACGCCAGATGCTTGCGCAGGTCATGCACGGCCATGCGCTCGTCCCCGTCGTAGAACTCGACGAGCATGCGCGCGTGCCTGTCGATGATCTCGCGGACCTGGCCAAGATCGGGGTTGACGCGCGTGGAATCGCCCGCGAAGGCGTTGCGGATGTCGGCGAACAGCCAGGGCCGCCCCTGGCAGCCGCGGCCGATGGCTACGCCCGCGCAGCCGGTCTCGCGGATCATGTCGAGCGCGTCGTCGGCGCCCCAGACGTCGCCGTTGCCGAAGACGGGTATGTCGAGCGCCTGGACGAGCTCGGCGATCTTCGACCAGTCGGAGTGCCCCCCATAGTATTCGGCGGTGGTGCGCGCGTGCAGGGTGACGGCCGCGCAGCCCTCCTCCTGGGCGATGTGGCCGGCGTCGAGGAAGGTCTCATGCTCGTGGTCGATGCCGACGCGGATCTTCGCGGTGACGGGGATGCGGGCCGGGTCGCACACGCCCACCACGCGGTGGATGAGCTCGGCGAAGAGGTCCGTCTTCCACGGCAGGGCGGAGCCGCCGCCGCGGCGGGTGACCTTGGGGACGGGGCAGCCGAAGTTGAGATCGACGTGGTCCGCCATGTTCCCATCGACGACCATGCGGGCCGCCTGCTCCACGATGGCCGGGTCGACGCCGTACAGCTGAAGGGACCGAATCCTCTCCCCCGGCGCGAAGCGGCACAGCCGGAACGCCTTGGGGTTGCGGGCGACGAGCGCCCGCGCGGTGATCATCTCGGCCACGTACAGGCCGTCGGGACCGTACCCCTCGCACAGCGTGCGGAACGGCCAGTTGGTGACCCCCGCCATCGGCGAGAGGACGACCGGCACCGGAACATGGATGCGGCCCAGGTCGACGGGCCGGACAGCTGGGTTAATACAGACCACCGGCCTCGGCGACCTTGACGGGGGCGCTGTCGTCCTCGCCGGTCTCCTTGGAGACGTCCAGCCCGCCGTCGGCGGCGCGGGTGCCGACGATGTCGGCCGGTCCCTCGGGGTAGCGCACGCGCTTCTCGGCGACGACGCCGGCCACGTAGTCGGCGACCTTGTCGAGGGCGATGCGCTCCTGCCTCATGCTGTCGCGCTCGCGCACGGTGACGGCGTGGTCGTCGAGGCTGTCGAAGTCGACGGTGACGCACAGCGGGGTGCCGATCTCGTCCTGGCGGCGGTAGCGGCGGCCGATGGCGCCGGCCTCGTCATAGTCGATCATCCAGTCGCGCTGGCGGAGCTCGGCGGCGAGGTCGTGGGCGATGCCCTGCAGCTCGGGCTTCTTGCTCAGCGGCAGCACGGCGGCCTTGACGGGCGCGAGGCGCGGGTCGAGGCGCAGCACGGTGCGACGGTCGACGCCGCCCTTGGTGTTGGGGGCCTCGTCCACGTCGTAGGCGTCGACGAGGAAGGCCATGAGGGAGCGGGTGAGTCCGGCCGCGGGCTCGATGACGTAGGGGACGTACCGCTCGTTCGTGCCCTGGTTGTAGTAGCTCAGGTCCTCGCCGGAGTGCTCGGAATGGGCCGTCAGGTCGAAGTCGGTGCGGTTGGCGATGCCCTCGAGCTCGCCCCAGTCGGAGCCCTGGAAGCCGAACTTGTATTCGATGTCCACGGTGCGCTTGGAGTAGTGGCTGAGCTTCTCCTTGGGATGCTCGTAGTGGCGCAGGTTGGACGGGTCGATGCCGAGGTCCACGTACCAGCGGGTGCGGGTGTCGATCCAGTACTGGTGCCATTCCTCGTCGGTGCCGGGCTTGACGAAGAACTCCATCTCCATCTGCTCGAATTCGCGCGTGCGGAAGATGAAGTTGCCGGGCGTGATCTCGTTGCGGAAGGACTTGCCCATGTTGGCGATGCCGAACGGCGGTTTGGAGCGCGAGGCGGTGAGCACGTTCTTGAAGTCGACGAAGATGCCCTGGGCGGTCTCCGGGCGCAGGTAGTGCAGGGAGTTGTCGTCGTCGACGGGTCCGAGGTGGGTGCGCAGCATCATGTTGAAGTCGCGCGGCTCGGTCCACTTGCCGCGGGTGCCGCAGTCGGGGCAGACGATGTCCCTGAGGCCGTTCGGCGGCATCGTGTCGCCGTGCTTCTCGGCCCAGGACTCCTGGAGCTTGTCGGCGCGCTGGCGCTTGTGGCAGTTGAGGCATTCGATGAGCGGGTCGTTGAAGACGCTCACGTGGCCGGAGGCGACCCATACGGCGGGCGGCAGGATGATGGAGGTGTCCACCCCGACGACGTCCCCTCGGGTGACGACCATGGAGCGCCACCATTCGCGCTTGATGTTGTCCTTGAGGGCGACGCCGAGCGGGCCGTAGTCCCATGCGGAGCGCGTGCCTCCGTAGATCTCGCCGGCGGGGAACACGAAGCCGCGGCGCTTGGCGAGCGAGACGACGTCATCGAGTTTGGATTGAGCCACAATGCACCTTCTGCTTGACTTCCGGGTCTTCTTGACCCGGCATAGTCTACCGTCACGCGGCGACGGCCCGGCGATGCGACGGAGGGCCCGCGCGGGCCCCGAACCGTCGAAGGATCCGGCCCGCGCGGCCTCCCGATTCGCCGACGGAGCCTACTCCGCCTCGGACGAAAGCGAGGACGCGGTGTCGCTCACGGAACCCGTGGACAGCAGCGACCAGATGGTGCAGGTGATGCTCACGGTGCTCTGGGTGTCCCCGGATTCGATGGAGTAGGACAGGCTGGTGGGTATGGCAATGCGCGAGGTCCCCTGGATGGCGGCGACGAAGCCGCGCAGGGCCGTGTAGTCGCCGGAGGCGCTGATGGAGACAGGGACCTCCACGAGTCGGCCGCTGGTAATACCTCCGGAGACGCCCGTGGGAAGCACGGCGTCGGAGGCGGTTCCGAAGCTCACCGACTGGATGCTCACCTTGGTGCTGGAGGCGGCCTTGTTGAGGGATGTGATGAACGCCGGCTGCTCATAGCTGCTGGGTATCTGCCGTTCGAGCTGGTTGAGGCGGTTGGTCTCGAGGATGATGTTCACGCTGGCAAGGCTGAGCGTGTCGATGGTGTTCTGCGTCTCGGTGTTCTGCCGGGTGATCTGCGCGGTCTGCTCGTCGGCGGCGGAGATCTGCTGCATGCGCGGCGAGACGACGGTGCTCCACGTCAGGAGCGCGACGGCGACGATGGCGACGGCGAACGCCACCCAGATGATGCGATGCCTGTTCATGGTGCCCATGGCGGCTACTCCCC
The DNA here is from genome assembly GCF_963540075.1 of uncultured Bifidobacterium sp. Classification (GTDB taxonomy): domain Bacteria; phylum Actinomycetota; class Actinomycetes; order Actinomycetales; family Bifidobacteriaceae; genus Bifidobacterium. The sequence continues at coordinate 17,894 of NZ_CAUTOG010000026.1, forward strand.
GCTTCCCGACGTGGAGCTCGACGACGAGCTCGAGCTTGAGGACGTCGAACTCGTTCCGGCCGCCGCGCTGATGAGCTGCTTGCGCAGCGATTTGAGCAGGGCGCGGTCGGTGGTGTCGGCGCCGAGGACGGTGGTGGTCTCCCCCGTCGGCCGCCTTGCGACCGTGGCGGTCGGATCGCGTCGATTTCGTGCCTCTCATCGCAGCCTCCTTCCCATGGCGAGTCCGAGAACGATGGCGTACGCGGAGGAGTGCGAGGGGGCCTCCTGCTCGCGCGCCTGCTTGGTGAGGGCGAATTTGGAGAACGGGTCGCCGAGCCGCACGACCTTGTTGGTGGAGGTGGCGAGCACGGGCGGGAATCCGCCGAGCTGGGAGCCGACGCCTGTGAGGATGATGTCGTCGACGGTGCCGTCGTAGCGGCGGTCGTTGTCGTAGTAGTTGAGGGTGTTGCGGATTCCGACGATGAGCTGCGAGGTGGTTTCGCGGATGATCTCCTCGGCCTTCTCGAGTCGTGGGTCGCCGACGACGTTCCGCAGCCCGAGATGCTGCTTGATATCGTTGGCGTCCTCGAAGGGCACGCTGAGGGCGATGGAGATGGCCTGCGTGACGTCGTCGGCGCCGGACGGCACGGAGCGCAGGTAGACGGGGCCTCCCTTGTCGAGGATGATGACGTCTGTGCTGTTGGATCCGACGTTGATGACGGCGACGGTGTGCTCTTGGGAGTCCTCGGAGAACATGCGGGCGAGGGAGAAGGCGCTGGTGTCGACGGAGGTGACGAACATCCCGGCTGACTCGACGGCCTTGGCGGTCTTCTCGAGTCCGGCGGCGAGGGTGGCGACGATGAGCCCGTGGAGCACGCCGCCCTGCGGCTGCTCCTCGCGGGAGAGGGGCACGAAGTCGAGGATGGAGTCCTTACATGGGCAGGGGGATGAGGTTCTTGGCCTGGAAGGGCAGGGTCTCGTGGAGCTCCTTGAGGGCGATGTCGGGGAAGGTGGCCTCGCGGAAGAGCACGCGTCGGCTGGCGTAGACGAGGGCGACGTTGTCGCGGGGGAACTTGCCGCGGGTGACGAGCGTCTTGAGCAGGCCGCTGACGGTGGCCTAGTCGACGACCTCGCCGTCGACGACGGCCCCGGCGGGCAGCGGTATCGTCCGGCATTGGCGGATGATCGGCCGCTTCGTGTATGGGTTGCCGACGACGGCGGCCCGTACGGCGTCGTTGGAGAGTCCCAATGCCACCATCTGCTTCATGGTCATCCCTTCCTTGGCGATGTCCGTACGACGTATACGGATGGTCCGTTCATGACGTGCCTCCGGCTCCTCAGCCGATTCCGGCGAGGTGCAGGTACCAGGCGGCAAGCGGTGCGCCGGCGGCGATGCCGACCCACGCTCCGACCACCATGGATGGTCCGAACGGAATCCCTCCTCGAAGCTCCACTTTACGCGCGGCGATGAGTGCCACGCCGACCACGCCGCCGATGAGGAACGCGGCGAAGGCGCCGACGACGAGCTGCGGCCAGCCGAGCCAGCCGAGGGTGAGTCCGAGGACGGCGGCGAGCTTGACGTCGCCGAGCCCCATGCCGCCGGGCCAGATGAATGCGAGAAGCAGGTAGAAGGCGCCGAGGATCACGCCGGCGAGCACGGCCCGGCCGAGGGCCGTCCATTCGCCTGTGCCCCAGGAGGCGAGGACGAGCAGCAGGAGGCTGACGACGGCGGTCGGGTAGACTATGACGTTGAGGATGAGGTGGTGGTCGAGGTCGATGAACGCGATGACGATGGACACGGCGGCGAGGAGATAGAGGTCGGGCAGCATCCATCCGGGGTACATGCCGAGCAGGGCGCCCGCGGTGACGGCCCCGGCCATCACTCCCCCCAGCGCCTCGACGAGGGGGTACCGGATGGAGATGGGTTCGTGGCAGTGGCGGCAGCGGGCGTGCAGCACGGCGTAGGAGACGAGGGGGATGTTGTCGTACCAGGCGATGGGCGCGCCGCATCGTGGGCAGAAGCTGCGCTTGGGATCGACGAGGCTGATGTGGTTCGGGACCCGCCAGATGACGACGTTGAGGAACGACCCGAACAGGCCACCGACGACGACCATGCCCACGATGGCGAGGACGAAGGTCGTGACGTCCGTCTGGAGGGATGGAGAAGCAGTTATCACCATGGCTCAGCTCCCCGAGGTATTGGAGAGGTCCTTGGTGACGGTGAACTCTCCATTCCCAGGAGTTATTGTGGTGCCGCTTCCAGAAGCAGCAGACTCAGTGTCCACTGTTCCGTTCCATACCTGAGGATATATTGTCGACCCTGTCACTGTTGTTGACGAGGCCGAACAGTCCTGAAGTGCCACGTACGAGGGGACCCAATTACTCCATTCGCTTGTATCATACCCCGTATTTATCGGTGAACTCGAGGAGTTGATACCTGGAACCATTTCAGTCAAGCACATGGGATGCGACGAACTTGCCGTGGAAGCAAGAACAAACTTGTAGCTTAACTTGGAATCGGCGTTATATTCGTAACGATAGAATTCACTATTGTCTTTTGACTCACAATCAGACAGACTCGAGGAATTCACCGCCTTCAACGTCGATCCCGCCGTTGTCCCTGCGACGACATGCTTCTCGCCAATGGAACCAAGCCGTCCCCCGAGGGACCGGCGGACAGACTGAAGGATGCCGCCATCCCCGCCCCGTCACTGGATTTCCGTGGCATCTCCTCCCCCGGATCGGCGACCATCCCCACCACGGCGAGCAGGGAGGCACCCGCGGGGATGCCCGTAACTGCCATCCCTTCGGTCCAACGCGCCTTCCTGGCGAATTCAGCGCAGGCAGACCACTCCCCAAGCGGCTCAACCCAGAGCGGCTATTCACAGACAGGTGCCACCATGCCCTTCACAGCGACGTTCCCCGCCACCGCCATCGCGCCGGACGCCAGCCAACCCCAGTCCACCATCCCCGACACGGGGCAGATCGCAGGTATCCCCGCTCTTGACAAGGCCTCCATCGACCGCATCACCGCCATCGCCACCACCGGCTTCCGAGGGCAGACCGCCACCGACGCCGCGCGCACCCTCCTCGAGGAGCATCCCAACGCCCCGCAGAACTTCGTGCGGGCCATCGCGGCCCTCGTCGAGCTCAACGCCTCCGATCTCCATCTCGTCGTCGGCGACCCGCCCATGCTGCGGGTCGACGGGCGCATACGCCCCGTCGACGGACTCGCCGCCCAAGGCAAGGAGGACACCCTCGCCGCCATCCAGGTCATGACGACCAAACCCGAGCGCAGACGCTTCGATCATGACCGCGAACTCGACATCTCGTTCTCCGTGGGGAATCTGCTGCGCTTCCGCGTCAACGTCTACCAGGACCGGCAGGGCGTCTGCGCCGCGCTGCGAAACATCCCCCTCGAGATCAAATCCGCCGAGCAGCTCGGCCTCGACCCGCGCATCACCCGGCTCTCCCTCCTTCCCCGCGGACTCGTATTGGTCTGCGGCCCCACCGGATCCGGAAAGTCCACCACTCTGGCGGCCGTGCTCGACGTCGCCAACACGCAGCGGACCGACCACATCATCACCATCGAGGACCCCATCGAGTTCGTGCACCAGCACAAGAAGTGCATCGTCAGCCAGCGCGAGGTCGGCACCGACACCAAGAGCTTCTCCGAGGCGCTCAAGCACGCGCTGCGCGAGGACCCCGACATCATCGAGGTCGGCGAGCTGCGAGACCTCGAGACCATCTCCACGGCCCTCACCGCCGCCGAGACCGGCCACCTCGTGCTCGCCACCCTGCACACGCAGGACGCCGGCTCCACCGTCGACCGGCTCATCGACGTGTATCCCGAGAACCAGCAGCAGCAGATCCGCGTGCAGGTGGCGTCCACTCTGCAGGCCGTCATCGTCCAGACCCTCGTGCCACGCGCCTCCGGGCACGGGCGCGTGCCCGCCACCGAGATCATGTACTCCACCCCCGCGGTGGCCGCGCTTATCCGCAGCTCCAAGACGCATCAGATCCGCACCCAGCTGCAGGCCGGAGGAGAGCTCGGCATGCACACCCTCGACCAGGACCTCGCTCGGCTCGTCAAAAACGGGACTGTCACCTTCGAGGACGCCGGTGCGCGCGCCCAGTCGCATGAGGAGTTCGAGAAGCTCGTCAACGCGAGGCGGGCGTACTGACGGCCGGCCTCTTCCACCGAGGGTAGGGTGCGCTTGCCGAAGCGCATCATGCGTCAGCACCTCGAAATCACCGAGTTCCGAAATCTGAATCCCCGGCCTCATCCAGGCCGGGGATTCAGGATGAGACACAATTTGAGACGGCGACTCCGATATTCGGACACCGATGATAAACCCCACATCCCGACGGCCTATCGTATTGACCTGTACGTGCGCAGCGATGCGGACGTGCGGTAATGCAGTGCAATGAAGTATTGCAGTAGTGCAGTGCAAGGAAGCAGCCACGGCCTCGTCGACGCGGCGAAGACGTATGCCCGAACGGCCGTCCGCCGTCCGGAAACCGCGTCGGAAAACCGGAGACCAGCGATGGCCATGCCGGGATCCTCCATGTCCCCGTGTCCGTGGTATCAGAGAAACCATCAAGGAGAGTCAATGCAGACTGAGTATTCTCCCGATTCCGACTCCGGGGACCGCTCCCCGAGGCCATCAGGAACCAGGGGCGTCAATCTCTGGAAGAGGCTGGCGGCAGGCGCTGTCGCGCTGGCCACGCTGCTCGGAAGCGCGGCGCTGACGGCGTCCACCGCATCCACCGCGGTGGCCGACACCACGTCGTCCAACCGCGACAGCTATTCCGACACCGTCGATAACTCAACCTTCGAGACCGCCCGCGAGAAGTACGGGCTGACGAAGGAGATGAAGGACGGCACCATCCTGCATGCGTGGATGTGGTCGTTCGACACCATCAAAAGCAACATGAAGGCCATCGCCGAGGCCGGCTACACCTCCATCCAGACGGAGCCCATCAGCGCCGTCAAGACGGTCTCGTCCAACGGGAAGAAGTTCACCGACAACTGGTACTACGTGTATCAGCCCACCGACACCACGATCGGCAACTTCGTCGTCGGCTCGGAAAGCGACCTCAAGGCCATGACCACGGAGGCCCACAAGTACGGCATCCGCATCATCGTCGACGTCGTCGCAAACCACTTCACCTCGGACTGGAGCTCCATCGCCAGCTCCTGGCAGGACACCAGCCTGTTTCATTCGGCGTCGAACTGCTCGTCGAACAACGGCAACATCGACTACTCGAACCGCTGGGACGTCACGCAGTGCCGGCTTCTGGGACTGTGGGACCTCAACACGCAGAGCAGCACCGTCGAAAGCCGGATCAAGTCGTTCCTCGTCGAAGCCGTCAACGACGGCGTCGACGGGTTCCGCTTCGACGCGGCCAAGCACATCGAGCTGCAGAACGAGCTCAGCACCACCTCCAACTACTGGAGCACCATCCTCGACAACGGCGCCCAGTACCAGTACGGCGAGGTCCTGCAGGGCGACAGCAACCTGCCCTACAGCAGCTACGCCTCCATGTTCGACTCCTCCGACGAAGGCGGCGGCGGCGTGACCGCCTCCAGCTACGGCACCACGCTGCAGAACGCGCTCCGCAACGGCAACCTCAGCGCCGGCACGCTGAGCAACCTGCAGAGCAGCGGCGCCTCCGACGACCAGCTCGTCACCTGGGTCGAGTCGCATGACAACTACGCCAACAGCGACAAGGTCACCACGAGCCTGACCGACTACCAGATCCGCATGGGCTGGGCCGTCGTCGCCTCCAAGGCCGAGGGAACCCCGCTGTACTTCAACAGGCCGAAGGGCTCGGGCGGCACCAATGCCCAGTTCGCCGAGGTCTCCCAGCTGGGCGACGCCGGCGACGACATGTGGAAGGACGCGTCCGTCGTGGCCGTCAACCACTTCCGCAACACCGTCACGGGCGACAAGGAGTACCTGCGCAACTGCCAGGGCAACAGCTCCTGCCTCATGACCGAGCGCTACAAGACGGATTCGAACTCCACCGACGACGGCGTCGTCATCGCGAACATGGGCGGCGACGTCGACCTCACCGGGTCCTCCACCACCCTCGACGACGGCACCTACACCGACCAGATCAACGGCGGAACGATCACCGTCTCCAACGGCAAGATCACCTCCGGAACCGCCAAGGGATACTCCGTCAGCGCCTACTACACGCCGAAGAGCACCACCACCACGGCCGTGGACTCCGTGTCCATCAGCGGTGACGGCGTCTCCGACGGCACGCTCAGCGTCGACCTGGCCGACACGACCAGCACGGCCCTGACCGCCACCGTCTCCCCGTCCGACGCCTCCGACGCCACCGTGTCGTGGACGTCCTCGGACACCTCCGTGGCCACCGTCGACTCCGACGGCAACGTCACCTATCTCAAGGCGGGCACCACCACCATCACCGCGACGGCAGGAGGAAAATCGGCGTCCATCGTCGTGACCGCAACCGGCACCCTGCCCGAGGGGTCGGTGACCACCGTCTACTATCCAAGCAGCGTGTACGGCACCGACAGCACGTACATCCACTACAAGGTGGGTGATGGCACGTGGACGACCGCGCCGGGCGAGAAGATGAGCGAGGCCTGTTCGGGCTGGGTGTCCAAGAGCATCGTGACAAACGGGAAGTCCCTGACCTTCGTGTTCGACAACGGCTCGGGCACCTGGGACAACAACAACAAGGCCAACTACACGGGCTCGGGAGGCACGCTCGTGGTGCAGAACGGCTCGGTGTCGACGTCGAACCCGTGCAACGTGACCGTCACCTCCGTGGCGATCTCCGGCAGCGCGGTCTCCAGCGGGGCGCTGTCGCTGACCACCGGTGACAGCACGTCGCTGTCCGCCACGGTGTCGCCGTCCAACGCGACGAACGCCACCGTGTCCTGGACGTCGTCCGACACCTCCGTCGCCACCGTCGACACCGAAGGCAAGGTCACCGCCGTCAAGGCCGGAACCGCCACCCTCACCGCGACGGCCGGTGGAAAGAGCGCCACCGTGACGGTCACCGTGACCGACGCCGTGACGCCCACGGAATCGGACACCACCGTGTACTACCCGAGCTCGGTGTACGGCTCCTCGAGCACGTACATCC
>NZ_CAUTOG010000027.1:0-23619 GCF_963540075.1 uncultured Bifidobacterium sp.
GCGTCGTCGAAAGCGGCGAGGTGTACCAGGTCGGCACCTACAGCGGCAACCCCCTGTGCGTCGCCGCCGCCCGGGCGAATCTCGAGAAGGTCCTCACGCCCGAGGCCTATGAGCATTTCGACCACCTCAACCGACGTCTTATGGATGGCTGCACCGAGGTCATCCGCAGGTACGGGTTCCCTGGCTACGCGGTCGGCTTCGGCGCCAAGGGGTGCGTGACGTTCTCTCCTCACAAGATCGTCGACTACGTCACCTTCCGCAAGGGGCAGCGCGCCGACCTCAACAAGCTGTGCTGGCTGTACGCCATGAACCGCGGCGTGTTCATGACGCCCGGGCGCGAGGAGGAGTGGACCCTGTCCGTGGCGCATGACGATGCGGCGTGCGACGCCTATATCAACGCCTTCGCCGAAATGGCGCACGACCTCATGGCCGACTAGGCGGATCGAGGGTCCGGCTCCCCAACACGGGATCCGGGCCCTTTTCGAAGGGGAAACCGGACGCGCGAGGAGCACGAAGGAAAGGATGGCTTCGATGTATGCAGTCACCAACCCCGCCACGGGCGAGGTCGAGGAGAGGTACGAGACGTTCACGGACGGCCAGGTCGAGCAGGCGGTTTCGTCGGCGGACCGCATCTGGCGGGAATGGTCGCAGGTGTCGTCCCTCGACTCCCGGATTCGGCTGATGCACAACGTGGTCGAGATCTACATGCGTCGCCGGGACGAACTGGCTGACATCATCCACCACGAGATGGGCAAATCCCTCGAGGAGGCGGCGGGGGAGGTCGAGTTCTCCGCGCAGATCTACGCCTACTACGCCGACCACGCCCGGGAGCTTCTCGCCGACATGCCGGTCGATCGCGTCAGCGGGGGCACCGCGGTCGTGCGCAAGCTTCCGGTGGGGCCGCTGCTCGGCATCATGCCATGGAACTATCCCTACTACCAGGTCGCACGCTTCGCCGGTCCGAACCTGCTCATCGGGAACACCGTGGTCCTCAAGCACGCCTCCCTATGCCCGAAGTCCTCGGCGGCCATGGAGGCGATATTCCTTGAGGCCGGATTCCCCAAGGGCGCCTTCGTCAACGTCTACGCCAGCATCGATCAGGTGACCGGCATGATCGCCGATCCTCGGATCAGAGGCGTCTCCCTGACCGGATCCGAAAGGGCGGGCAGACAGGTGGCGGCCGAAGCAGGGCGTGCGCTCAAAAAAGTCGTCTGCGAACTTGGGGGGAGCGATCCCTTCATCGTGATGAGCGCGGACGATCTGGATGAGACCGTCCGCTACGCCGTCGCTGCACGGTACGAGAACGTCGGCCAGATCTGCAACGGCGCCAAGAGGTTCATCGTCGTCAACGATCTGTACGATGACTTCCTCTCCCGGTTCGCGGAGGCCTCCCGCGCCCTCGACCTGGCGCCTATGTGCTCCGAGGCTGCCGCGGCGCATCTCAGCCGTCAGGTCCATCAGGCCCTGGACGAGGGCGCCAGGCTCGTCATCGGCGATCCGGACAACAGAGGGGCGTCGTTCAGCCCCACGATTCTCGCCGACATCCCCGAGGATGCCTCGGCGAGACGGGAAGAGTTCTTCGGCCCGGTCGCCCAGTTCTACCGCGTGTCCGACGCCGGTGAGGCCCTGCGGGTCGCCAACGACAGCCCGTACGGTCTCGGGTCCTACGTCTTCACCACCGACACGGCCGAGGCGGAGTTCTTCGCCGACGGGATCCAGGCGGGAATGACCTATGTCAACGAGGCCGGGGCGGACAGCGCCGAGCTTCCGTTCGGAGGGGTGAAGAACTCGGGATTCGGCCGTGAAATGGGTGAGCTCGGGATGCGCGAGTTCGTCAACCTCAAGCTCATCACGCGGCACGAGGAAGACTGAGGCCGACGGAGTCGCCGACGGCTGGCGCAGCAGAGAGTTCCGCCGGCGAAGCCGGTCGCACGCCGAAGGACATCGCCTCGTGACCCTGCGTGGGAACCCGATCGGGATGACATGGCGGTCGCCCGTGGCGTCTCCGCCGAAACGCGTCCAGTCGGATCCGCGGGTCGGGGCGTGCCGATAGGACGGGAGAATGACCGACGGCTCCACGACGATTCACGATTCCGAGACGACGGGGGATTCCCGTGGCCTCGGCACCCCTGATGGCTCCGTGCTGACGGTGCTCCCGATTTCCGGTGGGCCCGAGGCGGCGGAATATGACCAGCGTCGTTCGCGCTTCCTCGGCTACGCCTTTCCCATGCGCTCCGCGGACCAGATGGCAGGAATCGTCTCTCGGATTCGACATGAGCATGACGGCGCGCGCCATGTCGTGCATGCGGCCGTCCTGGCCGGGGACGGGACGGAATCGCGGTCCGTGAGCATTCACATGAACGATGACGGTGAGCCTTCCGGCACCGCCGCCCGTCCGATTCTCGACGTGCTTCGGGCTCGTCGCATCGAGAACGGCCTGGTCGTCGTCGTCCGCTACTTCGGGGGCGTCCTGCTCGGGGCTCCGGGTCTTGTTCGCGCCTATTCAGCCGCCGCCTCGGCGGCCTTGGACCAGGCCCGGCTCGCGGCCCTGGTGCCCTTCCGCCGGTATCATGTCATCCTCCCCTACGCCTTTCTCGACCAGCTCGACCATCTGGCCACGCGTGCCGGAGGGCACCGCGAGAGCTGCTCCTACTCCGACCACGTCGAGGGAGAGGTGGTGGTTCCCGACGCGGTGGCGAAGGCCTTCAGCGAGGCCGTGGTTCGGGGGAGCGCCGGTCGTGTCGTCCCCGAGGACCGCGGAGTCGTGCGTGAGGCGGTCCCCCTCCCTGAGGACGATGCCGCATCCGAGGGCGGCATGGCGTAGGAGGACATCGTGCGGCGGGATATGGTGGAGCCATGACCGATGATGAGCATGCCGACGCCGAAGGATCCGAGGATGCCACGCATCCCGATGACGACGGATTCCGTCCCCTCACCATGGACTATGAGCGGCTGAGGCATTCGAGCGACAGCGCCGAGCTCAGCGCCGAGGCGCGACGCCCTCTTCCCGACAGATCCGACCAGGCCGCGTTCTCGCGGGCCACGGCGCTTCTTGAGGCCGTCGCCGGCAATCCATCCACCCCCGTCGAGGACCGCGTCCTCCTGGCGACGACCATGCCCTTCCCCAACATCCTCGTGAAGCTTTCCACGGACCCCGATCCCCGCGTCCGCGCCGCGGTCGCCGGAAACCCCAACGACAAGAACTGGCTGGCGGGCAGACTGACGAAGGACCCAGACCTCGACGTCCGGGGAGCCGCGTTGCGCAACCCCTCCACATCGTGGCGCATGAGGTTGGAGGGGGCGCAGGACCCCCGCACGGATTCTGACACGCTCGGCTTCCTCGGGGGTCTCGGTCTTGGCGACGACGGTTCGCCGCGCGTCCTCGCGGCCATGGTCCGGCGTGCCGTCGCAGGCAACCCCTCCGCCGCCTCGGGGACGCTGGACCTGCTCGTCGGGGATCCCGACCCGGATGTGTCTCGTGCGGCGAGGTCAAGGCGGAGACTGTAGGCGTTGCAGGGGGTCCGGCCGCGTGGCGGATTCGTGGAGGATTACACTTGTCGCTATGACAGAGAAGACCGAAAGCGCAGAACGCCTGGCTCGCCCGCTTATCCGGCTGGCGAAGCTGGTCGGGATCGGAACCGACTACGTCGGCCAGTCCAACGACTACCACCAGATCGACGATGACGTCCTGGTGGCCATCCTCGAGTCCCTAGGCATCGATGCCACGGACGATGAGTCCATCGACAAGGCCATTCGCACCATTCTCGACGAACGGCATAGGCGCCTGGTCGCGCCGACCCTCCTTCATACGGTGGGTGCCGAGTCCCGTGTTCTCGTGAACACCGGCATTCTGGAGATCCCGCAGGCCACCATCACGCTGGAGGACGGCACGGACTATGGAAGTCCGCTCACGGCCGGCCCCGGCGACGGCTCCCAGGCGTATTCGCTGGGTGACGGCTTCGTGGCCACGGCGTCCATCCTCGTTCCCGCCGATCTGCCGGTCGGATACCACACCCTCCATGTTCGTGTGGGCGACAGGACGCAGGATGCCGCTCTCATCAGCGCCCCCGAGCGCATCGAACTCCCCGAGCGGCTGCGGAGCGGACAGCTCTGGGGATGGATGGCTCAGCTGTACTCCATAAGGTCCTCCGGATCGTGGGGGGTGGGCGACTATCAGGATCTGAGAACCATGCTGGTCGACGCCAAGAGGAAAAGCGGCGCCGACTTCATCCTGGTCAACCCGCTGCACGCCGGAGAGCCCGTGGCGCCTCTGACCCCGTCGCCGTACCTGCCCATCTCGCGTCGCTTCGTGAACTTCACCTACATCCGTCCCGAGGCCGTACCCGAATACGCCTCTCTGGGCGAGGACGTGCGTCGGCAGGTCGCGGAACTGCATGAGCAGGTGGAGCCGCTCAACGGCGATGCGCAGCTCATCGACCGCGATGCGATGTGGCGCGTCAAGATGCGCGCCCTGTGGCTCATCTTCAAGGGCGGACGCCCGCAGAGCAGGCAGGACGCCTTCGACTCCTTCCGACGCTCCTGCGGTGAGGAGCTCGAGGCCTATGCGACATGGTGCCTGTGCTACGACAAGTGGGGCGAGCCGGGCACGGGCGAGGACGACTGGGAGTCGCGCCTCGACCGCGACTCCCAGGAGGTCGCGTCGCTTCGTGGACAGTATCCCGACACCCTCGACTTCTACCGCTGGCTGGAATGGATCGCCACGGAGCAGCTCGAGGCGGCGCAGCAGGAGGCGCGGGACGCCGGCATGCAGCTGGGTATCATGGCCGATATGGCGGTCGGCGTCCATCCCGTCGGATCCGATGTGTGGTGGAATCCCGAGCGCTTCGCCAAGGGGGTCACCGTCGGAGCTCCACCGGACTACTTCAACCAGCAGGGTCAGGACTGGAGTCAGCCGCCGCTCAACCCGATCGAGCTGGCGAACACGGGCTATTCCGTCTACCGTGACATGGTCCATGGCATGTTCCGCAAGGCCGGGGCGGTTCGCATCGACCATATCCTCGGGCTGTTCCGTCTGTGGTGGATTCCCCGCGATCACACCGCCAAGCAGGGATCCTACGTCTACTACGACTCGGAGGTCATGCTCGGTATCCTCGCCATCGAGGCCAGCCGGGTGCACGGCGTGGTCGTCGGCGAGGACCTCGGCGTCGTCCCTGACTACGTCGAGGAGTCCCTTGAGCGTCATGGGGTGTTCGGATGCAACGTCGAATGGTTCGAACAGCAGGAGGGCGCGTTCCTGGCACCCGGGACCTGGCGCAGAAACGCGCTGGCCTCCGTCAACACCCATGATCTGCCGCCGGCCGCGGGGTACCTCACCTATGAGCAGGTGAAGATTCGTCAGCGTCTCGGCCTCCTCACGACCCCCGTCGAGGAGTTCCAGGCGGATGCCGTCCGGGAGCACAACGCGATGATGACCATGCTCGTCGACAACGGCTTCCTCGACCCCGAGCTGCTCAAGGACGAGGAGGGCAACCAGAGGCAGATCGTCGAGGCGCTCTACCGGGCGCTCAAGGCCGCCCCAAGCTATCTTCTCGCCGCGGCGATCGTCGATGGCGTCGGGGAGAAGCGGACGCAGAACCAGCCCGGCACGAACAACGAGTACCCCAACTGGCGGATTCCTCTTGCCGATGCGAACGGGGACGTCGTCCCTCTGGAGAAGCTCTTCGACGAGACGAGGATGCGCTCGCTGTCGGCGATCATGAACGCCTGACCGTCCCTCGTCGGGGTCACTTCCGCGGACGCCCGGGCCGTGTCCATGGCAACACGGTCCGGGCGTCCGACGTGTTGCGGTAAGTCCAGGACGGCGATATAGTAGAGGATTGTTGTGTTTCCCTCAGGGGTCCTTCAAAGCGCTTCCCACTCGCCATCGAGGACTTTCAGGGAGCCCACGGAAATAAGGTCCGCGCCATCCGGGTAAAAACCCGTGCGGGAGCGGGTCTGGAACACAATAACGAGAAAAGGTACACCTGTGAAAACCTTCACACCGAAGCCGGCCGATCTGAGCCACGACTGGTACGTCGTCGACGCCACGGATGTGGTGCTCGGACGTCTCGCCACCCAGGTCGCCACGCTGCTGCGCGGAAAGAACAAGCCCTCCTTCGCCCCCCATGCGGATTCGGGCAATCATGTCATCGTCCTCAACGCCTCCAAGGTCGCGCTGACGGGCAACAAGCTGGGCAAGGAGCTTTATTCACACTCCGGACGCCCCGGCGGACTGCGCCGTGACACCTATGCGAAGCTGCTCGCCACCAATCCGGAGCGTCTCATCGTCTCCGCGGTTCGCGGCATGCTTCCGAAGAACCGTCTATCGGGCGTCCAGCTTGCGAGGCTGAGGGTCTTCGCCGGCGCGGAGCATCCTCATACGCCTCAGAAGCCCACGAACTTCGAGATCACTCAGGTCTCGCAGCAGGCCAAGTGAGTCGAAGGGAGAACATGACCATGGCTGACACCACCACCACCGCCGTCGACGAAACCGAGGAGACGGTGACCTCCTACACCACGGAGACCAATTCCGGCGAAGGCACCGGCACCTCCGCGGTCGAGCCCGGCTACGGCACCGGCCGCCGCAAGGAGGCCATCGCCCGCGTCCGTCTCGTTCCCGGAAGCGGGAGCTGGACCATCAACGGACGCAGCCTTGAGGACTACTTCCCTTCGAAGCTGCTGCAGCGCGAGGTCAACTCGCCCATCGTTCTGCTCAAGCTTGAGAACCGCTTCGACGTCATCGTCCTCGTCGAGGGCGGCGGCACCACCGGCCAGGCCGGCGCCATCCGTCTCGGCGTGGCCCGCGCCCTCAACGCCATCGACCGCGACGTCAACAGGGCCTCTCTGAAGAAGGCCGGGTTCCTGACCCGCGACGCCCGCATCGTCGAGCGCAAGAAGGCGGGTCTGCACAAGGCCCGTCGCGCTCCGCAGTTCTCGAAGCGCTGACGCGTTCGGTCCGCATACGAAGCCTCCGGCCATTTGGCCGGGGGCTTCGTCGTATGTCCCCGGTGCTCTTGTTCGGTCGGTCGTTCATCCGTTCCGCGTTTCCCCGAACCCCGGATGATGCTCGTCGTTCCCGGGTCGTCGTCGCTTGGACCTTCATTCCGGGATCGTTGTGGGGATGCTGCCAGATGTAGTTCTCTCGGTTTTCTTCACTCGAAACCGAACAGTTCGCGTTCATTCCCGCACATCGCATTCACCCTTTCCCCCATGAAACGCTCAATATCCCGCATGCCGACGCTGGTAGGGCGTATCGGTTAGATTGTGATGCAGGTCACAGAAATGTGACGATTCCGGACCGGTCGTCGAGACGAGCCGACCGGTCATGATCCAAGGAGGACTGCAGTGGCAGACGAACATCGCAACGCCCCGAAGGACAAGCCGGCTCCCGAGGAGGTCCAGAAGCAGGCCGAGGCCGAGGTCGACGTCCTGGTCGGCAAGGCCCTCAAGGCGCTCAAGGCCTTCGAGGGGCTTGACCAGAAGCAGGTCGACCACATCGTGGCCAAGGCCTCCATCGCCGCTTTGAACAAGCATCTCGTCCTCGCGAAGATGGCGGTCGACGAGACCGGCCGCGGACTGGTCGAGGACAAGGCGACGAAGAACATCTTCGCCTGCGAGCATGTGACGAACTACCTGGCGGGGCAGCGCACCGTCGGCATCATCCGCTCCGACGACATCCTCGGAATCGACGAGGTCGCCGAACCCGTGGGAGTCGTGGCCGGCGTGACCCCCGTGACGAATCCGACCTCGACGGCGATCTTCAAGTCGCTGATCGCCCTCAAGACGCGCTGCCCCATCATCTTCGGCTTCCATCCCTTCGCTCAGAAGAGTTCCTCGGCAGCCGCCCGCATCGTCAGGGACGCCGCGATCGCCGCCGGGGCACCCGCCGACTGCATCCAGTGGATCGAGCACCCCTCCATCCAGGCCACCGGCGCCCTGATGAAGCATCCGGGCGTGGCGACCATCCTCGCCACCGGAGGCCCCGGCATGGTGAAGGCCGCCTACACCTCCGGCAAGCCCGCCCTCGGCGTCGGGCCCGGCAACGCCCCGGCATACGTGGACGTGGACGTGGACGTGGCGCGCGCCGCCAACGACCTCGTGCTTTCCAAGCATTTCGATTACGGTATGATCTGCGCCACGGAGCAGGCGGTCATCGCCCGCAAGGAGATCTATGCCCCTCTCGTCGACGAGCTCAGGCGTCGGAAGGTCTACTTCGTCGATGACGAGGAGAAGGCCAAGCTCGAGAAGTACATGTTCGGCTGCACCGCCTATTCCGGCGGCACTCCGAAGCTCAATTCGGTCGTCCCCGGCAAGTCGCCGCAGTTCATCGCGCATGCGGCCGGCTTCGAGGTCCCCGACGACGCGACCATCCTGGCCGCGGAATGCCGTGAGGTCGGTGAGAACGAACCGCTCACCATGGAGAAGCTCGCTCCGGTCCAGGCGGTGCTCAGCGCCGAGGACAAGGAGCAGGGCTTCGAGATGTGCGAGAAGATGCTCCGGCACGGGGCCGGCCACACCGCCGCCATCCATACGAACGACCGTGATCTGGTCCGCGAATACGGCCTGCGCATGCACGCCTGCCGCATCATCTGGAACCAGCCCTCGTCCCTCGGAGGCATCGGCGACATCTACAACGCCATCGCCCCGTCCCTGACGCTCGGCTGCGGCTCCTACGGTGGCAACTCGGTATCCGGGAACGTCCAGGCGGTGAACCTCATCAACATCAAGCGGATCGCTCGGAGGAACAACAACATGCAGTGGTTCAAGATCCCCGCGAAGACCTACTTCGAGCCGAATGCGATCAGGTATCTGCGCGATATGTACGGCATCCGCAGAGCCGTCATCGTCTGCGACAAGGTGATGGAGCAGCTGGGCATCGTCGACAGGATCATCGACCAGCTGCGTGCGCGCTCCGAGCGCGTCACCTTCCGCATCATCGACTACGTCGAGCCGGAGCCCTCGGTGGAGACCGTCGAGCGCGGCGCGGCGATGATGCGTGACGAATTCGAGCCCGACACCATCATCGCCGTTGGCGGCGGTTCGCCGATGGACGCCGCCAAGATCATGTGGCTGCTCTACGAGCGTCCGGAGATCTCCTTCTCCGACGTGCGCGAGAAGTTCTTCGACATCCGCAAGCGTGCGTTCAAGATCCCGCCGCTCGGGAAGAAGGCGAAGCTCGTGTGCATCCCGACCTCCTCGGGGACGGGTTCGGAGGTCACGCCCTTCGCCGTGATCACCGATCACAAGACCGGCTACAAGTATCCGGTCACGGACTATGCGCTCACCCCGTCGGTGGCCATCGTCGACCCGGTGCTCGCCCGGACCCAGCCGCGGCGACTGGCCCAGGACTCGGGCTTCGACGCCCTGACGCACGCCATGGAGGCGTATGTGTCCGTGTATGCGAACGACTTCACCGATGCCATGGCGCTGCATGCCGCGCGCCTGATCTGGGACAACCTCGAGGTCTCCGTCAACGGCGAGGACGGCGAGGCGAGGACGATGGCCAAGGAGCGCATGCACAACGCGGCCACGATGGCGGGTATGGCCTTCGGTTCGGCCTTCCTCGGCATGTGCCACGGCATGGCGCACACCATAGGCGCGCTGTGTCACATAGCCCACGGCCGAACGAACTCCGTCCTGCTGCCGTATGTCATCCGCTACAACGGCTCCGTCCCGATGGAGCCCACGAGCTGGCCGAAGTACAGCCGGTACGTCGCCCCCGAGCGCTATCAGGAGTTCGCTCGCGACCTCGGCGTCGATCCCGGTCGGACCCCCGAGGAGGGCGTGGAGAATCTTGCGAAGGCCGTGGAGGATTTCCGCGACGTCAGGCTGGGGATGAACTCCAGCTTCAAGGAGCTCGGCGTGGACGAGGACTACTACTGGGGGATCCTCGACCAGATCGGCATGCGGGCGTTCGAGGACCAGTGCACGCCCGCGAATCCGCGTGTCCCGCAGATCGAGGACATGAAGGACATCGCCATCGCCGCCTACTACGGCGTGAGTCAGGCCGAGGGGCATCGTCTGCGGATCCAGCGTGAGGGCGTCAATGCCACCGAGGAGGCGTCGGAGCGCGTCTGAATGAGCCCTTGGCGAGGGCCGGAGCGATCAACGGCGGCGGCTGCCTGAGGGCGGTTCGCCGCCGTTTCATGCCCGGAACCGAAGGAACGTCCATCGACGGGTTCGATCGTGGATGGCGCGGGATACGGGGTGCTTCAGGTGGGGGCAATCAGTGCTCGGCCCGCGCGATGGCCTCGGCTATCCGGTCGCCGCCGAAGTCATGGCGACGATAGTCGGGGTCGTCCACCGGCAGATGCTGGACGAGGGTGTCGAAGACCTGGCTGAGCACCTCTCCGTGCTCGAGAACCGCGTCAAGGACATGGCCTCCGATCGTGCGGTCATCCGACAGGAAATGCTCGTGGAATCCGGCGACGGCCGCGCCGTCGAACATCGGGGGAGTGAAGTACCCCAAGAGCGTCCCGCTCACGTCGTGGGCGAGGAACATGGCCTGCCGGTCGGCCACGGCCTCCAGCGGGGGATAGGGCGTCCTCTGCTTGATGACGGCGCGGGTCTTCATGAAGCTGAAGCGCCCCCGGACGATGACCGAGAAGAAGGTGTTGGCCCGTCCGTTGGCCTCGACGATACGGGCGTTGAGTTCCTCGAGCCCGATGTCGTCGCGTGCGCACTGGAACTGGAAGGCCTCCCGATGCACCGTGGCGAACGGCAGCGTGAAGGAATCCGGGACTTCGACGGCGCGTCCGTCCGCGCCGACCTTCCACGCGTGTCCACCCAGCATGATGAGCTCGCCATCGAGTCCCTCCCCCGTGCCGATGCCCGTGTCTCCATGCCGACGGAGCTCTCCGATGGTGGTCGTTCCCTCGAGCAGTCCGGGCACGAGCTGGGCAAGGGTTCCATGCTGATAGAGCATATTGGCGCCGTTGTCATGCACCGGCCCGATCGATTGTCCCCGTAGTGATGTCATGTCTGCCACCTTAGAGGCGCGGACTCGGTATGTCGGCCTATCAGAAGCCGTCTGTGGCGTGTCTGACGCAGACGCCTATCTGAGGCAGAGCGGGGCCACCGTATACACGACGCGGGACCCCCCTCCCAGTGGATGTGTCGCGAGGTCCGGAGACCACCGTGGCTGGGGGCCGGGAATCCCATGTCGTGATCGCGACACGCCGAAGCCTATCGCGTCGGTCGGGTGCTTTAATGGAGAAGTTGCCTGTTTTGGGCTCGCATATTGGAAGAAAAAAAGCGAGCGCGGCGCCCATGTCCTTTTTACCGGGTCATGGTTCGGTCGCGCACTGATGTGGAGCGTCCGCCGAATGGTCGGCGTTTCCGCCGGTGCCCCGTGCAGCAGGACGGAAAACACAAAGCAACCAAGAAAGGGCGGACGGCAATGGCGGGACAGAAAATCCGCATCAGGCTTAAGTCCTATGACCACGAGGTCATCGACCAGTCGGCGAAGAAGATCGTCGAGACGGTGACGAACGCCGGTGCCACCGTGGTGGGCCCGGTTCCTCTGCCGACCGAGAAGAACGTCTTCTGCGTCATTCGTTCTCCTCATAAGTACAAGGACTCCCGCGAGCATTTCGAGATGCGCACCCACAAGCGTCTCATCGACATCGTCGACCCCACCCCCAAGGCCGTGGACTCGCTGATGCATATCGACCTGCCCGCTGACGTCAACATCGAGATCAAGCTGTAGGGGAGGAGGGACCGCAATGTCGCAGAGGACCAATCGCAGCGCACTGCTGGGCAGGAAGCTCGGCATGTCGCAGGTGTGGGACGAGAACGGGTTCTTCGTCCCCGTCACCCTTCTTGACGTGTCCACGAACGTGGTCACCGCCGTCAAGTCCGAGGCCACGGACGGCTACGAGGCCGTCCAGATCGGGTACGGGCAGATCGACCCGATGAAGGTCACCAAGCCCCTTGCCGGGCATTTCGCCAAGGCCGGAGTCACCCCCCGTCGCCATCTCGTCGAGGTGCGCACGGCCGACGCCGCCGATTACAAGCCGGGACAGGAGCTCACCCCCGAGCAGTTCACCGAGGGCGTCGAGGTGGATGTCACCGGGACGACCAAGGGCAAGGGCTTCGCCGGAACGATCAAGCGCTGGGGCTTCAAGTCCTACAGGCGCACCCACGGATCGCACAAGAACGAGCGTCGCCCGGGTTCGGTCGGCGCCTGCGCCACCCCGAGCCGCATCCTCAAGGGCAAGCGCATGGCCGGTCACATGGGCCATGACACGTCGACGGCCCTCAACCTCACGGTTGTGAGCTCCGACGTCGAGTCGGGGATCATCGCCGTCAAGGGCGCGGTCCCCGGGCCCAAGGGCGCCATCGTCCTCATCCGTTCGGCAGTGAAGGGAGCCTGACATGTCCGGCATAACTCTGAACGTCAGCGGAGCGACCGGCGAGTCGCTCGGAACCGTGGACGCGCCGGTCGAGCTCTTCGGAGTCTCCGCCGAGGACGTCCAGGCTCACGTTCCGCTCGTCCACCAGGTCGTGATCGCGCAGCTCGCGGGCGCCCGCCAGGGCACGCATTCGGCGAAGAACCGCGCGGCCGTCTCCGGCGGCGGCAGGAAGCCGTGGAAGCAGAAGGGCACGGGTCGTGCCCGCCAGGGCTCCATCCGTGCTCCTCAGTGGGTTCACGGCGGAGTCGTCCACGGACCGGTGCCACGTTCCTATGACCAGCGCACCCCCAAGAAGATGAAGGCCGCGGCGCTGCGCTACGTCCTGTCCGACAGGGCCAACGCCGGCCGAATCGCCGTCGTCGACTTCGCCATCGGCGACAGGCCGTCCACGAAGAAGGCCGTCGCCGCGTTGCGTCCGGTCGTCGCCGAGGGCTTCACCACGGTGGTGCTCTCCCGGGACAACATCAACGAATGGCTCTCCGTGCGGAACATCCCGACGGTCCATGTGCTGTTCGCCGATCAGCTCAACACCTACGATGTGGTGACCGCCCAGTTCGTCGTCTTCTCCCGTGAAGGCTTCGACGCCTTCGTGGCGGCGAGGACCGAGCCCACCGCGAAGGAGGCCTGACCATCATGGTCGCAGTCCACAAGCCCGCACATGACGTCATCCTGAAGCCCGTCGTCTCCGAGAAGAGCTACGCGGCGTCGGATCGGGGACAGTACACCTTCCTGGTGGCCCCCGGATCGAACAAGGTGCAGATCAAGCAGGCAGTCGAGGATATCTTCAAGGTCAAGGTGACGAACGTCAACACCCTCAACCGCGCCGGCAAGCGCCAGCGCACCAGGACCGGCTTCGGTCGACGCGCCGCTCAGAAGCGCGCGATCGTCACGGTCGCCGAGGGTCAGACGATTGACATCTTCGGTAACTGAAGGCTAGCCGAGAAAGTCGAAGGAAGAACTACATTATGGCTATCCGTGTTTACAAGCCCACGACAGCCGGGCGTCGCAACGCCTCGGTCTCGGACTTCTCCGAGATCACGAGGTCCACGCCCGAGAAGTCGCTGGTGCGCAAGCTCAACTCCACGGGAGGTCGCAACTCCTACGGCCGTATGACCTCCCGCCATCGCGGCGGCGGCCACAAGCGCCAGTATCGTCTCGTCGACTTCAAGCGGTGGGACAAGGACGGAGTCCCGGCGAAGGTCGCGCAGATCGAGTATGACCCGAACCGTTCGGCACGCATCGCCCTGCTGCATTACGCCGATGGGGAGAAGCGCTACATCATCGCCCCGGAGGGAATCCACCAGGGGGATCTCATCGAGACCGGCGCCCAGGCCGATATCAAGCCCGGCAACAACCTGCCTCTGCGCAACATTCCCACGGGCACCGTCATCCATGCCATCGAGCTCCGTCCTCTCGGGGGCGCGAAGATCGCCCGTTCCGCCGGGGCCGCGGTCCAGCTCGTGGCGAAGGACGGCACCTACGCCCAGCTTCGCATGCCGTCCGGCGAGATTCGCAACGTCGACGCCCGCTGCCGGGCGACCATCGGAGAGGTCGGCAACGCCGAGCATGCGAACGTGGAGCTTGGCAAGGCCGGTCGCGCCCGCTGGCTCGGCAGACGCCCGATCACGCGTGGCGAGTCCATGAACCCCGTCGATCATCCGCATGGCGGACGCACTCGCGGTGGCAAGCCGCCGGTCTCGCCGTGGGGCAAGGGAGAGGTCAGGACTCGTCATCCCAAGAAGGCCTCGAACGCGATGATCGTCCGTCGTCGTCCCAATGGCAAGAACCGCAAGTAAGGGAGCGTCATCAAGATGACTCGTAGCATCAAGAAGGGCCCTTTCGTCGACGCCCACCTGCAGAAGAAGGTCGACGAGCAGAACGAGAAGGGTACGAAGAACGTCATCAAGACGTGGTCGCGCCGCTCGATGATCACCCCGGACTTCATCGGTCACACCTTCGCCGTCCATGACGGCCGCAAGCATGTGCCGGTGTTCGTCACTGAGGCCATGGTCGGGCACCGTCTCGGGGAGTTCGCCCCCACGAAGACCTTCCGGGGTCACGTGAAGGACGACAAGAAGGTTCGCCGCTAAGGAGGGCATGCACATGGAAGCTCAAGCAATAGCGCGTCACGTCCGCGTGACGCCGCGCAAGGCCCGCCGCATGGTCGACCTCATTCGTGGCAAGAAGGCCACCGAGGCCGTCACCATACTCAAGTTCGCGCCGCAGTCCGCCGCCCTCCCGGTCCGCAAGGTCCTGGAGAGCGCCATCGCCAACGCCCGCGTGAAGGCCGACCGAGACGGTGAGGCGTTCCGTGAGAACAGCCTCGTCGTGAAGGAGACGTACGTGGACGAGGGCGTGACGCTCAAGCGCTTCCGCGCCAGGGCGCAGGGACGTGCCGCTCGCATCAACAAGCGGACGAGCCACATCACCGTCGTCGTCGCCAGCAAGGAAGGAGGTCGCTGACATGGGACAGAAGATCAATCCCTTTGGCTACCGTCTCGGAATCACCGAGGACCATCGCTCGAAGTGGTTCTCCGACTCCAACAAGGTCGGCGAGCGCTACCGCGACTTCGTCCTTGAGGACGACGAGATTCGCAAGGCCATGAACCATGACCTCGAGCGCGCCGGCGTGTCCCGCATCATCATCGAGCGCACCCGCGACCGCGTCCGCGTCGACATCCACACCGCCAGGCCCGGCATCGTCATCGGCCGCCGCGGCTCGGAGGCCGAGAAGGTGCGGGCCAAGCTCGAGAAGATCACGCGCAAGCAGGTTCAGCTCAACATCTTCGAGGTCAAGAACGCGACCATCGACGCGCAGCTCGTGGCACAGGGCATCGCCGAACAGCTGACCAACCGTGTGACCTTCCGCCGCGCGATGCGCAAGGCGCAGCAGGACGCGATGCGCGCAGGCGCCAAGGGCATCAGGATCAAGCTCTCGGGTCGTCTTGGTGGCGCCGAGATGAGCCGGTCGGAGTTCTATCGTGAGGGCCGCGTGCCGCTGCAGACGCTGCGTGCTCTCATCGACTACGGATTCTTCGAGGCCAGGACGACCTATGGTCGCATCGGCGTCAAGGTGTGGATCTACAAGGGCGACATGACCGAGCGCGAGTTCGAGGAGCAGCAGGCGCAGCAGGGCTCCTCGCGTCCCGGACGTCGCGGGGATCGCAGGCCGCGCCGCGGTCAGCGTCCCGAGTCGCAGACGAGGGCCACCGAGCCGGCGACGGCTTCGGCCGAGGCCCCCGCCGCGGCGGAAACGAAGGAGTGAGCAATGCTTATCCCCAAGAGGACGAAGTACCGCAAGCAGCAGCGTCCCGCCCGCCGCGGCATGTCCAAGGGCGGCAACGAGATCGCCTTCGGTGACTATGGCATCCAGGCTCTGGCCCCGGCCTACGTCACCAACAGGCAGATCGAGGCGGCCCGTATCGCGATGACCCGCTACATCAAGCGCGGTGGACGCGTCTGGATTACCATCTTCCCCGACCGCCCCCTGACCAAGCATGCGCTTGGCTCCCGAATGGGTTCCGGGAAGGGCGTCCCGGAGTTCTGGATCGCCAACGTCCATCCCGGACGCGTCATGTTCGAGATCGGCGGCGTAACCGACGACATCGCGCATGAGGCTCTCAGGCGCGCCATCGACAAACTCCCCATGAAATGCAGGATCATAGCACGAGAGGGCGGTGACATCTGATGTCGGCAGGAACCGCGGAATACAGCATCAGCAACCTCAACGAGAAAACCAGTGCCGAGATCGAGGGCGTGATAGCCAAGTCCAAGGAGGAGCTGTTCAACCTCCGATTCCAGGCTGCCACCGGCCAGCTCGAGAACTCGGCCCGCCTCAAGGCGGTGCGTCGCGACATCGCCCGCATGTACACGGTCCTTCGCGAGCGCGAGCTCGGGATGACCCAGGAGCCTGCGGCTGCCGAGACCGCGGCCAAGGAGAAATGATCATGGCAGATCAGCAGGAGCGCAACTTCCGCAAGACTCGTCGCGGCTACGTCGTGTCCGAAGCGATGGACAAGACGGTCACCGTCGAGCTCGAGCAGCGTTCGACCCATCCGCTCTACGGCAAGGTCGTGCGCACCACGAAGAAGGTCAAGGTCCATGACGAGACGAACGACGCCCATGTCGGCGATCTCGTCAGCATCATGGAGACCAGACCTCTGAGCAAGACCAAGCGTTGGCGTCTCGAAAGCATCATCGAGCGCGCCAAGTAACAGGTTCGGCAAGGCTCCGCGTCCCACCCATGCGGTGGGCGGGGAGAACCGGCTCGGCAAAGGAGAATCAATGATTCAGCAGGAAACGCGGCTTCACGTCGCCGACAACACGGGTGCCAAGGAGATTCTTGCCATCCGCGTGCTCGGCGGGTCGAAGCGACGCTATGCCGGCATCGGCGACGTGATCGTCGCCTCCGTCAAGGACGCGATCCCCGGTGGATCCGTCAAGAAGGGCGAGGTGGTCAAGGCCGTCGTCGTCCGAACCGTCAAGGAGCACCGTCGTCAGGATGGCTCCTACATCAAGTTCGACGAGAACGCCGCGGTCATCCTCGGCTCCGGACACGAGCCCAAGGGCACGCGCATCTTCGGACCCGTCGGACGCGAGCTGCGTGACAGACGCTTCATGAAGATCGTGTCTCTCGCGCCGGAGGTGATCTGAATGGTGGCCAAGATCAAAAGCGGAGATCTCGTCCGTGTCATTCGCGGAAAGGATCGCGGCAAGGAGGGCAAGGTCACCAGGGTTCTCTCTGATGATCGGCTCATCGTCGAGGGCGTGCAGATCGTCAAGCGCCATCTCAAGGCCACGCAGCAGGGTCGTGAGGCGGGGATCGTTCCGACGGAGGCTCCGATCCACCGTTCCAACGTCATGCTCGTCGACCCCGAGACCAAGCAGCCGACTCGCGTCGGCGTGGTCATCAAGCAGGAGGCGCGTGACGGCAAGGTGAAAACCGTGCGCGTGCGCGTCGCCAAGAAGTCCGGAAAGGAGCTGGCATGACCGATACCACAGTTGAGGCGCCGGTTGCCCCGCGCCTCAAGCAGGATTACCGGGACCGCATCGTTCCCGAGCTCGAGAAGGAGTTCAGCCACTCCAACCCCATGCAGGTGGCACGGATTCAGAAGGTCGTCGTTTCGATGGGCGTGGGGGCCGCGGCTCGCGACTCCAAGCTCATCGAGGGCGCCGTCCGCGATCTGACGCTCATCACGGGGCAGAAGCCCAAGGTCACCAAGGCCAAGAAGTCGGTCGCACAGTTCCATCTGCGCGAGGGACAGGCCATCGGCGCCTACGTCACGCTTCGCGGCGACCGCATGTGGGAGTTCCTTGATCGTCTTCTCACGCTGGCGCTTCCGCGCATCCGCGATTTCCGCGGAATCAGCGGCAACCAGTTCGACGGCCAGGGGAACTACAACTTCGGTCTGACCGAGCAGTCCATGTTCCACGAGATCGAGCCCGACTCGATCGACCATCAGCGCGGCATGGACATCACCGTGGTGACCAGCACGCGGGACGACAAGGAGGCGCAGATGCTTCTGCGTCATCTTGGCTTCCCCTTCAAGGAGAAGAACTGATATGGCAAAAACCGCTCTGAGGAACAAGGCGGCCGCCAAGCCGAAGTTCAGGTCGCGCGCCTACACGCGCTGCCAGGTTTGCGGTCGTCCCCATTCCGTCTACCGCAAGTTCGGCCTGTGCCGCATCTGCCTTCGCGAGAAGGCGCATCGCGGCGAGCTCCCCGGCGTCACGAAGTCCAGTTGGTAAACATCGACGCTGAAGGTCCGCGGAGGGTCGGGGACGAGTCCCCCTCCACCGTCGGAAACCACGGCGAGAAAGGGCGTTAGCCCACATGACAATGACAGATCCGATCGCAGACATGCTTACGCGTCTGCGCAACGCCAGCGCGGCGAAACACGAGACCGTGGACATGCCGTATTCGAAGTTCAAGGCCAACATCGCCGAGATTCTCAAGCGCGAGGGCTACATCAAGGACTTCGCCGCCAAGGACGCCAAGGTGGGCAAGGACCTTGAGGTCACGCTCAAGTACGGCGCCCATGGCGAACGGTCGATCCAGGGCATCAAGCGCATCTCGAAGCCCGGACTTCGCCGCTATGCGAAGTCCGATTCGCTTCCCATGCCTTTGGGAGGTCTCGGCATCGCCATCATCTCGACGAGCTCGGGACTGCTGACCCAAAAGGAATGCCTCGACAGGGGCATTGGCGGCGAAATCGTCGCCTACGTGTGGTGAAAGGGGGAGACTGACATGGCATCGCATATCGGCAAGCTTCCCGTCGCCATCCCGGAAGGGGTGGAGGTCACCATCGATGGGCAGAGCTTCAGCGTCAAGGGCCCGAAGGGCTCCGACGGCTACGTCATCCCTGAGGGAGTGACGGGCGTCGTCGAGGACGGACACATCGTGCTCACCGCGCAGGACGATCTTCGCCCCACGCGAGCACGGCACGGTCTGAGCCGTTCCATCATCGCCGGCATGGTCAAGGGCGTCCACGAGGGATACTCCAAGAAGCTCGAGATAGTCGGCACCGGCTATCGTGCCCAGCTCAAGGGCACGAGCATCGAGTTCTCCCTGGGATACTCGCACACCATCACCGTCGATCCGCCCGAAGGCATCGAGTTCGAGCTTCCCAGCGCGACGCAGGTGATCGTCAAGGGCACGGACAAGCAGGTCGTCGGCCAGGCGGCCGCCAACATCCGCTCCCTGCGCGAGCCGGAGCCCTACAAGGGCAAGGGCATCAAGTACACCGACGAGAAGATCCTGCGCAAGGCCGGAAAGGCTGGTAAGTGATATGAGCGTCAAGATTTTCGGCAAGGGCACCAAGGTGGCCCGGCTCCGGCGCCACGCCCGACTGCGCAAGCGCATCAGCGGCACCGAGGAGCGTCCTCGTCTGGTCGTCACCAAGTCCAACAGGCATATGGTGGCCCAGATCGTGGATGACACCAAGGGAGTCACTCTGGTGAGCGAATCCACCCTGAACTCCGACTTCAAGGACTTCACGGGCACCAAGGTCGAGGCCGCGCGCAAGGTGGGCGAGCTCATCGCCAGGAAGGCCGAGCAGGCCGGCATCTCCACCGTGGTGTTCGACCGCGGAGGCAACAAGTACCACGGACGCGTCGCGGCTGTAGCCGAGGGCGCCCGAGAGGGAGGTCTGGCGCTGTGAGCGAGAACGACAACCAGAAGGAATCCTCAGTGGCACAGGACACGCAGAACGCCGCGTCCGAGAACCGCGGGGACGGCCGTCGCGGCCGCCGCGGGGACCGGCGTGGGGAGGGCCGTCGCGACGGCCGTCGCGGCCGCCGCGACGAGAACCGCGGCGACGAGCTTCTCGACCGCGTCGTGACCATCAACAGGGTGTCGAAGACGCATAAGGGCGGCCGCACCTTCAGCTTCGCCGCACTCGTCGTCGTAGGCGACGGCAACGGCACGGTCGGAGTGGGCTATGGCAAGTCGCGAGAGGTCCCCGCGGCGATCGCCAAGGGACAGCTCGACGCCCGCAAGCACATGTTCACCGTTCCGCGCGTCAAGGGCACCGTCACCCATCCGGTGATCGGCCATGACTCCGCCGGAACCGTGCTTCTGCGTCCCGCGGCACCCGGCACCGGCGTCATCGCCGGAGGCCCAGTTCGCGCCGTCATGGAGTGCGCCGGCATCAGCGACATCCTCACCAAGTCGATGGGTTCGCCCACCGCGGTGAACGTCGTTCGTGCGACCGTCGACGCCCTGAAGAAGCTCGAGGAGCCCGAGGAGATCGCGGCCCGTCGTGGCATCGCCATCGACGAGGTCGCCCCCGACTCCATGCTGCGCGCGCGGGCGGAAGGCATCGCCGAGGCCCGCAAGGTGCGCGAGGAGGCTGCCGCCAAGGCCGCCGAAGCGAAGGATGGTGAGTGATGGCAAGCATCAAGGTCACCCTGGTGCATGGAGTCGTCAATTCGACCCCTCGCCAGCGCGCCACCGTGCAGACTCTCGGCCTGCACCGCATCGGGCACAGCGTCGTCCGTGAGGACACGCCTGCCAATCGCGGTCTCGTCGACGTCGTCCGGCATCTCGTCACCGTAGAGGAGGTCGACTGACATGGCCAGCAATGATTCCGACATTCTCCAGATGCACGATCTGCATCCGGCCCCCGGAGCCAAGAGGGACCGTATCCGCGTAGGTCGTGGAGAGGGTTCGAAGGGCAAGACCTCCGGGCGCGGGGCCAAGGGCACCAAGAAGCGCTATCAGGTGCGTCCGGGCTTCGAAGGCGGACAGCTTCCGCTGTATATGAGGCTTCCGAAGCTTCGCGGCTTCAGGAACCCCTTCAAGAAGCAGTTCCAGGTCGTCAACGTCGCGACGCTGTCGGAGCTGTTCCCCGACGGCGGTGAGATCACCGTCGAGGCCCTCGTCGCCAAGGGCGCCGTCCGTCCCGGATACCTCGTCAAGGTGCTTGGAGACGGCGACGCGAAGGCGGCGTTCACCCTCCATGGCGTCACGGCTTCGGCCTCGGCGCTGTCCAAGATCCAGGCCGCCGGCGGGTCGGTCGCGCAGGACTGATTCCGAAGCGACCGCCGGTCCCGGATGCAGGCGTGACGTTTCGGCCCTCCTCGAGGCATCGGGGAGGGCCGAACGCATATCGTGTCCGGTTCCGAAGTCGCGGAACCACCGGACACGGGACGGACGCCGTCCTGGTCGGGAACCCGAGGTAGAAGCGCTACGGTAGAGTCGTTCATCGGTGGCCGACGGACCTGCGGATCCGAATCGCGCATCCGCGCTCTGGCGCAGACATAGGGAGGAAACCCCAAGGTGAGGACGTTAATCCAGGCGCTGAGGACGAAGGAACTTCGCAGGAAGATCCTCTTCGTGCTCGGCATCATCATCATCTATCGGATAGGATCGTTCATCCCGACCCCGGGCGTCGACTATTCGGTGGTGCAGAAGTGCGTAAGCACCGTGACGACGAGCTCCGAGAACTTCGTCGGACTCGTCAACCTCTTCTCCGGCGGCGCCATGCTGCAGCTGTCGATCTTCGCCCTCGGCGTCATGCCCTACATCACCGCGTCGATCGTCGTCCAGCTGCTTCGCGTGGTCATCCCGCGGTTCGAGGCCCTTCACAAGGAGGGTCAGTCGGGTGAGACGAAGCTCACGCAGTACACCCGATACCTGACCATCGGCCTCGCCGTCCTGCAGTCCACGACCATCCTCGTCACCGCACGTTCCGGCGCCCTGTTCAACTACCAATGCTCACAGGTGATTCCGGACGGCTCGGCCTGGAACCTCATCGTCATGATTCTCGTCATGACCGGAGGCACGGGACTCATCATGTGGATGGCCGAGCTGATCACCGACAAAGGCATCGGCCAGGGCATGTCCGTGCTCATCTTCATGTCCATCTGCTCGGGCTTCCTTCCGAAACTCTGGGAGATCGGCTGGGGGACCACGGGCAAGAACGGCAACTGGGCCAAGTTCGGCATCGTCACCGGCGTCCTGCTCGTGATCCTCATCTTCGTCGACTTCGTCGAGCTGTGCCAGCGCCGCATCCCCGTCCAGTACACGCGCCGGATGATCGGCCGGAAGATGTACGGCGGATCCTCGACGTATCTGCCGCTGAAGATCAACATGAGCGGCGTCATCCCCCCCATCTTCGCCTCCTCGATCCTCGCCATCCCGACGCTGATCGCCCAGTTCGGCAGCAGCAGCCAGAGCTGGGTGAGCTGGATCAACAGCAATCTCGCCGACACCACGTCGGTGTGGTACATCGCCCTGTATTCCCTCATGATCGTGTTCTTCTGCTTCTTCTACACCTCGATCACGTTCAATCCGGACGAAACGGCCGACAACATGAAGCAGTACGGCGGATTCATCCCGGGCATCCGCGCGGGCAACGCGACGAGCGGCTATCTCACCTACGTCATGAACCGTCTCAACACGGTGGGAGCGGTCTACCTGCTTTTCGTCGCCCTCATCCCCACGGTGCTCATCATGGCCCTCAAGCTCAACTACACCCTGCCCTTCGGCGGCACCACCATCCTCATCATCGCGGGGGTCGGTCTCGACACCCTCCGCCAGGCCAAGGCCCAGACGGAGCAGTTCCAGTACACCGGCTTCCTCTTCGAGAACACCTCGCACGTCGAGGGGAAATGAAATAGCAGAAAGGCATCAAAGACCGATGAGACTTCTCATCATGGGGCCCCAGGGCGTGGGCAAGGGCACGCAGGCGGCTCTGCTGAGCACCCATTACGGCATACCGGCCATATCCACGGGCGACATCTTTCGCTACAACCTGAAGAACCACACGCCTCTCGGCGTGAAGGCGCAGGCCTACATCGACCGCGGGGAGCTCGTCCCGGACGATCTGACGAACTCCATCGTCGGCGACAGACTGACCCAGGCCGACGCCGTCCAGGGATGGATCCTCGACGGATACCCCCGGAACGCGGCGCAGGTCGACGCCCTCGACGCGATCCTCACGGAGCTCGGCACGCCGCTCGACAGGGTCGTGGCGCTTCATGCGGACCACGATGTGCTGCTCGCCCGGATGAGCCGTCGGGCGAAGCTCGAGGGCCGCTCGGATGACACCCCCGACGCGATCGCCAGGCGCCTCGACACGTACGAACGTGAAACCGCCCCGCTTCTTGAGGTGTACCGCGACCGAGGGCAGCTTCTCGAGGTCGACGGATCCGGCGACGCCGAGTCCATCAGCGCGTCCATCATCGGGATTCTCGGCTGATTGACGGGACGGATGGGATCGGTCTGGTCCACTCTCGGGTGCCTCTTGGTGTTTCTCTCAGCGATATGCGACACGCCGCGTATCTCGATGCTTCAATGATATAAACTTGCAGTTTGGTGTGTCTTCGGGCATGTCATGTAATTCGCCGAGGAACGGAATGAGGCCCATGGCTAAAGACGGTGTGATCGAAGTCGAAGGTCGGGTGGTGGAAGCACTGCCCAACGCGATGTTTCGCGTGGAACTGGAGAACAAGCACATCGTTCTCGCCACCATTTCCGGCAAGATGCGCAAGAACTACATTCGCATCCTGCCGCAGGATCGCGTGGTGCTGGAAATGAGCCCCTACGACCTGAACCGCGGACGCATTACGTACCGTTACAAGTAAAGGCAAGGAAAACCATGAAGGTTAGCCCCAGCGTGAAGAGGATCTGCGAGAACTGCCGCGTGATCCGCCGCCACGGCCGCGTCATGGTGATCTGCACCAACCCGCGCCACAAGCAGCG
>NZ_CAUTOG010000028.1:0-20670 GCF_963540075.1 uncultured Bifidobacterium sp.
CCATGGTCGCTCTGGTGGGTACCAGCGCCGGCATGGTGTGGTAAGTGGGGTGAAGCGGGTTATCTGGCGGCCGCGGTGGTTTCCGACCCACGCCGGGTCGGAAACGACGGGGAAGACGAATGAGGTCCCGCGCAAATGCTATCCGCGCGAGACCTCATTCCATTCGTCGCTGCCGATGATCTGCACGGAAGGCGTGTCCAGGAAGGCCAGAACATCATCGAGGTAGGTCCGCATCACCGAATTCGGCATGGAGAAAATCATGTGGACGCTGTCGGCGAAGCGCTCCAGCCTGATGTCGCCACCGCCAAGACGCACCTGGCGGACGAAGCGGCTCTCGGCGTCGTTGCGCACCCATACGTCACGCCCCGCCTGCAGAAGAAGCGTGGGGGTCTCGATGCCATCGCAGGCCTTCTGCCGGAGCACGGCCCGCGACATGGCGAGCATCTGCCGCATCCATCCGTAGGTGGGCGCATAGGTCTGGAAATGCACGTCGGTGCAGCGCCGGGCATGGTACCAGCGCAGGCGGGCCTCACTCGCCCCCTCGTTGCCCTCCATGTCGAACACCGGCGAGAACGGTTCCCGTCCGGCGATCCTCGCCCTTCCGAACCCCAGGGCGTCGGCGGCCGTCACCGCCGTTCGCGCCAGCCAGGTGGGCATCCCCGCAGCCGGCACGATCATGGGGCTGGAGAGAACGGCCTTGTCGAACAGCGTGGGATATCTTTCGATGACGGCGGCACCGATGCCCCCGCCCATCGAATGGCAGAAGAGGTTCAGAGGCCGGCTGTCGGCATACCGCTGGCCGACGTCCTGGCTGAATCGCACGAGATCGGCCACGTAGCGGCGCCAGTCGTCGATCCACACGAGTGAGGGGTCGTCCACGTCCCGGGCGGAATGGCCATGGCCGCGATGCTCGAGCATGCAGACCGAATAGCCATCCAGCAGGAGGTACCAGATCAGCTCCGCGTACTTCTCGACGAACTCCGTGAAGCCGTGCGAGATGACGATCGCCCCACGGAACCTCGCCGAGGCTCCGGCCATATCGAGATCATCGAAGCGCGCCGCGTCGAAGCACACGTAGTGCAGACGCCCGGTGGCTGGGGGAATGCCGAGCCCTCTGTCCCCGGCGGCGGGCATCCACCCCTCCTGCCGACAGTGCTCCAGCGCGGAAAGGACGGTGCCGTCCATGAAGGCGGCGTATTCGTGCTCATCGATCAGGGGAATGCTCGAGGCCATACGCTCACCGTACAGCCACGCCGGGCTCCGCCGGCCCGCACGCCGCCCCCGGCGCCGCATCCATCCCCAGCGCCTCGTAGAGGAAGTCGCGCTGGAGCACGAGCAGGCTTCGGGCGACTGCCGGATCGTTGGTCATATGGGTGATGCCGGTGAGCGGCAGGAAGACATGCGGTCGACCGGCGGTCATCAGCGCCTGCGACAGCCTGAGCGAATGGGCGATGGTCACGTTGTCGTCCGCGAAGCCATGGATGATCATCAGCGGACGGCGGAGGCCCGGTGCATCATCGAGCAGGCCGTTGCGACGATAGGTCTCCGGGTCGAGGCCCAGATAGCGCTCCGTGTAATGGGTGTCGTAGAGGGTCCAGTCGACCGGGGGGGCTCCCGCGCAGGCGGCATGGAAGACGTCGGGTTCGTCCAGCACCGCGAGCGCCGACAGATATCCGCCATAGGACCAGCCGATGATGGCGACTCGATCGGGATCGGCCTCGGGAGCCACGTCCGGAAGCGCCTTCACCGCCTCGACCTGGTCGGCCAGAGTGATCTGCTTCATGCGTCCGGCGATCTCGCGGTCCCACCGAGGCCCCCGCCCGGTGGTTCCACGACCGTCGGCGGTGACGACGAGAAAGCCCTGATCGGCCCACCACTGGGAGTCCCAGTGATACGCCTGGCTGAACACGGCCTGCTGGAAGCCGGGCCCGCCGTACGGCCTCATGAGAACCGGGAGCCGGGACGCCCCGGCGAAGCGGCTGCCCGGCCCGGGTCGGGTGATCGCCGCGATGAGCCCGTGCTCGCCCAGACGCACGAATGTCGTCGTCGGCATGAATCCGGGGATGTCGGCAAGGTTCCCCAGGGCGGCATGCACCCCCGTCGTCACGGTGGGATCCGGGCCATCCACGTCAAGAAGATGGACCGTCGTCGACCGCGCCGAAGCCATATCCCTTCCGGACACGACCATGCCTCGGCCACGGCGGGACGCGGTCCAGACGCCGGGGTGCACGGTGACGGGAAACACGTTCCCCGCATAGTCGATGCGAACCACGTCGAAGCTGCGGGCGTCATGTTCATCGGCGTGATCCCGCCAGGCGGCGGGCACGTCGGAGGCGAGATCCGGCGTCCGCTGCACGACCGCAAGGACGTCCTCCTCCCCCACGTCCAGCACCCGCCTGACCTGCCAGCCCACCGGCGTGAACGGCCGGCCGTCGACCGTAAGCCTGTTGGTGTCCGCATCCATGTCATTGAATGCGCAGACAAGTCTGCCGTCGGGGGTCGTCACAGGGGTTCCCTCGACCAGGTCGAGCCACTGCGGATTCGAATGGCCTTCGAGAACCGTCGTCGAACCGTCGGGACGGACCGCGAGCACCTGGTCATGGCTCTGGAGACGATTCTGCACGAGCAGGACCGCATTCCGGCCGCGCGTCCAGGACACGGCCGCGAGATACTCGAAGCCCTCATGGTCCCACGCCACATCACTGGGCTCACCCGGATGGCAGCGACCCGACGAATCCGGGGCGAGGTCGAGCAGGGACAGACGCACCCGCGCGTTACTCGTCAGTGCGCGGGGGTAGCGACGCGGGACTGCGGGGAACTCCGGATTCGCCGGATCGGAAAGATGCCATACCGGTTCCGCCGAGGAATCGAACGTCTCCACGAGGACATGACGCGAGTCCGGCGACCACCAGAACCCGTCATAGCGGTCCATCTCCTCGCCGGCGACGAATTCGGGAAGCCCGAGGACCAGCGTGGCCGGAGCGTCCTCGGGAAGGGACATGACGACCGACCAGCCGAGAACCGAGCCATCCTCATCGACGTCGACGGCGACGAGCTCGCGACCCGTGGCATAGAGGGCATGCCGCCCATCGGGCGAGATGCGCAGAGCCGCCACCGGGGACGGCAGGGACGGTCGGGGAATCGCATCCCGCGGGTCCTCAGGACCCTGCGACAGGTCCCTGACCGCCACCGCCGCGTCGGCACCGATGCAGACGAGGAAGGGATGCCCGTCGAGGACGAAGACGACCCGATTCCCGGAGGCGTCCACATCGTAGGAGACGATGCCGCGACCCCCCTCCCGCGCCCGTTCGCGACGCGCGCGCTCCTGTGGCGACACCCTTTCCCCGTCAGGGTCGCGCAGCAGCATGCGCGGGTCCGCGAGAAGCACCTCGCGGTGGCTCCCCCTCCCGGTGATGACGCTCATCCATAGCGCGGTGACGAGGTCCTCGGATCCGTCCGAGCGAAGGAACAGCGCACGCGACCCGTCACCCACCACCCGCGCGGATCGCGGGGCGCCGCAGGTGAAGCGCAGCGTCCGCGCCTTCCGCTCGGGATACTCCTCCATCGATTCCCTATAGTCCATGCCATCCACGCTACCCTTGGATCTCGTGATGCGGTCGCGGTCACACGGATTCCTCCGCGCCGGGACGCCGGTGGACGCCACAGCGGAACGCACCGGTTCCCCGACCCCGCCCACAATGGAGAAATTGCAAGCATGGCGACCTTCCGTCCGTCCTTATCGGCGTGCCGCGTAGGATATGGTGAGGATTAGAAAGGGGTCGCCATGAGCGTTCTTGACCGTTTCGAGAAAAGCGTCGAAGGCGCGGTCAATGGCATGTTTGCAAAGTTCGGCTCCAAGGACCTTCAACCGGTCGACCTCTCCAGCGCACTCGAACACGAGATCGACTCCAAGGCCATGCCCCTGGGACGCGACCGCACCGTGGCGCCCAACGAATACCGGTTCAAGCTCAGCACGTCGGACTTCGACCGCATCGAGCAATGGGGCAGCGAGGCGCTCGCCGACGAACTCGCCGACAATCTCACCAACTACGCGAAAAGCCAGCATTACGCCTTCGTCGGTCCTGTCGTCGTCATCTTCGAGGAGGACCTCGGGCTGAGCAGGGGGAACTTCACCCTTATCTCGGAATCCGTGCAGGGCACCGCGGCCCCGGTCACCACGGACGACCAGGCGCAGGACATCCCCGTCATCGAGATCAACGGCAAGAAATACGGCCTGACCAGCGAAAGAACCGTGCTGGGGCGCGGCTCCGACTGCGACATCATCATCGACGACCAGGGCGTCTCCCGCCGCCACCTGGAAATAGACATCACGCCCAACGGCGTCATCGCGCGCGACCTGGGATCGACGAACGGCACCTACGTCGAGGGGCACAAGGTCCCCGCCGCCACGCTTCTCGACGGCAACACCATCACGATAGGGCGGACCCGCATCCTCTACTGGGCATCTCAGGAGCAGGAGTAAGGCGCCCGGCGGGGCGGAACCGACATGATCACCGAGCTGACATTCGCGATTCTCAAATACGGGTTCCTGGCTCTGCTATGGATATTCGTCGCCTTCGCCGTGCGCTCCCTGCATCGTGACATCAATTCCCTCAGCCCCCGCAGGTCCCTGTCCCATCGGCGCAAGGAGCGGCGCGCCCGCCGTCGCGCGTCGGCCGCGCCAGCCGCCGCGGTCTCGCCGCCCACGACGACCATCCCGTCAGCGGAGGCGGCCGGGCCGTCGCTGCTCGTCATCATCGACGGCCCGGCGGCCGGCACCTCGGTGCCGCTGACGGGAACGCCCATCACCGTGGGAAGGTCGTCCACCAACACCGTCGTCCTCGACGACGAGTTCGCCTCCTCGCATCACGCCCGCATCTACCGCGACCCCGTCTCGGGCGGATGGGCCATCGAGGATCTCGGAAGCACGAACGGCACGATCGTGGATCAGCGTCGCATCTCCGCCCCCACCATCCTGTCACCCCGCGTCCCCGTCCGCATCGGCGCCACGACGTTCGAGCTGAGGTGAGGGACATGCCGAACTCCGCAGCCTCGCAGCAGCTCTTCCTCTATTCGACGACGGTCTCCGACGTGGGGACCGTCCGCAGCAACAATCAGGACTCCTCCTTCGCCGGCGAGCATCTCATCGCCATCTGCGACGGCATGGGCGGGCATGCGGGGGGGGACACCGCATCCACGATTGCCATCCGCTCTCTCGCCCATATCGAGCACGACGACCTCGGCGGCGACGTCGCCACCGTCTCCTCCATGATGGAGACCTCGGTGATGGCCGCGCATGACGCCATCGTCGGCAGGGCGAAGCGGGACAGAAGCCTTGCCGGCATGGGCACCACCGTCACCGCCGTGGTTCTCGTCGCCGGCTTCTGGATCATCACCCATATCGGCGACTCGCGGGCGTATCTCCTCCGAGACGGACGCCTGTCCCGCATGACCACGGACCATAGCTACGTCCAGCACCTTATCGACACCGGACGCATCACCCCCTCCGAAGCCCGCAACCATCCGCAGCGCAACGTGGTCATGAGGGTGATCGGCGACTTCGACATCGACCCCCACCCGGACGTCTCGATACGCCGTGCCCGTCCGGCCGACCGCTGGCTGCTGTGCTCCGATGGTCTGTGCGGGGTTCTCGAGGACTCCACCATCGAGGAGATCCTGGCCTCGACATCCGACCTCGAGCAGTGCGCGCAGACCCTTGTCTCCCTTGCTCTCAAAGCGGGAAGCACGGATAACGTCACGGCCGTCGTCGGCGATGCGACGCTGGCGCTTGACGCCTCCTCCTTCGTCGCCCCCCACCAGACGCCGCTCATCGGAGGCGCCGCCAGCGTCAGTCTCGAACCCATCGCCGACATCGTCAACCAGCCCGTGGCCACCGCCCCCGCCCTGAACGTGGGGCGCGGATCCCCCGCTCAGAAGGCGGCGGCACTGGCTCAGACGACTGCGGATGGCATCTCCCACCCTCATCTCGCGCAGCCGTCGACGGTCCGCGAGCAGACGGGGGAGAAAGCGGATCTGGACACCAGCGAGATACCCGTGGTCCAGAAACGCGATGGCCAGCTGACAGCCGATCCCAACGACCCCGAAGTCGTCAGGGTGATGCGCGACAACGAGGCGCGTAAAAGCCAGGAGCAGAGATCCCGACGCCGACGGAGGAGAGCGACCCTCGTCGCCGTCA
The DNA here is from genome assembly GCF_963540075.1 of uncultured Bifidobacterium sp. Lineage (GTDB taxonomy): Bacteria > Actinomycetota > Actinomycetes > Actinomycetales > Bifidobacteriaceae > Bifidobacterium. The sequence goes on from NZ_CAUTOG010000028.1 coordinate 6,197, forward strand.
TCGTCGTCGTTCTCGCCGGTCTGACGGTCGCCTTCGCGGGCATCTGGCACTGGAGCCAGTCATCCTACTATCTCGGTGAGTCAGACGGGGTCGTGACCATCTACCAGGGCGTCCCCACCAATCTCTTCGGCGTGAGCATGTCGCATGCGATAGAACACACCACCATCCGGATATCCTCACTGCCCCGGTCCTGGAGGGATCAACTGTCCCAGGGCATCACCATGGACACGCTCTCCGACGCCAGACAGCATGTCCAGCTCATCCGGCAGGAGGCGACGACGCTGAGCTCCGAATCCTCCAGCCATAAGTCAGGCGCGGCCACGGGCTCGGCATCTCCATCGTCGTCAGCGACCTCATCATCCTCATCGGCGACCGCGAAGGGAGGCGCATGATGGCCCCCACGCGCCTCCGGCAGATATCCCTTCTCCTGTTCGCCATGGTTCTTGGCTTCATGGCCTTCCTCCAGATGTTCTGGCGCACCACAGGGGGATTCCCCGCCCGCTACGCCGGCATGCTCGCGGTTGTGGCCGCCCTGTTCCTCGTCCTGTGGGGCCTGCTGCTGAAATTCCAGCCCTACGCCAGTCAATCCATACTTCCCTGCGTGCTGCTGCTCACGGCCATCGGAACGATGATGACCTCACGAATCGATCAGGAGAACGATACGGAGGTCGCCTTCCGGCAGCTCATCTGGACGTGCATCGCGTTGGTCCTCACCGGGCTGATCGTCGTGCTCCTCCAGGACTATCGTATCCTGAGACGGTTCTCCTACGTGAGCATGGTCGTCGGTCTCGCCCTTCTGCTGTCACCGATGATCCCCGGCCTCGGCAAGGAGATCGGCGGCTCGCGCATCTGGATCGGCGTCGGAAGCCACACCATGCAGCCGGGGGAGTTCGCCAAGCTCTTCCTTGCCTTCTTCTTCGCGGCCTACCTCTTCGAACGCCGTGACAGGCTTGCGGTCGGCGGGCGGAAGGTCCTCGGTCTCCAGCTTCCGCGAATCCGCGATCTCGGGCCGATCGTCATCGTCTGGATGGCCTCCATGGGAGTGCTGGTCATCCAGCATGATCTCGGAACCTCCCTGATGTTCTTCGCCATGTTCGTTTCGATGCTCTACGTCGCCACCGGACGCAAAAGCTGGCTGGTCATCGGCTCTCTCGCCTTCCTGGCCGGAAGCGCGGTGGCGGTGCGCCTCTTCGCCCATGTGGGATATCGCGTCGACGCATGGCTGCACCCCTTCGATTCAGCGGTATACAACAGAAGCGTGGGAGGATCGGGGCAGATCGTGACCGGGCTGTTCGGCATGGCCTCCGGCGGGCTTATGGGAACGGGACTCGGCCAGGGGCATCCCGCCCTCACGCCTCTGGCGAACTCCGATTTCATCTACTCGTCGCTTGGCGAGGAACTGGGGCTCGTCGGCCTGATGGCGATTCTCGTCCTCTACCTCATCATCGTCTCCTCGGGACTGATCACCGCGATGAAGATTCGCGACGGGTTCGGCAAGCTTCTGGCCGCCGGCCTGATGTTCACCATGGCCTTCCAGGTGTTCACCGTCGTGGGAGGCATCACTCTCGTGATACCTCTCACGGGTCTCACCCTGCCCTATATGGCGGCCGGCGGGTCGTCCCTCATCGCGAACTACGTCCTCGCCGCCCTCCTCATCGTCATTTCGAACGCCGCCAACAGACCCCCCGCCGACGTCTCCTCGGACACCTTCCGCATGGAGGCCATAACCGCTCTGAAAAGCCGCGAGGCACCGCAACCCACCCACAAGCCCTCGCGTCCCGCGCGCGCCGTCGAAGGAGGTGGGGCCCGATGAACAACTCTCTGCGTCAGTTGTTCACTGCAGTGGTGGTCCTGTTCGTCATTCTGGGGATGTCGAGCAGCGTGATCATGGCTATCAAGGCCGACGCCCTCAACGCCGACCCCCGCAACGGACGAACCCTCTACCACGAGTTCGATGCCCCACGAGGTGCCATCCTCGCCGCGGACGGCACGGTGCTCGCCGAATCGACCGCGGTGAACGACGCCTTCAAATACCAGAGGTCCTACAGCAATGGCCCGGTGTACGCGCCGGTCACCGGATACTTCTCGATCAGTCAGAACGCCGACCGCGGCATCGAGGCATCCCGAGGCACCCTGCTCAGCGGACGATCCGACACCCTCATCTGGCAGCGTTTCAAGTCCCTCTTCTCAGGAACCGAGAACACGGGCGCCTCGATCGAGACATCCATCGACACGAAGCTCCAGACGCTCGCGTATTCGCTGCTCAAGGGGAAGGACGCCTCCCTCGTGGCCATCGAACCGAGCACGGGACGCATTCTGGCGATGGTGAGCACGCCAAGCTACGATCCGAACACGCTGGCGTCCCATGACGCCACGGCCGTGAACAAAGCCTATGCGAAGCTCACGTCGGATTCCTCCAATCCCATGCTCAACAGGGCGACGTCGGAGCTCTATCCTCCGGGATCGACGTTCAAAACGGTCGTCGCGGCCGCGGCCCTCGAATCAGGCAAGTACGACGTCGACACGGAGATCCCCGCCGGCGCCAGCTACACCCTTCCGGGAACCATGACCGAGCTGACCAACGTCGGCACGGCGGCGAACGGGACCAATGGGAAAATCACCTTCGAGGACGCTCTGGCGTACTCCTCCAACACCGCCTTCGCCCAGCTCGGAACGGCGCTTGGGGACGACGTCATTGCCGAACAGGCCAAGAAGCTCGGATTCGGGACCTCGATCACCCTTGACGGATCGGCCTCCACGGGTCTGCCGATGAAGGCCGTCGCCTCATCGTTCCCCACGGGGGTCTCCTCCGACAAAGTGGCCCTCGCCTCGATCGGCCAGGGAGACACCCTGGAGACCCCGCTCCAGAACGCGATGGTCGCGGCCGCAATCGCCAACGGCGGCAAGCTCATGGAGCCCACGTTGGTGGACTGCGTCAGATCCAGCGACCTGTCGGTGCTTTCCCAGACCACGGCGACGCTGAAGTCGCAGGCCTTCAGCTCGAAGACCGCGGACAAGCTCACGACGATGATGGAGGCCGTCGTCTCCAAGGAGCTCACGGGACTGTCCATCGACGGGGTGAAGGTGGCGGCGAAGACGGGAACCTCGCAGACCGGAACCGACGGCGAATCCACCGACGCCTGGATGATGGCCTTCGCCCCCGCGAATGACGCCAAAATCGCCATCGCCCTCGTCGTTCATGACGCCAACGAGCTGTCCTACAAGGTGACCACTCCGATCATGAAGCAGATGCTTGAGGAGGCGATGAAGGAATGAGGCTTATGGAGGGTCAGCTCATCCATCGCCGCTACCGCCTGGATCATCGTCTGGCGCAGGGAGGGATGGGCGAGGTCTGGAAGGGATATGACATCCAGCTCGCACGCCCCGTGGCGATCAAGGCCCTTCGCGGCGATGCCGGCGACGTGGAGGCCAAGCTCCGCCGTCTTCGCGCCGAAGCCCATAACTCGGCCAATCTCGCCCATCCGAACATCGCGGCGCTCTTCGAGTACTACGAACACAACGGCATCGGATTCCTCATCATGGAGTACGTGCCCAGCAAATCCCTTGCGGACATCTACCGCGAGCAGGGGGGGATGGACCCCACCGTTCTTCTTCCCATCCTCATCCAGACCGCCCGTGGACTTTTCGTCGCGCATTCGCACGGAGTCATCCACCGGGATGTCAAACCCGCGAACATCATGGTGGCGGACGACGGCGAGGTCAAGATCACGGATTTCGGCGTCTCCTACTCCACCAACCAGGAGCAGATCACGCAGGACGGCATGGTGGTCGGAACGGCGCAGTACATCTCGCCCGAACAGGCGCAGGGCAGGCACGCGACCCCCCAGTCCGACATCTACTCGCTGGGGGTCGTGGCCTACGAGGGGCTGTGCGGACACAGACCGTTCACCGGGACCACCCCGGTCGACATCGCCGCGGCACAGGTCAATGATCCGGTGCCGCCCCTGCCGGACGGCGTCGATCTTGAGCTGAACCTCTTCATCATGTCCATGCTCGCCAAGGATCCACGGGACCGTCCGAGGGATGCGCTGGTGGTTTCACGAACGCTTGCACGGATCGAGCGTCGTCTGCTCGACGAGCAGACCCGGCTCACCGAGCAGACCACGACGGTGGATTCCGGCCGCAGACCACCCCGTCGCGTCAGCAGTTCGCCCCACGAAGGCGAGCTCCTCAGCCATCCTCTGACCTCCGCGACACAGGACGGCGACCAGTCGTCGTCCTCGTCGTCGGTCGTCCACGCGGAGCATCGTCGTCTCGGACGCATCCTCCGCAACCAGACCGACGGGAAGGAACAGCAATGAGCACCATCATGCCTTCGTCATTGTCCAATGGGCGCTACCAGCTCGGTGAACTGATCGGCAGAGGCGGCATGGCGGAGGTCAGGCAGGCCACCGACACCCGTCTGGGGCGCACGGTGGCCGTGAAGATCATGCGGTCCGACCTGGCCAACGACGAGATCTTCCTCTCCAGGTTCCGCCGTGAGGCCCATTCGGTCGCGCAGATGAACAACCCCAACATCGTCAACATCTACGACTCCGGCGAGGAGAACGTGGTCGACGAGAACGGCCACGGCGAGCGCCTGCCCTATCTGGTGATGGAGTACGTGAAGGGACAGACCCTGCGCGACATCATCCATGCGAACGGGGCTCTGAGCCAGCGGGACGCCGCCCAGGTGATGATCGGCGTGCTCAACGCCCTCGAGTACTCCCACCGGATGGGCATCATCCATCGTGACATCAAGCCGGGGAACATCATGATCTCCGACCAGGGCATCGTCAAGGTCATGGACTTCGGCATCGCGCGGGCGCTCGACGACTCCGCCGCGACCATGACGCAATCGCAGGGCGTCGTCGGCACGGCGCAGTACCTGTCCCCCGAGCAGGCGCGGGGCGAAACCGTGGATATGCGCTCGGATCTGTATTCCGCGGGCTGCGTGCTGTACGAGATGCTCACCGGCAGGCCTCCCTTCACCGGTGATTCGGCGGTCGCCATCGCCTATCAGCATGTCTCCGAGGTCGCCACGCCGCCAAGCTCCACCGTGCCGGGGCTGCCGCGCATGTGGGATCAGATCTGCGCGAAGGCCATGGCCAAGGACCGGCAGAACCGCTACGCCACGGCCACGGAGTTCCGAAACGACATCTATACCTTCATGAACGGCGGTGTCCCCACGGCGGCCGCCTTCAACCCCCTGACGGATCTCGCATCCCTCAAGGAGCGTCGTGAGGCGGAACAGAACACGGCCGCCACCGAGGCCATGACAAGCGGCGAAACGACCGCGACGCAGGCCTTCAGCCCCTTCGGCGACGAGTTCTCCTCCGTGGCAACGCCGGAATCCGAGGAGAACCATTCCAGAGTCGGGGCCCGAGAACAGGCCACAAGGACCAAACGGCGCAAACGCATCATCATCGCATCCGTCGTCGCCGGCGTCCTCATCCTCGCGGCGATCATCGGCGTGCTCGCGGCCACCGGCGTCATCGGCGGGAAAAGCGACACCGTGACCGTTCCCACCTTCACGACGGCGACCACGCAGGACGCCGCCAAGGCGAGGCTCAAGGCTCTGGGCCTGACCGCGAAGGTGAAGCTGGAGTCCAGCAGCACCGAGGCCAAGGGCACCTTCCTGCGGCAGAACCCCAAGGGCGGCTCCACGGTCAAGAAGGGGTCGACCGTCACCGTCTGGTTCTCCTCAGGTCCGAAGTCGGTGAAGGTGCCCTCGGTGGTCGGTGAAACGCAGGACGAGGCGCGGCAGACGCTGAAGGCCGCGGGATTCATGGTCGGCTCAAGCACCCAGACGGAGGACAGCGCGACAGTGGAGAAGGACCACGTCACCCGCACCGACCCGGATGCCGGGTCCTATGCCCGGCAGGGTTCGACGATTCTGCTGTACGTCTCCTCGGGCATGACCAGCGTGCCGGAGAATCTGGTGGGTGAGACGAAGGCCTCGGTTCTCAGCACGCTGAACGACATCGGCTTCAGCACCAACGTCGAGCAGGAGTACTCGGATTCCGTGGCGAAGGGCAGCGTGACGCGCACCGACCCGACATCGGGGACATCCGTGGAACAGGGGAGCACGATCACCGTCTACGTATCCCAGGGCAAGGAGCAGGTGACGGTGCCCTCAGGCATCACCCTGGGAACCACCACCTACGCCGAGGCGAAAAGCCTCCTTGAAAGCGCCGGACTCACCGTGACAACGACGGGATCCACAAAATCCTCCAACAGCGACATCGTCACCAGCATGTCCCCCGCCGCCGGCAGCACGATCGACAAAGGCGGCACCGTCACCCTCACTCTCCAGAGCGCGACGACGACGGTGCCCTCAGGCATCACCCTGGGAACCACCACCTACGCCGACGCCAAGCAGATTCTCGAGAACGCCGGACTCACCGTGACGACAAGCGGATCCGCGACCCCTGCCGATAATGACATCGTCACCAGCATGTCCCCCGCCGCCGGCAGCACGATCGACAAAGGCGGCACCGTCACCCTCACTCTCCAGAGCGCGACGGACTCATCGCAGTCGACCGGCAACCAATAAACAACCAATGAACGAGGGGGACGTCGACCACGCGCGTTCACGGTCGACGTCCCGGATTTTCCGCATCCTTCTGAACATCGTGCCCGTTCCGGACCGAAGGGGCACGATGTTCAGGCCATCACCTTGGGCTGCCTGCCCAGTGACCTCTCGACGGCTCCCGACTGCCCGCACAGGGCGAGCCAGTTGGCCAGAAGACGGTATCCGTCCTCGGTCATCACCGACTCGGGATGGAACTGCACGGCGTACAGCGGCAGGTCGCGATGGCGGATGGCCTGAATGGTGCGGTCGTCCTTCGTCCATGCCGTCACCACAAGATCATCGGGAACCGAAGCGGGATCCACGGCGAGCGAATGGTAACGCGTGGCCCTCATGGGGTTGGCCACCCCTGCGAAGATCTCGTCATCGACATGCTCGACGAGGCTGGTCTTGCCATGCATGATGGTCGGGGCATGTCCGACGGTGGCCCCATAGACCTCGGCGATGGCCTGAAGCCCCAGACAGATGCCCAGAAGAGGAAGGCGGAGCCTGCCGCACAGGCGGATGACGTCCTCGCTCGATCCCGATTCCGAAGGGGTCCCCGGACCGGGGGAGATCAGGACTCCGTCACAGTCGTCAAGGACGTGCGGATCCGCCGGATCGATGGCATCGTTGCGCACCACGTCGACGCCTGCCCCCAGGGTTCTGAGATATCCGACGATGGTGTAGACGAACGAATCGTAGTTGTCGATAACGAGGATACGGGCGCTCTGCGTCACAGTCGTCTCCTTCCGCCGTCCTATGATGCGAGGCCGGACTCACCGAACCATCCTAGCCGGAACCGCCTCGCGCCGCAGGCCGGGCGCGGACCCACGACCCATGGCCCGGCTCACGGCGACTGCTTGGGCAGGCCGGCGCCTGAGGACGAACGGCCTCGTTCCTATACCGTCACATAGTTCGACATGCTCTGCAGATACGGAATCGAGGACGCGGCCCAGGGGAACGCCCACTCGAACAGGGCGGCGACGCCGGCCACCACAAGCAGGGCGACAAGGAGGATGCGTATGGGAAGGACGCCGGGCTGCATCCTCAGCAGCCATCCATACGGTCCCGTCCCTCGAGGGGATCGCCCGTCGCGAGCGGAGCGGAGCGCCGGCCACCGCCAGGCAACCGCGGCGGACGCCGCCAGAACGGCATAGAGGACGAGCGCCACGGCAACCAGGCGATCCAGGGACGGCATGGAATACAGAACCGAGGATCCGGCGGACGACGACACGAAACTCACCTTGCCCGACGAGTCAGTGGATGCAAGCTCCTTGGGAATCCCGTCGGACACCCTGGCCCAGTACTTCAGCTCTCCGTAGGCGATCCAGCGATAGGGCGCGTGGGCATACACGTACTTCGGCGTGCATGTGGTCATCGTGATAAGCCGCTTGGTGGCCTTCGCAGCGGGATTCTGCGGATTCGAGGAGATGACCCGCACCTCGGTGGGCAGGACGATTTCATGGGATGTGTAGGTGTACACGTACCAGTAGTCCTTGGTGCGGATGATGATCGAATCCCCGCTGCGCAGCTTGTCGATGTCCCCCAAAGGCTGCCCGTATCCGCTGCGATGGCCGGCAATCGCGAAGTTGCCCACCTGCCCGGGCATCTGCGAGGTCGTATAATGCCCGAGCCCATGACGAGCCAGCTGTTCGAGCCCCGTGCCCTGGACGATGGTGCGCGACCATGAGCTTCCGAACCGGGGGATGTAGACCTCGGCGATAAGCTCGTCCGTGGTCGCCGAGGCCGGCTGCACGGGAGGGTCGCCCTTCTGCGCCTTGGCGACGGTCGTGCCCGCGGAGGATGAGGGAGCGGACCATGATGCGGACTGACGCGTCTGTTCCTGCGCACGGCCGGACTCCACGCCGGTCCACCACAGCTGCCATACAACGTACAGAGCGCAGACGACCGCCATGGTCAGGAGCAGCTCTCCGATGACCCCCATGATCGTGTAAAGCAGGTCCTGCCGACGCCGGCAGGATGGATTCCCATCGCTGGGCGACCTGCGCGAGGATACGGATGCATGCCTCATCATTCACCGGACTTTCGCTCCGAGGACTGGTCGTCCTCCACGGACGCATACTTGAGGGCCTGGAGCAGAACCGCCGATTCGGGGAACTTGAGCGATGTCTTCGTCTGCACGCTCCATCCCAGTCCCAGAGCGGCCACGTACTCCTTGTAGGTGGTGACGGCCTCGGATGTGTCGAGGGCCGAGATCATGGCGCCCGTCGGTCCGATCGCCGAGATGGTATACGGCGGGGAGTACTGCTTGCCCTGGAGCATAAGGACATTCCCCTTGCATATGACCGCCGAATTGAAAAGCACGCGCTGGTCCTCGATCATCATGGCCTCCGCGCCCCCCTTCCAGAGGGCATTGACGACGGCCTCCACATCCTGCTGATGCACCACATAGTCGTTGATCGTCGCGCTCGACCCGGAGTCCCCCACGATGTTCTCCCACAGAGGCGAATCATCCAGGGTGACCGTCACGCCCGGCCCTTTGACCGCGGGAAGCATGGTTCCCGACCCTGCGTCCTCCGCGGAGGCCGATTCGGATGTCGATCCGGCTCCCGTATAGGAATTCAGCGTGTTGATCTCGGAGCTCAGGGAGTTGACCTCCCTACGAAGCTGGGTAACGCGTTCGACGCGCTGCGCGACCATCTCTCCCGTGTCGGACGTCACGGTCGCCGTGCTGTTGACCCGGATATTGGCGACGACGAGGAAACCGGTCATGGCCACGACCATGAAGACCGCCATTCCGCCGATCCACGACCGTCTGGCGCCATGCCGCCCGGTCCTTTTCGCCGCCATGTGCCGTCCTTCACCGCATTCGCCGCTTTCGAGCCCAACCACTATTATGACTGATAGCCTAGCGAACGGAGACCAAGCCCATGGCTGACGATAATCAGTCCGAAGAAGACCCCACCGGCACGACCGCCGAGGACGACGCGGCCGTGGAGGCCACGGACCTCCCGGCGTCAACGGAAACCAAGGCCGAAACCCCGACGGAAGAGGATGAGACGGACGTGAGTTTCGCCGCCGACGAGGAGGACTCCGAGGAGTCGGCGGATGAGGACGACGACGATGCCGGCATCCCGATGGACAAGGTCCAGGCCGTTCTCAACGCGACCGTGGACAAGAACGAGCTCACGCCCCAGATGCGGCGCATGATGCAGCGTCAGGCCGAGAACACCAAACGCGTCGAGGAGACCATCAAGGGGACGCGCGCCAATCCCTCCTGGTTCGTTCCACTGTTCTGCGCACTGATGATCATCGGCCTCATCTGGGCCGTGGTCTACTACCTCAACAGCAGCTATCCCATCCCGAACATCGGCGCCTGGAACCTCGCCATCGCCTTCGGAATCATCATGGTCGGCTTCATCATGACCATGTGGTGGCGTTAGCCCTTATCGACGACGATGGGCCCGGACCGGCCATGGCCGGTCCGGGCCCATCGTCGTCCTCGATTCCACCCGATGGCGGGGTTGCGGCAATGGAATTTATACGGCCGCATGCGGTTTACGCACCCCATTCTCAGAGGCCGATCATCTGCGCAGGCGATCGGCCTTTGAGGAGGGATCATGTCTGGGCGGTCCTCGACGAACAGAAAATGTGGATAACTCCGACCCCTATGCGTCGGGTGGTAATCCCACAGAGAATCCTTGGAAATCCAAGGATTCTTGACTTCTTTGGAATCTTATTGACCGCGTCATCCCCAGCTGTTCGCAGCGCTTCCCCAGATTATCCACCATCTTGTCCACAACAGTGGAAAACTACGCGCAGAGTATTTGGCCGCCGTTCATCTGGCGTTCGTCGTCCCCTGCCCTGGCATGGGACCCGCGTCGCCATCGGCACCGTCTAGAACCTCAGGCACGCAACGGCTCCGGCCAGAAGCACCAGGACCACAGCCGTTCCGAAGACTCCCGTACGCAGCGCCAGGGATCGGGTTTTCAGCAGCGGAAGCCCCCCGGCGAGCAGCCACGAGAGAAGCACGCCCGTGACGAGCCCCCCGACGTGGGCCTGCCACGCGACGTCGGAGATGACGAAGGGCATGGCGATGTTGATGGCGATCCAGACAAGCAGCGAACGGATGTCCTCCCCGATCCGTCGGTAGACGACGAGCAGAACCCCGAACAGGCCGAAAATCGCTCCGGATGCGCCATAGGCGGCCACCAGCCAGTCGCCGGTAATCCGCGCCCAGACGATCATGCCCACGGCCCCTCCAAGTCCGCAGACGAGGTATACGCCCAGAAACCGCCAGTGCCCGAGCATCCTCTCGAGAACCGGGCCCACCATCCAGAGCGTCAACATGTTGAACAGGACGTGGAGAACGGTCGGGGCGTGAAGAAAAAGGGCCGTCAGCCATGTCCATGGCCTTGTCACCGCCAACGCGGGGATGAACATCCCCTCCATCATCAGCGTGGAATAGAGCGAGGGGAGGAGATATCTGAGCAGCGTCTCCCCAAGCCAGACCAGGGAGCACAGAAGGATGATCGCCCAGACGATCACGGGATCCCCGGAGGCCCAGGCGGCGTGAATGCTGCGACGGTCGGTTCTTGGCATGTCCTCCACTCTAGCCGTCCACACCTTCCGCCAGCGGAGGAGGAAGGACGAATCCATGCACTCAATCATCACATTCGGGCAATTACGATGGGAAGGGTGCCGGTCTGAGCGGACAGACCGGTGGAGCCCGTCTGGAAAGGATTCGTCATGGAGAACAAGTCTTCTAATGGCTGGAAGTTCTTCGCTCTGCTGTTCGGCACCCTCCTCGCCGGCGTCGTGGGGCTGTACGTGTACAAGCAGCGCAACCCTGACTACGACCCGTGGGAGGAGCCGTGGGAGAACAGCTCCTCCCCGGTGGATCTGGGGCTGTCGAAGGACGAGGGCAAATCGGACGCGGATTCCGACGACGCAAAGGCCGACGCCGACCGGTAGAGCAATCGGCTGATGTTCCGGCGGACGGTACCGGCACGGTACCGTCCGCCTTGTGCGTCAGGCCTTCCGCGGCCATCGGCAACGGGCTTCAGGCTGCGGCCCCGACAAGGCAAGGACGCCTTGAGGGGGCTCCGCGCGATCGCGCATCGGATGAGACATCCCACGGGACGCAAGAACGAGAGAGACGGCGGGAGCACACCGGACCTCCGCACGGGTCCTGGAACGTCCCACCGCAGCACCACAGGGAAGACAGGAGGAGGTCCGCGCGGTAGTCCGCACGGACCTCCTCCTGATGAGGGTCATCCCCATTCACGGCTCGAATCCGGGGGCGATGCTGGAAGGATCCCGCGTCATCCCCGAATCGGAAGCCGGCTCAGGCCGCGAGAGGCGCGGTGTGCCAGATGCGGTCGAGGTAGTCCTGAATGGAGCGGTCGGAGCTGAAGTAGCCGGAGTTGGCCACGTTGAGCACCGCCATCCGGGCCCACGTCAGCGGCTGGCGATAGGTGTCCTCGATCTGCGACTGAATGTCCATGTACGCACCGAAGTCGGCCATCGTCATGAAGTAGTCATGGGTCAGCCAGTCGTTGACCAGATCCTTGTAGACGTCCTTGTCACCGTCGGAGAAGGTCCCGTCGGCGACCATGTCCACGGCCTGCCTGAGCCTCGGATCGGCCTCGTAGTACTTCCGGGAGCCACCATGGTCGTAGCCCTCGGCGTACAGCTTGTCCACCTCATCGACGGTCATGCCGAAGAGGAAGAAGTTCTCCGCGCCGACCCTCTCACGAATCTCGACGTTCGCGCCGTCCAGCGTTCCGACGGTGAGAGCGCCGTTGAGGGCGAACTTCATGTTGCCCGTTCCGGAGGCCTCCTTGCCGGCCTGCGAGATCTGCTCGTCGAGGTCCGTGGCGGGGATGAGGTTCTCAGCCATCTCGATGTTGTAGTTCGGCAGCATGTGGACGGCGAGCTTGCCCTTGACGTCCGGATCGTTGTTCACGACGCGAGCGACGTTGTTGATGAGGCGGATGGTGAGCTTCGCCATCGCGTACCCGGGCGCCGACTTGGCGCCGAAGAAGACGGTGCGCGCAAGCACGTCATCCGCGTCGACCTTGCCGCTCTTGATGTCCGCGTAGGTCGAGATGATCGACAGGATCTTCAGGCTCTGGCGCTTGTACTCGTGCAGGCGCTTGATCATGCTGTTGAACATGGTGTCAGGATCGAGGTCGACGCCGTAGTGGCTCTTCGCGAAGGGCACGAAGGCGCGCTTGTTGGCCTTCTTGACCTCCGCGAACCTCTTCACGAACTCCTCGTCATCGGCCAGCGGGACCAGGCCCTTGAGCAGCTCGAGATCGGACAGCCAGCGGTCCGTGCCGAGGCCCTCGGTGATGAGGGCGGACATGCGCGGATTGGCGAGGCGAATGAAACGCCGCGGGGTGACGCCGTTGGTCACGTTCGCGAACTTCTGCGGGTACACGTCGGAGAAGTCCTTGAGGGTGACGTCCTTGAGCAGTTCGGAGTGCAGCTCGGCGACGCCATTCACGTAGGAGCCGGCGTAGGAGGCCAGGTAGGCCATGCGCACCGAGGGCTCCTCGTCATCGGTGTAGATGCGCATTCGCTCGATTTGCTCGGCGGAGACGCCCTTGCCCTCGAGCTCCGCCACGAACTGGTCGTTGATCCTGCGGATGATCTCCAGATGACGCGGAAGCAGCTCGCCGATGAGCTTGGCGGGCCAGACCTCGAGAGCCTCGGGAAGCAGGGTGTGGCAGGTGTAGTTGAAGGTCCGGTGGGTGATGTCCCAGGCGGTCTCCCAGTCGTATCCATACTCGTCGATGAGCACGCGCATGAGCTCGGCGATGCCGATCACGGGATGCGTGTCGTTGAGCTGGAAGACGATCTTGTTCGGGAACGTGGTCAGGTCAGGATTCTTCTGGCCCGGGTAGAACACGCGGATGGCGTCGTGAATGGACGCCGCGACGAAGAAGTACTGCTGCTCGAGGCGCAGCGCCTTGCCCTGCGGGGTGGAGTCCTCCGGGTAAAGAATCTTCGAGATGTCCTCGGCCTTGACCTGCGGCTTGACGGCGTCAAGATAGTCGGACTTGTTGAAGGTGAGCAGATCGAACTCGTCATAGCTCTTCGCGGTCCACAGACGCAGCGTGTTGACGCGGCCGGAGGTGTATCCGGGGACCATGTAGTCCACGGGGACCGCGCGCACTGCCCAGGCCGGCTTCCACGCGCGGCGACCGTCCTCCTCGACGACCTCGCCGCCGAAGCTCACCCGCTGGTCACGGTTGTAGTCGATATGACCCCAGGGCTCCTCGTTGGCAAGCCAGTAGTCGGAGGTCTCCACCTGACGGCCCTGCGCGTCGAACTTCTGCTTGAAGATGCCATAGCGGTACTGGATGCCGTATCCGAAGGCCGGAACGCCGAGCGACGCCAGGGAGTCGATGTAGCAGGCGGCGAGGCGGCCCAAGCCGCCGTTGCCGAGACCGGGCTCGTATTCGGCGTCGACGACCTGCTGGGGCTCGAAGCCGAGGCTTCTGACGGCGCCGTCGAACTGCTCGGTCAGGCCCGCGTTGAGCAGCGCGTTGGACAGCTGCTTGCCCATGAGGAACTCGGCGCTGAGATAGCCGACCGCCCTGGTGCCTCCGTTGACCATGTCCTTCTGGGTGGTCATCCAGGAATCGACGAGATGGCGGCGAACGGCCGCGGCGGTGGCGACATAGACGTCGGCCGCCGTCGCCTGCTCCGGCGTCACGCCCTGCGTGTACCTGAGCTGCTCACGAATCTCATCGGTGAACTCGTCGGAGGTGACGGACGACTTCGGTGCGCTGATTTCGGTCATTATCTGACTCCCTTTGACGGATAGTGCTGCAAGAACCGCTATGCCTCCGGGCGCGACGCGTACCCGCCACCTTCGCGGGTACGAGGAAGCCCTGCATACGTTCTCACAGAGAGATTACAACATCCC
>NZ_CAUTOG010000029.1:0-18473 GCF_963540075.1 uncultured Bifidobacterium sp.
CTTCATCATGTCATGGACGTCGCGCTGCCGTGCCGCGGCGGGACTGGAGGATGGCCCATTGCGGCCGCACCCCGGCAACCCCGGCAACCCCTGTCAACCCCCGGTCGGGAGGCCGCGGTCTCGACGGTCCTCAGCCGGTGACGTCGGTCCCGCGTCCGAACCGCACCACCGAGAACACGCCCGCAGAGGTCGAGATGATGCCGAGGGCCGAGCACACCGCCCACATCCATGTGAACCCGCCCAGACCCACGACGCCGGAGGAGCCGGTATGCGAGGAGAGGATGGCACTGATCGTCGCCGAGCCGAAGGCGCCACCCACGGAGATCGCCATCTCGTAGATGCCGGAGCCCGTGGACACCTCGTCGCCGCCGATCTCCGAGACCACCACCGTGCGCGTCGACGCCTCCACGAAGCCGAGGCCGAGACCCGCGACCAGCATGGACGCCACGTATCCGACGAGGCTCGCATGCAGCACGAGCAGACCCGCGAAGCCCACCAGGTTGCAGGCGGCCCCGACGAGGATCGCGCAGCGGTACCCCCAGTGCATGCCGATGCGCGGCGTCAGCGACACGGCGATCATCGTCATCACCAGCGTGGGAAGCGACACGAGGCTGATCTGCGACGCCGTCAGGCCCAGCCCGTAGCCGTACTTCTCGGGGTCGAGGGCGAGGAACGTCGAGCCGGCCACCTGGGTGCCGATGGACGAGAAGTACACGATGAAGCCGATGAGATACACCGGCAGCAGCCTCGGGCGAAGCAGGTCGGGCAGATGGATCATCGGGGACTGCACGCGCGACTCGATGACGGCCCACACGGCCACGAGCAGGATCCCGCCGATCAGGCAGGACAGCGTCGCCGCGCTCGACCAGCCCCAGGTCGCGCCCTCGTCGATGCCGGCGAGCAGAGCCGCAAGGCCGAAGCCCAGGAGCAGCACGCCGGGCCAATCCACCGAAAGGCCTGCGGGGCGGCGATGGTCGCCGAGCCTCATCCGCGTGAGAAGCGCCAGTCCGATGAGGAAGCCGACGGCGGGGATCCACAGCACCAGGCGCATCCCCTGCGAGGAGACCTTGAGCAGGACGCTCGCCAGAAGCAGGCCGAACACCACGCCGAACAGCAGGATCGTCGTCAGATAGGCGACGCCCCTGCGCAGGCGGTCCCTGCTGAAATGGGTGCGGATGAGGCCGAACATCAGCGGCAGGAAGGCGGCGAAGGCGCCCTGCAGCACGCGGCCTACGACGAGCACCCAGAACGTCGGCGCCGCGGCCACGAGCACGCTGCCGAGGGCGACGACGGCTGTCTGGATGCGCAGGATGCGCAGATGGCCGTACACGTCGCCGAGACGGGAGAACAGAGGCGTGAGGACCACCGAGGTGAGGGTGAACGCCGTCAGGGCGAGGGACAGTCGGTCGACGCCGACGTGGAAGGCGGCGGCGAGCTGCGAGTAGAGCGGGGTGAAGTACACCTGCAGAACGCCGCTGGACAGCTCGATGGTCATCAGTGCGGCGAGCGTCGGTCCGAAGGGCGTGACGGGGGACGGCGTGGACGTCGTGCCGGTGCTCGCCGGCGCCGTGGGCGCCGTGGGCGCCGTGTGGCGCAGGGCGTCCGCATCCGCGGCGTTGGCGGATTCCTTGGCGGCATCCGGCATGGGCGATGGCATGGTCATCTGGAGTCTTCTCCTGCGTCGTGGGCTAGCTTCTCGATGTCGACGCCGACGTCGTCCGCGTCGGCCATGGCGGGCCCGGCGGCGCCCGGGGTCGGCCCGCGTCCATCCGTTTCCGTCCCGCGGGTCTGTCGGGCCCAGACGAGCGTCGCGAGGGCCGCGGCCTGGTCGCCGAGCACGGCGTCGTCGAAACGCGCGCGCGGGGAATGGTTCACGGCCGTCATCGGGTCGACTCCCTTCGGCGTGGAGGCCAGAAGGATGAAGGCGCCGGGCACTCTGTCCAGGATGCAGGAGAAGTCCTCCGACCCCATCAGCGGGTCCTTCAGCCTGATGACGCGCGACGCGCCGAAGGTCGCGCGCAGCGTGGACATGGCGGCGGCGTATTCCGTCGGGTCGTTGGCCGTGACCGGGTACAGCACGCTGAAATCCACGTCGGCGGTGCACCCGTGCGCCGAGGCGATGCCGTCGGCGAGGCGGCGCACCTCGTCCCCGAAGCGTTCCGGCATCGTCGGTGACACCGTTCGCACCGTGGCGCCCAGACTCGCCTGGGCGGGAATGACGTTGATGGCCGTGCCGGCGCCGAGCTGCGTTATCGAGGCCACGACCGGATCGAAGACGCTGAAGCGGCGGGTGATCATCACGGGGATGGCCTGGGCGAGGTCGATGAGCGCCGGGACGGGGTCGATGGCGGCGAAGGGGCTCGACCCGTGACCGCCTCGGCCGTGCATGGTGACGTGAAGGTCGTTGGATCCGGCGAGCACAGCACCTGGGCGGGAGAGGATCGCTCCCCGCGGACCGGGGATGACATGGATCGCATAGGCGGCGTCGGGTGTCCGTCCCGCGGCCTCGAGCACCCCCTCCGCGATCATCGTCTTCGCGCCGGATCCGGCCTCCTCGCCGGGCTGGAACATGAACTCGACGTCCCCGTGCATCTCCTCGCGGTGCGCGGCCAGCAGCATGGCGGCGCCGACCAGACCGGCCGTGTGCAGGTCGTGCCCGCAGGCGTGCATCGTGCCGGGGGGCGCGGCGAACGGCAGACCGGACTCCTCGGTTCCGGGCAGACCGTCCATGTCGCCGCGCAGCAGGACCAGCGGCCCCGGATGCCCGCCCCGCAGGACGGCGGTGATGGAGCTGCAGGAGCTTCCCGTGGCGATCTCGAGGCCGAGACCGTCCAGCGCCCTGAGGACTTCGCGCTGCGTCCAGGGCAGGTCGAGCGCCAGCTCGGGATGGGCGTGGAGACGATGCCGCAGAGCGACGAGCGTAGGCGTGAGGGATGCGGATTCGCGTCGGAAGTCCATGGAACGGGTCCTTTCTCGATCTGACGACCGCGGTGCGTCCGTTCCGGCGGGCGCCGGAACGGAACCAGCGACGACGCTATGGATTCTCGTGTTTCATGGATTTTTCATCCGGAGGATTCTGCAAGAGAAATGCAATATCATCGAAAATGATGCAAGAGAATGCCCTTGATGAGATGGATTGCAAAATAATCGACGCCCTGCAGATTCACCCGCGGGCGTCCTGGAGCGAACTGGCCCCCATCCTCGAAACGTCGGAGAGCACGCTGTCGCGGCGCTGGGACAGGCTGTCGGAATCCGGCATCGCCTATGTGACGGGGATCCCCGGCCCGGCTCTGCATCCCAGCATCGCGCTCGTGGAGATCCGCTGCGCCCCGCGTGACATCCTCGACCTGGGACGACGGCTGTCCACCGAGCGCGCCGTGGCCTCGATCGACCTGACCGCGGGAGGGCGCGAGATGCTCGTCACCGTGGGATTCCGGTCGCTGTCCGACCTCGGCGACTGGCTGACGGACGGGTTCCGCGACTATCCGGAGGTGACGGCGTCGCATACCCATGTGCTGTCCGGAATACTCGTCGATGCGCATCTGTGGCGCATGCGCGCGCTGACCTCCCGCCAGGCGGATCTGATACGCGGACTCGTCGAAGTGCCCGAGGGCCCGTCATCCTTCGCGGACGTCGCCGAGGACAGCGGTCTCATCGCGCTTCTCGCGCGGCTCAACCACGACGGGCGGATGCCCTTGTCGAAGCTGTCCGAGGCATGCGGGATACCCGTCCGACGGCTCCGGCGTCTTCTTCCCCGGCTCGAGGCCGATGGTCGTCTCGTGCTCCGCACCGACGTCGCCCGGCCCTATACGCCGTGGCCTGTGCTGGCCTGGTACTTCCTCCGGGTCCCGGCCACTCAGCTGGCGAGGATGCAGGGCATGTTCGCCGCCCTTGACGAGGTGCGCATGGCGGCGGCGGCCCTGGGGCCCGCGAACGTCATCCTTTCGGTGTGGCTGCGTGATCTAGGGGACGTCCAGCGCTTCGAGATCACCCTCGGAATGCGCATCCCCGGCGTCATCGTCGAGGACCGCTCCGTGGTGTTCCGCTCACTCAAGCATCTGGGGCGTCTTCTTTGGCCGGACGGCAGAAGGGGCGCCACGGTCGAGATGGTGCCGCCGGAGGCCTGACGCGTCCGAAGGGGTGCGGATGTCTGAAGGGCAGACGCCAGAAGGGGGTGGGCGTCTCCCGTTGCCGAAGGCTTCGCAGGCTCCCTGATGCGGCGTAGGATTCCGTCGTAGTCCGTGTCCGTTCCTGGATTCGGATGGCCGCAGAGGCGCGGAGACCCCAGCGGCGTGCGTCCAGTGGACGCGAGAAGGGGGAGCGCCATGCGCAGGAACGCGTCATCCGTCCGTCGTCGTCGGATATGGGCATGGGGCCGAGCGGGTCTGGCCGCCGTTCTTGCGATGGCCATGCTGGGCACCGCCGCGGCGTGTGGCGGGTCAGAGTCCTCGCAGGGGTCGACGGCCTCGACGTCAGCCTCGGCGTCCTCGGCATCGGCTTCCTCGTCGTCCCCGACCTCCGCATCGTCCCCGGCCTCCCACGCCTCGGCATCGGCTTCCTCGTCGTCCTCGGCCGCGAAGTCCAGGACGTCGGGCTCATCATCCTCGAAGGGCACTCTGGCCACCACGGTGCTCGCCGCCCTCGCCATCAAGGGCCGTGCGCCCAAAACAGGTTATTCGCGCTCGCAGTTCGGCACCGCGTGGGCGGACGTCGACCACAACGGCTGCGACACCCGCAACGACATCCTCAACCGCGACCTGACGGGCAAGACCTACAAATCCGGTACCCATGACTGCGTCGTGGCCACCGGAACGCTCAATGACCCCTACACGGGCACGCGCATCGGCTTCGTGCGCGGAGAGGGGACCTCCACCGCCGTGCAGATCGACCATGTCGTGGCGCTGTCCGACGCCTGGCAGACGGGCGCTCAGAAGCTGAGCTCCTCCGTGCGCGAGGATTTCGCCAACGACCCCTACAATCTCCTCGCCGTCGACGGGCCGGCCAACGAGCAGAAGGGTGACGGCGACGCCGCGACCTGGCTGCCGTCGAACGCATCCTTCCGCTGCCAGTACGTCGCGCGTCAGATCGGCGTCAAGCACAAATACGGCCTGTGGGTGACGCAGGCCGAGCATGACGCCATGGCCCGCGTGCTGTCCGGCTGCCCGACGCAGACCGTCCCGACGGGCGGCGGGGTGATCGGGTCGGTGTCCTCGGGATCGTCGTCGTCGGCCGCGTCCACCGCGAGGACGCCGACCGCATCCAGGTCGACTGCCACGTCGCGCGCCGTCGCGAAGTCCACGGCGGCGGCATCCACGCGATCCACGGCATCGTCCCATGCCACCGCGAAGTCGTCATCCGGGACCGCCACGTCATCCTCGGGCTCCTCCGTGTACTACAGGAACTGCACGGCCGTGCGAGCCGCCGGCAAGGCGCCTCTGCGCAGCACCGATCCCGGATACAGCCGCAAACTGGACCGGGACGGCGACGGCATCGCCTGCGAGTAGCCGCTACTTCCTCTCGGTGAGGTTGTAGATGGTGACGCCATCGATCGTCTGTGCGGTGAAGTTCTCCTCCACCCACGAGGAGATCTGCGAGGCGGTGTCCGAGCCTCCCAGCTGCGTCCCGCCGATGCTTCCCGCGATGTAGTAGTGGATGAGCCCCTGCCTCACGTACTTCTTGAACTGAGCGAGCGTGGGGGAGGGATCGGAGCCGTTGAAGCCGCCGATGGCCATCACCGCGCGCCCCGACGCGAGCTGGTACTTCGCCGCCGTCTGGGAGCCCGTGGTCGCGGCCGCCCAACGGTAGGAGCCGGCCGAGGATTCCAGCATCGTCGTGATGGTCGAGCTCGTCGACCCGCTGCCCAGGAATCCGCTCATGCCGCCCGTCGTACCACCGAATCCGCCTCCCTGACCGGTTCCGCCGCCTCCGAATCCTCCCGTTCCACCGGGCATCCGCATGCCGCCGCCCTGACCTCCTCCGAAGTTCGCGCGCCCGCCGCCGAAGGAGCGCGAGGAGGACGACGTGACGCTCGGTCCGGCCAGCACGATCGAGCCGGTATGCGAGGTGGACACCGTGTATCCCGTCCAGGCCGCGGGGCCCGCGAGCAGCGCCATGACGGACAGCGTCGCGCCTATCTTCGCCAGAAGGTTCGCGGCGGAGGGGACCGGCGTCATCATGAGTGCCGTAGGGGCCGTCACCGGGGACATGGCCGGCAGGGAATCCGTCGCCGACGCGTCTGCGGGGACGTCCGCGGGGAATCCCCCCTGCAGCTCATCGTCGGGGTCGTCCGCATGGTCCTCATCGCCGGTGGATTCGGCGGATGTGCTCTGTGCGACGGCGGCGCTCGACGAGGAGAGCACGCCGGCCGCGGCCAGCGTGATGACGCCGGCCAGTCCGACGATGATCACGGCCCAGCGCAGCCACGGCACCCAGTCCGCCCGTCCGATGAGGCTCGCCGACCACAGCGTGGAGACCGCCACCAGGATGGGTGCGGTGATCTTCGCCCATGTCCGTCGTCTGCAGGACCAGAGCGCGGCGCAGGCGACGGCCGCGAGGACAGCCACCGCCGGGGAGAGAGCCACCGTGTAGTACTGGTGGAAGATGCCGGCCATGAAGCTGAAGACGATCCATGTGACCGTCAGCCATCCGCCCCACACGACGATTCCCGCCCTGCGCAGATCCGTGCGGGCCGCACGGCCCACCGCCACCAGGCCGAGCACGATGCCCGCGAAGGCGAGCGGGGCCAGCCAGGCGATCTGCGTGCCGTATTCGCCGTCGAACAGGCGAGTCCAGCCGGTGGATCCCCACATGCCGCCGCCGGTGCCGGTGCCGCCGACCACGGAACCCTCCTCGTCGCCGGTCAGCCGGCCGAAGCCGTTGTAGCCGAAGGTGAGCTCAAGGAAGGAGTCGTTCTGAGAGCCGCCGATGTATGGGCGGTCCGAGGCGGGGACGAGCACGGTGAGCAGCACCCACCATCCGGCGGAGACGACCATCGCCGCCACGGCGGCGAGCCCGTCGCCGATCCGGCGGGGGATGCGCGTGGGGGAGGCCATGAGGAAGGCCATGGCGAAGCCCGGAAGCACGAGCAGCACCTGCAGCTGCTTGGTGAGGAATCCGAAGCCGATGAGCACGCCGGCCAGCACCATCCACCACGTGCGGCGACGGCTGCCGCGTCTCGTCGGCCGGTACTCGAGGGAGCGCAGCACCGCGTAGGAGGCGCCCGTCATGAGCAGAACGAGCAGCGCATCGGGGTTGTTGAAGCGGAACATCAGCGCCGCCACGGGCGTGAGGATGAACACGAGCCCCGCGCCGAGTCCGGTGGCGTTTCCCCAGTGGCGGCGGACCGTGGCGTAGATAAGCCAGGTCGTGGCGATGCCCATCAGCGCCTGCGGCAGCAGGATGGAGAGGGAGCTCAGGCCGAAAATCCTCACGGACAGGGCCATGACCCAGATGGAGGCCGGCGGCTTGTCGACCGTGATGGCGTTGCCGGGGTCGAGCGAGCCGAAGAGGAACGCCGTCCAGTTCATCGACCCCGCCTGCGCGGCGGCCGAATAGAACTCGTTCGCATAGCCGGAGACCGTGAGGTTGACCAGGAACACCACCGCCGAGGCCGCGAGCAGCAAGGCCAGAAGCCCCCAGTCGCGCTTCGTGCGGCGCGGCATGCGGTAGAGCAGGAGGTCGGAGGCGTCCTGCGGGGTCAGGCGAGGGAAGCGGATCATCGGCGTGATCCTTTCGAGACGAGGTCGACGGACGTTGCGGTCTCCGGTGCCGTGCCTCGTGGTGTGGTGGTTCGTGGTGGTGTCGTCGTGGTGTCGCATGCTCCGACCGCCGTCGCGCGAGCCGTGGCGTCGGATGCGGCATCCGGCCGGGGCGCGGAATCCCGCCGGTCTGCGTGGGTGGGCGCCGTGGTGAGCATCAGCGAGCCGGGAAGCGTCCGCTGCCCGGTCTCTCCCCAGGAGAGCGGCGATGCGGGGGAGGACGGGTCATGACGAATTGTCGTGGACGCGGTGGTCGCGTTCGACGATGCCCTGAAGCGGCCGTAGGGAACCGCTCCGGCCATGGCATGGACGTCGGGCAAGTCGCCAACTTCGCCCGTGCCCTCACCCCCGCTGGTGCCCTGGAACCTGACGGCGGATTCGCGCTTCAGCCGGCGCATCCCCTTCAGATCCTTGGCGACCGTGTCGGGGATGTTCACCGTGGTTCCCCTGTCCTCGATCCAGTGCACGGGAACCTCCAGGAGACGCATGCCCATAAGCTGCGCCTTCATCAGCAGCTCCGTGTCGAAGAACCACTCGTCGTCCTCGATTCGAGGGAGCAAAGCCCCGGCGGCCGCACGCGTCATCGCCTTGAAACCGCACTGGGCATCCCGGAACCGCGCACCCAGATACGCGCGCAGCATCCTGTTGTAGGCCCGGGAGATCGTCTCGCGGGTCCATGAGCGGACCACGGAGGCGCGGGGGTCCAGACGGCATCCGCAGGATAGGTCGGCCTCGCCGCGCAGCAGGGGGAGGACGAGCCGGCCGGTGTGACGGATGTCCGTGGAGAGGTCGGCGTCCATGTACGCCACGACACGGGCCCGCGAGGACAGCCAGGACACCTTGAGGGCGAAGCCGCGGCCCTTGCGGTCGATGTGAAGGGCACGGACCTGCAGGGGCCAGCGCTCGTGGAGGCTGCGGGCGATGGACCATGTCGAGTCGGTGCTGGCGTTGTCGGCGATGACGACGTTCCAGCTGAACGGGCTGGTCGCGCCCTGCGTGTCATAGAGGTAGGCGCACAGCGCACGCACCGAGCCCTCCAGGGCCTGCTGCTCGTTGTAGACGGGGATGACGATGTCGACGTCCACCGGGCGGGGATCGCCCAGGGCGATGACGCCGTGGGACATGCGGCCGGCGGCCCCGGCGGGCGATGGCGTTCGTGTTGAGCCGGATTCGGCGGTGACGGCGGGGAAGGCCGCCGAAGACGATGGTGCTGGGGGCCGCATGGAGGGCATGAAAGGCGGCCTCCGGGGTGTCCGGGGATGCTGATCGTTCGTCAGGGACCGTTCGTCGCTCATGGTTTCCGTCATGCCTCCCAGCACATCGCGCTGTCCTGATGTCCGGCTCAAATGACGGTCTCCACGGTATCGGGATGATGCGGGAAAGCGCTGGATGGTTTCTGGACGTTCGCTGGGACGGTGAGGTGACGGTGAGGTGCCCGGGAGATGGTGGACGGTCGCACTCGATCTCCGCGTTCATTGGGCACTTGGTCTTTCAGGAAGCCGGAATCGTAAAGAAAAGGATTCTGAGGAATGGCTGTTTTCCGCCATTCCTCAGGCTCAATGGCGGCGTCTTTCCCCGAGGGGCCGCCCAGGAGGCGGCTCAGAAGCCCAACGAACGGTATGGATGCCCAGGACGTGGACAGAAAAGAGATCGATGGAATCGCTGGTGCCGGTCCCGGAACCGGATGCCCAGGACATGGATAGAAGAGAGGCCGACCGCGACCGTGGCGGTTCCGTGCCGCAGTGGCGGTGATCGCGATTGCTTCTGGCTGAAGGGCCTTCGTCTTCCCGGATGTCCCGCGACCGGTACGGCGACGGGGCTGCCATGTTCCGACTAGCGTGGGAGGCATGATCGACCACATCACGCTCAGGGTCCGCGACATCGACAGGTCCATCCGCTTCTACCGTCAGGCGCTCGCCCCTCTGGGGTACGTCGTCAAGGCTCATCACGAGCCGACGCTGGGATTCGGCGTCGATGACGGCACCCCGCGCTCGGACTTCTACGTCTCGCCGATCGAGGGGCATGAGCCCACGGAGCGGGAATCGGGGGATGCCGATGCCGGGAAGACCGGTGCGGATCGGGACGACGCCGATCGGGCCGATGACGAGCGGAGCGATGCAGGGAACGCGGATGAGGAGCCGTCCATGGCCCGGCGTCCGACGCCGGTGACGCATATCGCCTTCCGCGCCAGGGATCAGGCCGCCGTGCATGCGTTTTACGAGGCTGCGCTGAAGGCGGGCGGGACCGGCAACGGAGCCCCCGGACCGCGCCCCTACCACCCCGGGTACTACGCGGCCTTCGTGCTCGACCCCGACGGCAACAACATCGAGGCCGTCGTCGACTGGGCGGGGTCGGCGCGATGACCGAGGCGCTTTCCCGTGGAGCGGGTCGTCAGAACGACATGGATCGAGAGGTCGGGACGGTGAATCCCCGGAACGCCGGAGGCGTGTCCTGTCGGAGTGACGCGGGCTCGGGAACCGTCTCTTCACAGGCCTCGGTTGTCGTGGCCTCCAATGGCGATGGAAGCGTTGAGGGGGCGACCGGCCCGGCGACGGAGACGTCTCCGCTGGACGGGGGCCAGCGGCGCCTCGCCAGGGACCTGACCCTTCGGCGCATCGTCGGGGACGTGCCCACCGACCGCTCCAGCAACATCAACAACCTCAGGGCTCTGGCCGGACGGGAGCCGCACTACATGTTCGGCGTCGACGTCCAGGACCACTGGGACGAGACCGAGCTGCTCGAGCTCATGCACCGCCGCGTCGGCATCAGCGCCGACCCGGCGTTCGAGCACGGCCAGGACCGCATCGACCCGGAGCTGACGGTCCGCGCGCTCGCCCGCTACGCCTCGGCGATCGGCGAGACGGCCCGGTGGCGAGGCACCTTCCTCTTCGCCACGGGGCATCCCTCCTGCCTCGCCTGGATCTATGCGCCCATCGTCCGGGCGGTGCGCGCGGCCGGCTGCCCGGTGGTCTCCCTAGACGTGCTGCTCGGCTCCGACAACCCCGTCAGCGGCACGGTTCTTGGCGTCGAGGCGCCTGAGCCCGGGCAGGTCCGGCAGATCGAGGGGGTACTCATGCGCTACGACCGCGGCAACCTCCTGCATACGCATGAGCCCGGGTTCATGGAGAAGGTCATCGGACGTCTCGACGACGCCGGTCTGGTCCCCGACCTTGTCGTCGCCGACCATGGATGGGCTGGGGCCTCCGGACGTCGGGGATACCGCACCATCGGCATCGCCGACTGCAACGACCCCGCGCTGTTCGTCGCCGAGGCGCAGGGCGAGGTCGAGGTGTGCGTGCCCATGGATGACGGCATGCCGCCCTCCCAGCTCGGCGGACTCATCGGCTTCGTTCTCGACCGCGCAGGGCTGCGTGACCCGGACGCGGGGTGAGCGAACGAAGGGCATGCGAGTTTCGTAGCCCGCTAGCATGGACACCATGCATGTCGCGACGTTCGACGCGGGGACGACCGCGGTCAAGGGGGTACTCGTCGATGGCAGCGGGCGCATCGTGGTCCAGGCGTCGAGCGCTCCGATTCCGCTGCATGCCGAGGGTGATGAGCGTGAGCAGGACCCGGAGGACTGGTGGCGCCGCTTCACGGGGGTGAGCCGTGAGCTGCTGCGGCTGGCTATCCGGGCCGACCCCGCCTTCGATGCGCACAGCATCGGCGCCGTCATCATGAGCGGCCAGATGCAGGACGTCATCACCCTCGACGGTTCCGGCCGGCCGCTGCGCCCGGCGATCCTCTACTCCGACGGACGCGCCGCGCCCCAGGCCGAGGAGCTCCGGGACGCCGTGGGAACCGAGGCCTTCCGCGACGTCGTCGGAAGCCCCTGCGAGGGGTCCCTGCCCGTGACCAAGCTGATGTGGCTGAGGGTCCATGAGCCGGATGTCTTCTCGCGCATCCGGCATGTGCTCATCGACGCCAAGGATTTCCTCGTCCTGCGGATGACGGGGGAGTAC
Organism: uncultured Bifidobacterium sp.; assembly: GCF_963540075.1. GTDB lineage: Bacteria > Actinomycetota > Actinomycetes > Actinomycetales > Bifidobacteriaceae > Bifidobacterium. The sequence continues at coordinate 11,720 of NZ_CAUTOG010000029.1, forward strand.
GTCGGCGACGTCACCGCCTGCTCCACCTCGGGTGCGATGGACATCCGCGCCCGCCGCTGGGATGCGAGGATCCTTGACGCCGCGGGCGTGAACGCGGGCATCCTGCCGAGCCTTCGCAGGCCGCAGGACCTCGTCGGAACCGTTCTGCCCCGGGCGGCCAGGCAGACGGGTCTGCCTGCAGGGGCGGCGGTGTACGCGGGAATCGGCGACGCGGGGGCGACGACCCTGGCCGCCGGCGTCACGCGTCCCGGACAGTACAACGTCAACCTCGGCACCTCCGGATGGGTCGCGACGGTCTCCGAGGCACCCGTCGTCGACAGGCCGGGGATCGCGAACCTCGCCTGCGAGACCCCTTCCGGATTCATCAACGGCGTGCCCTTCCTCAATGCCGGCGACGTGCATCGCTGGGCGGCCCGCGTCCTCGCCGGGGGCGACTACGACCGCTTCGCCGGGCTGCTGGACTCCTCCGAGCCCGGCGCGCACGGCGTGCTGTGCCTGCCGTATCTCGTCGGGGAGCGCTTTCCCGTCATGAACCCCTCGATCCGCGCGGCGTTCACGGGCATCGGCGTGGATGCCACGGCAGCCGACCTCGCCCGCGCCGCCCTGGAGGGCGTGGTCTACTCCATCCGGCAGGGGCTGGAGTCCTTCGTCGTGCGGCCCGATGAGGTCACGCTCATCGGTGGCGGCGCGCGGGAATCCCGCTGGTGCCGGATCATGGCCGACGTTCTTGGCGTACGCGTGGAGGCCTTCCGCGACGCCGAGGTCATGCCGTCCGTGGCGTTGGCGGGGCTTGTGCTCGAGGCGGATTCCCGGGCCGTGGCCAGGCTGCTGCGCGAGCGTCGTGAGTCGACCGTGTACGAGCCGGACATGGCGGCGCACGCGTCGTACGACGCGGCGTATCGCCGTTTCCTCAGACTGTATCCGGCGGTCGACGCCCTGACGGGTCATCCGACTGATCCCCTGGCTGATGCCCCGTCCGACTCCCGGCGTTGAAGGGCGGGAAGCCCCGGTAGCGGCGGGAGAACTCACGGATCATCCACGGGTCGGGGCTCCAGACGAAGGGGTCGTCATGGGACCGTTCGTCATACGATCCGCCGGCATCGTCTCGGTCGGCCTGGTGCCCTCCGGTCCGTGGCTCTTCGGTGTCCGGAGGGGGAGCCATACGGCAGAGTCCGATCGCGTCGACGAACGCCTTCATGCCCTCACGGCCGAAGGGGTAGGGCGTCGTGCACCAGACGGGGTCGATCTCGAGGACGGCGGGGGCGGGGGAACCATCGGCGAATCCGAGCAGCAGACTCATCGGGGGAGGGGAGGGGTGAGGCCTATCGTTCGATGATCCGTCCCGTCCGGCCACGTCCAGGGCGCCGGCGGCGGCCTCGGCGACGTCCAGCGCCGCCTGACGGCGGCCAGGATCGAAACATGCTCCATCGAACACGGTGACGACGTCCATGCGCCCCGGCGTCGGATGGACGCATGCTCCCGAGCAGGCCGCGGCCGTCTCGCCGGCGGGGTCGATGACGACGCACCACTCCTCGACAAGACCCTCCACGTTCCCCGCCAGCTCGATGAGGGAATCGTCGGGGGCATGGGCATGCGCAAGGTCCCGCCGCAACACGTCCCAATCGCGCCTTGCCGCCCGGAACCCCGCAACGCGCCCCGACGCCACGCGCGACCAGGGGCGTTCGCCGAGATCCGACGGGAACACGGGGAAGGCATGCCCCGCAAGGACGTCCCCGGCACGGACGACAAGGGTCGGGTGCCGCGTCAGGGGGTACGGCAGTCGCGCGATCGCGTCGGCCGCGGGCGCCGCGAGACGCAGAGGAGGCAGTCCTGAGCGCCGGCGCCAGTCGTTGAGCGAGATCAGCGTCCCCGGGGAGGACCAGACGGCGTCCCCGTCGCTGATTCCCCGCGCGGGGGAGAGTCCGTCATGCGTGACGATGCGGGCGCCGGCCGTGGCCGCGTCGTGGTCGGCCCGCCTGTCGTCCGCAGGTCCGTGGAGGTCCGCAAGCCCCCGACGAAACTCCCCGGCGACCCAGCCCGGAGGGCCGATCACATGGAGGGTGGACGTGGCCATGCGCATCTCCTCTCACAGCACAATCCCCAGAGGGTCCGTGGAACGGTTTCCTAGCATGGAGCCGTCGGATTCGCCCGAAGGGCGTCCCGCCGCGTCCCGCCGGATTCGTCCGGTCGCCGCGAAGGGGCTTGTGCGACTCCGTCGCCCGTCGGCGTCCGTCGTCGTCGGGCCCACCATAGGCACACTGACCACCATCGTCACACGACACGCAAGAAGGATGAGCATGACCACCATCGCCGTATTCGTCGGATCGCTTCGCAGGGACTCGTTCAACAAGGCCCTCGCCCGCAACATCGAGAGGCTTCTGCCCGAGGGCGTCGAGTTCCGCTACGCCGACCTCGACCTGCCGCTGTACGACCAGGACCTCGATGCGAACCTGCCCGAGAAGGTCGTCGCCCTCAAGAAGCTCGTCGCCGAGTCCGACGGCGTGCTCTTCGTCACCCCGGAGTACAACCGCAGCTTCTCCGGCGTCATCAAGAACGCCATCGACTGGGCCTCCCGCCCGTGGGGCCAGAGCTCCTTCGCCGGCAAGCCCGCGGCCATCGCCGGCGCCTCCATCGGAGCCCTCGGCACCACCCAGGCCCAGTCGCAGCTGCGCAACGTGCTTCTGTTCCTCGACATGAAGGTCATGGGCCAGCCCGAGCTGTACTTCAACGCCAGCGCCGGCCTTGACGGGAACGGCGACGTGGCGCCGGAGTCGAAGGACTTCCTCCAGGGCTTCGTCGATGCCCTCGTCGCCCACGTTCGGGGCGAGAAGTAGGACCGGGCGTCCTGCGACGAAGGCAAGAGCCGGGGGTGTGATGTTACCCACAGAACCCCCGGTTTTTCGCCGTCCGCGACAGACCGGCGGCCTAATCTGCAGGTGAACCGGTTTCCGGCTGCGCCAAGGGCGGCGGGACCGGACCGTGGTCACGACACGACCGCCGGATAACAGAGCAAACGAATGCGCGTCGCCCAGCAGCGTGCGGCGTGCGGGACGGCCGGGCTCCCCATAAGGGGCCGGACGGACGGATACAAGGAGGTATTCATGGCAGAGACGATCAACGCCGGCGACGCGGTGCTGCGTGTTCTGGAGGCCTGGGGGGTCCCCCGCATCTATGGTCTTCCCGGTGGTTCCTTCGATTCGATGATGAACGCGATCCACAACGAGAAGGACGGCATCGACTTCATCCAGGTGCGTCACGAGGAGGGTGGTGCCATCGCCGCCTCGGCCGAGGCCAAGCTCACCGGCCGCATCGGCGTGTGCTTCGGATCCTCCGGCCCCGGCGCCGTCCATCTGCTCAACGGCCTGTATGACGCTCGCGAGGACCATGTCCCCGTGCTGGCCCTCGTCGGCCAGGTGCCCATGCAGTTCATGAACATCGACTTCTTCCAGGCCATGGACGAGGAACCCATCTTCGCCGACGTCGCGGTGTTCAACCGCACGGCCACGACCGCCGCCGGTCTTCCCGCCCTCATTGACGAGGCCGTCCGCCAGGCCTACAAATACAGCGGGGTCGCGGTCATCACCATCCCCAAGGACCTCGCGTGGACGCCCATCGACTTCGACGTCGACACCGTGGTCACCGCGCGCAACTTCCGCAGGCCTCTGCCCGTGCAGCCGCACCACGACCTCGTCGAGCAGGCCGTCTCCCTCATCGAGTCCGCCAAGGCCCCGCTGCTGTGGTTCGGCCGGGGAGCGAGCTCCGCGCATGACGAGCTCGTCGAGATCTCCCGGAAATTCAAGATGCCCATGGTCTCCACCCATCCAAGCAAGGGCGTCGTCGACGACACCGACCCGGCGTTCCTCGGCTCCTCGGGTCGAGTCGCCACGAAGACGGCCACCGAGGCGGGCTTCGCCGCGGACCTCATCCTGTGGGTCGGCAACGACAACCCCTTCGCCGCCAAGATCGTCGGTCCGAACGCCAGGGTCATCCAGATCGACAACGACCCGGAGAAGCTGGGCAAGCGCCTGCAGCCGCAGATGGCCGTTGCCATCCTCGCGGACGCCAAGCTCACGCTGCGGGAGATCATCGACGCCGGCAGGGAGCTTCCGGAGACGCCGTTCTACCGGGCGTGTCTGGCGAGCAAGCGCAACTGGGAGGAATGGATCGCCTCCTTCAACGACGACGAACGCACGCCGCTGCGCCCGGAGCCGATCTTCCACATCATCAACGAGCAGGCCGACCCCGACGACGTGTTCCTCATCGACGTCGGCAACGTCAACATCAACTTCGCCCGTCTGTCGCATCTGAAGCCGACCAATCGCTGGGCCACCTCCGGCAAGCACGCCACCATGGGATTCGCCGTGCCGGGGTCCCTGGCCGCCAAGCTCGAGTACCCGGGCTCCACCGTGTATTCGCTCAGTGGCGACGGCGGGTTCGCGATGATGAACGAGGAGATCCTCGCCCAGGTCAAGTATCATCTGCCCGTCATCAACGTCGTGTTCTCCAACAGGACCCTGGGCTTCATCGAGGCCGAGCAGCGCGACGACTCTCACCAGCCGCTCTCCGGGGTCGATCTCATCGACGCGGACTGGGCGAAGGTCGGCGAGGGCTACGGCGCCCTGGGCTTCACCGTGCGCACCGTGGAGGAGGCCCGCAGGGCCTTCGCCGAGGCCAAGGCCGCCGACCGTCCGTCGGTGATCGACGTCAAGCTCACCGGTGACATGCCGTTCACGACGATGTACATGCATCTGTCGGAGCATGACGATCCCGCCGCCGTGAAGGAGTTCACGGACAAGTACGAGGCCTGGCCGCTCAAGGCCCTCGACTACTGGATCGAGCAGGAGGAGCGGGCGAAGGCCTGATCCGTCGGCGCGCGGTCCATGCGGCGGCAAGGCATGGCCCGATGGAGCGAAGGCCCCGGTTGGTACGTCCGTCGCTTGCGGACGCGCCGCCCGGGGCCTTTCCATATGTGATTCCGCTCACATTCATGACATGAATCGCCTTGGGTGGACGGGTGGGGATGGTGAAAGGCCAGGGGACGTTCTACCATCGCTGACCAGAGACATCCCATAAGGATGTGAAGAGAGAGCTGTGATTCGTCCCCCATCCGCCCGATCAGGCGGCGGGAGGGTCGCACGAGGCGGGTTCCCATGCCCGTCCGCATTCGTTTCACAAGAAGGATCAGGACATTGTCCTCAGCAACCGTGCAGGCGGAGGAACCGTCTGCCACCGCATCCATTTCGTTGTCCAAACCCCTGAACTCCCCGGCCGAGATCATCGGCGCCAGCCTCGTCGGCACCACGGTCGAGTTCTATGACTTCTACGTGTACGCGACCGCCGCCGTGCTGGTCTTCCCCACGCTGTTCTTCCCGACGATCAACCACACCGCCGCCCTGCTGGCCTCCTTCGGCGTGTTCGGCGCGGCCATGATCGCGCGCCCGGTGGGCGCCATCTTTTATGGCCATATGGGAGACAAGCGTGGCCGCAAGGCCACTCTGGTCGCCTGCCTGCTGACGATGGGCATCGCCACGTTCTGCGTCGGCCTGCTGCCCACCTACGGTCAGGTCGGTATCCTCGCCCCCGCCCTGCTGCTCATCCTGCGTCTGACGCAGGGCTTTGCCCTCGGTGGCGAATGGTCCGGCGCGGCACTGGTCGCCACGGAGAACGCCCCCGCCAACAAGCGGGCCCTGTACGGCACCTTCCCGCAGCTCGGCGCTCCCATCGGCTTCATCATCGCCAACGGGCTGTTTCTCATCATCAACTACGCGCTGCCGCATGCGGATGGTTCGGCCATCGAGTCCAGCGCGTTCCTGAGCTGGGGCTGGCGCATCCCGTTCCTCTTCAGCTCGATCATGGTGGCCGTCGGCCTGTGGGTGCGCTCCAAGCTCGCCGAATCCGAGACCTTCAAGGAGGCCGAGAAGCGTGGGGCCATCGTCAAGGTCCCGCTGTTCGACACCCTTCGCCATCATATGAAGGCCGTCGTTCTCGGTACCTTCGCCATGCTCGCCACCTACGTGCTGTTCTATCTCATGACGACGTTCAGCCTCACCTACGGCACCACCTCCTCGTCCGCGGCGCCCGCGGGGCTGGGGATCAGCTACACCGATTTCGTGCTCATGCAGATCATCGGTGTGGTCTTCTTCGGTCTGTTCACGCTGCTCTCCGGACCGCTGGCCGACGCCGTCGGCCGTCGCAAGCTGCTCATCTGGGTGACCGTGGTCATCATCGCCTTCGCGCTGATGTTCCCGATCTTCCTCGACGACAAAAGCGGCACCTCCTTCAACGGCGCGCTCGCCGAGGCCTTCCTCATCCTGGGCTTCACGCTGATGGGCTTCACTTTCGGACCGATGGGCGCGCTGCTTCCGGAGATGTATCCGACCAACGTGCGTTACACGGGCTCGGCCATCGCCTACAACGTCAGCTCGATCCTCGGCGCGGCGCTCGCCCCCATCATCGCCACCGCTCTGTGGAGCGCCGCAGGCGGCAGCGTCTGGCTCGTCGGCGTGTATCTCGCGGCCGCCTCCGTGCTGACCCTCATCGCCCTCGTTCTCACCCATGAGACCAAGGACATGGACTACAACGGCGACATCGGCACCACCGACTGACGACCGCCGGCCGGTATCCCTCTCGCCCCACCCGTTGCGTCCCTTCCGGATGCGTCCGTGAGTGGGAGTGATTCCGGACGGTAGATTCCAGGGACCCTTCGCGAACGCGTTCGCGAAGGGTCCCTGTCGTCGTCCTACCCTGTCGTCGT
>NZ_CAUTOG010000030.1:0-17572 GCF_963540075.1 uncultured Bifidobacterium sp.
GTCTCGAACGGGCAGACGCCGTTCGTCACCGTCGGGTTCGGTCTGGGCACCTCATGGTTCGCCCGGGAGATCCAGCGTTCCATCCTGCTCAACCGCATCCGCGGCCTGGGCAAGGACCGCCACACGGCCATCTTCCCCAAGCTCGTCTTCACCATCAGGCACGGCCTGAACGCCGACAAGGGCGATCCCAACTACGACATGAAGCAGCTGGCGCTCGAATGCTCCACCAAGCGCATGTACCCGGACGTCGTCTTCTACGAGAACATCGTCCGCATCACCGGCTCCTTCAAGGCCCCCATGGGCTGCCGCTCCTTCCTGCAGGGCTGGAAGGACCCGAAGACCGGCGAGGACGTCGAGGACGGCCGCATGAATCTCGGCGTGGTCACGGTGAACATCCCGCGCATCGCCCTTGAGTCGCACGGCGACAAGGACCGTTTCTGGAGGATCTTCGCAGAACGCATGGAGGTCGCCCATCAGGCTCTGCAGTTCCGCATCATGCGGTGCAAGCAGGCGACGCCCGTCAACGCGCCCACGCTGTTTCGTTTCGGGGCCTTCGGACGTCTCGGCGCCAACGACAGCGTCGACCAGCTTTTCAACCACGAGCGGTCCACCGTTTCGCTGGGATACATCGGCCTGTACGAGGCGACGGCGGTGTTCTATGGCAAGAACTGGATGCGCGACCATGGCTGGGACCCGGAGGGCAAGGACTTCGCCCTGTCGATCGTGAGGCGGATGAGCGAGCTGTGCCATCAGTGGGCCAAGGCCGAGGGATACCATTACTCGCTGTATTCCACGCCCGCCGAAAGCCTCACCGACCGCTTCAACCGCATGGACCGGGAGAAGTTCGGTCGCGTCGACGGCGTCACCGACCACGACTTCTACACCAACTCCTTCCACTATCCGGTGTGGCTGTCGCCGACCCCGATGGAAAAGCTCGACTACGAGAAGGACTTCCCCTACTACGCCGCCGGCGGCTTCATCCACTACTGCGAATTCCCCTGCCTGCAGGCCAATCCTCAGGCGCTCGAGGCCGTGTGGAACTACGCCTACAACATCGGCATCGGGTATCTGGGAACCAACACGCCGATCGATCACTGCTTCGTGTGCGGATTCGAGGGCGACTTCGAGCCCACCGAGGAGGGCTTCAAATGCCCGGAGTGCGGCAACGCCGACCCCGACAAGTGCAATGTCACCAAGCGAACCTGCGGCTATCTCGGCAATCCCGTCCAGCGGCCCATGGTCCATGGCCGGCATGAGGAGATCGCCCATCGCGTCAAGCATATGAGCGGCGAAACCGGACACGTCTCCCTTGCCGACGGGTCGGACCGCGAATGGTTCGAGGAGACCAAGTAGCGCATGACGCTGCATGACTTCGCGCCCACGGACAGACGCCGTGGGCCATCCGTACCCAGTCCGCTGACCAACAACCCCGGGGCCGGCCAGTGGAGCAGCGAGCGGATGAGCCACGGCATGGTCGCCGACTACAAGCGGCTGCTGATGACCGACGGCGAGGGCATCCGGTGCTCGCTGTACGTCTCCGGCTGCCCCTTCCACTGCGAGGAATGCTACAACGCGTCCATCTGGGACTTCCGCGCCGGACACCCCTACACCGCCGAACTCGAGGCCCGCATCATGGCCGATCTGGCGCTCGACTACGTCCAGGGCATCACCTTCCTGGGTGGCGAGCCGCTGCTCAACACCGGCATCCTCCTGCCCCTCGCGAAGCGCCTCCGAGAGCGCTTCGGGCATTCCAAGGACATCTGGTGCTGGACCGGATACACATGGGAGGAGCTCATGCGTCCGGGGGAGACCTCCGACAAGCTCGAACTGCTTCATCTCGTCGACGTGCTCGTCGACGGCCGCTACATCCGCACCCTGCACGATCCGCTGCTGCAGTTCCGTGGCTCCAGCAACCAGCGCATCCTTGACGTCCCCCGGTCCTTCGAACAGGGCCGTCCCGTCATCTGGCCGAGGCTGCACGACCAGAAGCGCTTCATCCCCGAGGTCTACGGCAAGGACCGCAGCGCGGGGGAGGGCTCCGCCTCCTGACGGCCGGGGTTCCCGGGCGCACCTCCCATCGACGTGCCGGCGGGAACGAGGCACTGGCTGACAACCGGATCCGAGGCCGCGACACTCCCGGGAATGTCGGCTGAATCACGCTGTGGGGGAACGTCCGGGCCGTGGGTGCCTACTACATTACGAAGAAGAGGAACCGGCGCAATGGTGCCGCCGGCACCACGTGAGGGGTGTCGCGGCGTGCCGTGCACGGACGGCCGAGCGGTAAGGACGGTCAGGTGGAGAGTTCACAGGCGTTGATGGAGGCGCGGACCGCGGTCCGTGAGAGGACCGCGGCCGCGACCCCATCGGAGGGGATGCCGCGCGGGCCCCGTCGAACCATCAGAATCGGGCTCGACATCGGTTCGACCACCGTCAAGGCCGTCGCGCTGGGCGACACCGCCTCCCTCGACGACGTCCTCTTCTCCGACTACCGCCGGCATCACGCCAACGTCCGCGCCACCGTCGCCGGCCTGCTGACGGACATCCGCGCCTCTCTGGAGGCCATCGGCAGGGGAGACGAACCGGTGCGGCTGGCCATCACCGGCTCCGGCGGCCTCACGCTTGCCGGGAACCTCCATGTGCCGTTCGTCCAGGAGGTCATAGCCGAGACCCGCGCCATCGACGAGCGCATCCCCGAGGCCGACGTCATCATCGAGCTCGGTGGCGAGGACGCCAAGATCACCTACCTCAAGCCCACGCCCGAGCAGCGCATGAACGGCTCCTGCGCCGGCGGCACCGGCGCGTTCATCGACCAGATGGCCACGCTTCTGGACGTCGACGCCTCCGGTCTGAACGACCTGGCGAAGGACTACACGAACCTGTATCCCATCGCCTCGCGCTGCGGCGTCTTCGCGAAGACCGACCTGCAGCCCCTGATCAACGACGGGGCCGACAAACGCGACCTCGCCGCCTCCATCTTCACCGCCGTAGCCACGCAGACCATAGCGGGACTGGCCGCCGGCCGACCCATCCACGGCACCGTCGTGTTCCTTGGCGGCCCCCTGTTCTTCCTCTCCGGGCTGCGGGACGCCTTCGGCCGGGCGTTGGAGGGCAAGGTCGACCATTTCGTCACGCCCGAGAACGCCCATCTCTACGTCGCCTACGGAGCGGCGCTTCTGGCCGATGACGACGACCAGCTGGAAGGCTCGGAGCGCTTCGGGGCCCGCACCTGCGAGAACATCCTCCAGGGGCTCGAACGGCTGAAGAACATGCCCAGCGACACCCCCACGATGCCGCCGCTGTTCGCCGCGGAGCAGGACCGTCGCGACTTCGATGAGCGCCACCATCGCGAGCATGTGCGCATCGGCACGCTGGACGGCGCCCGCGGCCCGCATTTCCTGGGCATCGATGCCGGCTCGACCACCATCAAGGCCACTCTCGTCAACGACGACCGTGACATCGTCTGGCAGTCCTACGCCACCAACGACGGCAGTCCGCTCACCGCCGCCGTCGACATCGTCCGGCGCATCGAACGCGACCTTCCCGAGGGCGCCTGGATCGCCCGATCCTGCGCCACCGGCTACGGCGAGGGTCTCATCACCACCGGACTGCATCTCGACGAGGGCGTCGTCGAGACCATGGCCCATTATCGCGGGGCCGAGATGGTCAGCCCCGGCGTGACCGCCGTCATCGACATCGGCGGCCAGGACATGAAGTACCTGGCCATCACCGACGGCGTCATCGACTCCATCGCCGTCAACGAGGCCTGCTCCTCCGGCTGCGGCTCCTTCCTGCAGACCTTCGCGCAGTCCATGGGCATGGACATCCAGGAGTTCACCCAGGCGGCTCTCAGGTCCACGCACCCCGTGGACCTCGGATCGCGCTGCACCGTGTTCATGAACTCCTCCGTCAAGCAGGCGCAGAAGGAGGGCGCCTCGATGGAGGACATCGCCGCCGGACTGTGCTACTCCGTCGTGCGCAACGCGCTGTACAAGGTCATCAAGCTGCGCGACGCCGACGTGCTCGGCGACACCGTCGTCGTCCAGGGGGGCACCTTCCTCAACGACGCCGTGCTCCGCGCCTTCGAGCTGCTCACCGGGCGCGAGGTCACCCGGCCCAACATCGCCGGCCTCATGGGCGCCTATGGGGCGGCGCTCACCGCGCGCATGCACTACGTCGACCAGGCGGAGTCCGACCCATCCACCGCGCACACGCGTTCGGGCATACTCGCGGGTGACCAGCTCGACGGCCTGTCCATGACCTCCGAGCGGGACGTGTGCCGGCTGTGCCAGAACCACTGCAAGCTCACCATCACCACCTTCCAGGACGGCTCGCGCTACGTGACCGGCAACCGCTGCGAACGCGGCGGGGACGCCAGGCGGAAGCGCTCCGACCGTCCGAACCTCTACGACTACAAGTACAGGCGCGTCTTCGGCTACCGCAGGCTCACGGACAAGAAGGCCACCCGAGGCGAGATCGGCATCCCTCGCGTGCTCAACATCTACGAGGACTACCCCTTCTGGTTCACGCTGCTGACGAGCCTCGGGTTCAAGGTCATGATCTCCGGCCGATCCAGCCATGAGCTGTTCGAGACGGGCATCGAGTCCATCGCCTCCGAGAACATCTGCTATCCGGCCAAGCTCGTCCATGGGCATATCCGCTGGCTGCTCGACAAGGGGGTGAAGACCATCTTCTACCCCTGCGTCTCCTATGAGGAGAACCTCGTCGCCCACGCGGACAACCACTACAACTGCCCGGTCGTGGCGAACTACCCCGTGGTCATCGAGGCGAACATGCCCGAACTGCGGCAGGAGGGCGTGCGCTACATGCGCCCGTACTTCAACCTCGCCAACCACGAGCTCATGGCGAAGCGCATCGTCGAGGAGTTCGCCTGGGCGCATGTGACCCCCGAGGAGGCCGAGCGGGCCGTGAAGGCCGCCTACGCCGAGGACGCCCTCGCCAAGCATGACGTCCAGCAGGAGGGGCTGCGCGCCCTCGCCTACATGAAGGAGCACGACTGCAGGGGCATCGTCCTGGCCGGGCGTCCCTACCACGCCGATCCCGAGGTCAACCACGGCATCCCCGAGACGATCTGCGCCCTGGGGATGGTGGTGCTGTCCGAGGACTCGATATGCGAGCTGAAGCCCGGTCAGGACCTTCACCTGAGCGACTACCTCGGCAAGAACGAGCAGGACCCCCGGGCCAAGGACGCCGGAGGGTTCCGCTACGCCGCACCCGTGGACGCGCCGAAGCTGCCGCTGCGCGTCACCAACCAGTGGGCGTACCATTCCCGTCTCTACGCCGCCGCGAACTTCGTGGCCTCATATCCGGGACTCGAACTCGTCCAGCTGAACTCCTTCGGCTGCGGGCTTGACGCCATCACCACCGACCAGGTCTCCGAGATCCTCGCCGACAAGGCGGACGTGTACACGCTGCTGAAAATCGATGAGGTGAGCAATCTCGGGGCCGCCAAGATCCGTCTGCGCTCGCTCAAGGCCGCCATCGAGGAGCGTGAGGCCAACACGACCCGTCTCGTTTCGGATTCGGCTGACACGCGCAAGAACCCCACGGCTCCGCGGGGCACGGCGACCGGGCCGGCCGACGCGCCCGCCGTCGGGACGAACCGCCTCGGAAGGGAGGCCTCCGGGGAGGACCGCCGAGGTCTCGAGGAGCGGCGACCTGACGCCCGGCGTCTTGAGGAGGCGCAGCGGCGCCTGTCCCAGGCCGAGAGGGCCGTCGCCGAGGCCCGGGCGCAGCTCGACCGGCTGTCAGGCCGGACCTCGGTCGCGGCCGAGGCGGCGGGCGCGACGACGCGGGATTCCAGGGCGGACGCGAAGGAGGACGACGGGTTCCGCCATACCGGTGCCTCCTGCCCCACGCCCGGCCGCCAGGCGATGCTCGACGGGGTCATGGCGGCCAATCCGAAGCTCACCGCGGCCGTGCGCGAGGCCTCCCGTCGCGCCGCCGCGAAGACGTCGCAGGCCGGTCAGCCGCGGAATGACGGGAATCAGCGGGCGTCCTCGGCCCGGGAACCGTCGTCGAAGACTGCGACGGCCGGGAGACGCGACAAGTCCCGCACGACGGCCACGCTGTCGGCCTATGCGCGCAGGATCCCCTTCGGCAGGTCGATGAAAAGGGACTACACCATCGTCGGCCCGCAGATGAGTCCGATCCACATGTCCCTCATCGAGGCGGTCATCCGCTCCGGAGGGTACAGATTCGACATCCTGCGCACGGCCTCGCGGGAGGACGTCGAGCTCGGGCTCAAATACGTCAACAACGACGCCTGCTATCCGGCGATCATGGTCGTCGGTCAGCTCGTCGACGCCATCGTGCAGGGGAAGTACGACCCGGACCGCGTCGCCCTGGCCATCACGCAGACCGGCGGCATGTGCCGCGCGACGAACTACTTCGGACTCATCCGCAAGGCCCTCATCGACGCCGGATATCCGCAGGTGCCCGTCATCGCCCTGAGCACCCAGGGCATCGAGGACAATCCCGGGTTCACCGCCACGCCGGCCATGCTGCACCGGGCGGCGAAGGCCCTGATCATCGGGGATCTGCTGCTCAAATGCCTGATGCGCACGCGTCCCTACGAGGCGAGGCCGGGAAGTGCGAACGAGCTGTACCGCATGTGGGACACGATCGTCCGCGAGACGATCATGCACCATGGCAGGTCCGCGACCGCAGGGAGGCGGCTCGGCCGCTCCTGGCTGCCCTATCCCGCGCTGCTCAAGGAGATCGTCCGCAGCTTCGACGTCCTCGAGCTGCGTGACGTCCCGCGCAAGCCGCGCGTCGGCGTGGTCGGCGAGATCCTCGTCAAGTACCATCCGGATGCCAACAACCACCTCGTCGACGTCATCGAGTCCCAGGACTGCGAGGCCGTCGTGCCCGGGATGATGGAGTTCATGACCACCCGGCCGTACATCACCGACTGGAACGAACGCAATCTGGGCATGGGTGGGAACAAGGCGGCGTACGCCCTCATGCGCTGGGGACTCGACCGCTACCTCGACCCGGTCCGGCATGCCATCGGCCTCGCCCACGGCAAGTTCAGCCAGGACATGCCGATGCCCGAGCTGGTGCGCAAGGCCCAGGAGGTCACGTCGATCGGCGTGCAGGCCGGTGAGGGGTGGCTGCTCACCGCCGAGATCCTCGAGCTCGTCGAATCCGGCTGCCCCAACGTCGTCTGCGCCCAGCCCTTCGCCTGCCTGCCCAACCATGTGACGGGCCGGGGCATGTTCGGCAAGATCAGGCGTCTGCACCCCGAGGCCAACATCGTGTCCATCGACTACGACCCCGGCGCCTCCCAGGCCAACCAGCTCAACCGCATCAAGCTCATGATCTCCGCGGCGAAGAAGGCCGCACGGGCGAAGGAGGCCGCCGACGCCCGGCCCGACGCCAAGGCGGATGCGCTCGCGGTCTGAGGATTCCCGACGGACGCCCGTGGTCCCATCGCGGCCTGCGGTTGCCCTACCGCCCGCGGTTATGATGGGCCATCGGCTTTCCGTATGACCGGCGTGGCGCGGCCCCGCCGGTTCCTCGCCTAGGATGGGCGCATGGTCACGCCACGCATCAGCTACGCCCACCTCGGCGCCACGGTCAGCCCCCGTCACCTGAAAAGCCTGCTCGCGTTCTTCGAGTCCGGCGCCAAGTCCACTCCGGGCGGCTTCGGCGTGGAGATCGAGCATCTGCCGGTGCGCAACGGCACCGACGCGGCCGTGAGCTACTACGAGCCGAACGGCGTGGAGACGCTGCTCGGCCGGCTGCGCCCCTACTATGATCCGGCCCACGAATACTGGGAGAACGGTCATCTCGTCGGCCTCGCCAGGGATGGCATCTCCCTCTCCCTGGAACCCGGCGCCCAGGTCGAATGCTCCATCGGAGTGCTGCGCAAGCCCGGCGACCTGGTGCCGATATACCAGGCCTTTCGCGCGGAGACGGATCCCATCCTCCGCGATCTGGGGTTCCGTCTCGTCTCCTATGGCTACCAGCCGAGGACGGGCTTCGCCGACGTGCCGGTCAACCCCAAAAGCCGCTACGCCGCGATGACCGACTATCTCGGCCGCGTCGGCCAGTACGGGCTGTGCATGATGCGCTGCTCGGCGTCCACCCAGGTGAGCATCGACTACCGCGACCAGGCGGACGCCATCGCCAAGCTGCGCGTGGGCACGGCCGTCGGACCCGTCCTCGCCTGGTTCTTTCGCAACACCCCGTACTTCGAAGGGGAGGAGAACCCCTATCCGCTGCTGCGGCAGCGCATGTGGGACGCCCTCGACTTCCAGCGCACCAACGTCATTCCCGGGCTGTACGACGCACGATTCGGCTGGGAGGACTACGCCGTCGACGTGCTCTCGACGCCGCTGATGTTCGCCGACCTGACGCATACGCCGGAGGCGTCGAACCTGCCGGACGCGGAGAAGCATCGCGCGGCCTTCCGCGAGAACGCCGGGGAGATCTACCCCGACCGCGAGCTCAACCCCTATGAGATCAACCACGTCATCTCCACGCATTTCAATGACGCGCGACTCAAGAACTTCATCGAGCTGCGCCACTGGGACTCCCTGCCGCTGCCGCGCGCCGAGCGTCTCACGGAGATCGTGGGCTCCCTCTTCTACGACCAGCGCAATTTCTCGCGCCTGACGTCCTACTTCGACGGGCTCGACGAGCTGGACGTCTATGAGGCGAAGGCCAACCTCCAGGCCTTCGGCGAGGACGCCACCCCCTACGGTCAGTCGCTGGGCTTCTGGAAGGAGTTCCTCGGACTCGAGGGTCTGCTGGAGGACGTGCCGGGCGATCCGGCGCATCCCGACGCGTTCCAGAGGTAGACGGGCCCGTCCCCGCGACCGCGGTTCCGCGGCGGCGCGGCCTTCGGGGTCCGGTCCGGGGCATGGATGACCGCTGTCGATCCGCGGGGAGGGTCATGTGGTGCGGTAGCCGTGATGCAGGTTGCGATGCGGGTTCCGAGTGTGGTTTCCCGACGGCGGATTCCGCGTCGTCGCTTCATCCGTAGGATTTCGGTATCGTCTCCGTCGACAGATCCAGCGGGATTACGCTGACTGTTGCATATGCGGCATGTTGTATATGCCTCATGACTACAGTGTCGCTCGTGGACACGCGCAGCATCGGCATCGACATCAACGGCCTGAGCCGGCGCATCAGGCGCTATCTCAACGCCACCATGCCGGCGGGCGCGCGCATCGCCACCGGCGGCAACGCCCATATCATCATGTTCCTGGCGCATCACCGCGATCAGGTCGTCGTGCAGAGGGACATCGAAAAGCGCTTCTGCATCACGCGGTCCACCGCGTCGCGCGTCCTGGCGCTTATGGAGCGCAAGAGGCTTATTGTCCGCGAACCCGTGTCCGGGGACGCGCGTATGAAGCGCATCATGCTGACGCCGCGGGCGGATGCGATCGTCGAGGACCTGGTCGGCAACGCCGTGAGGATGGACGAGGAGCTGCTTGCCGGATTCTCCGGCGAGGAGAGGCTGGCTCTGGCGGGCTTCATGTCGAGGCTTATGGCGAACATCGACGCTGCCCATCACCACAGGGGGCAGACTGACGTGGACGTGACCGGGGACGCCGCGGAGTCGGGCCGCGGCGTTTCTTCCGGTGTCCCGGTGGGTGATGGTTCCCTCGTGATCCCTGCGCGCGGATCGCTGACGGCGGATGGTCATGGCTCCGGAACGACGACCGCCGGGAGACGGCCATGACGAGGGACGTCGGAACCGGTCGGGCGGGTGGACCGATGAAGGCGGTATCAGAAGGAGAGGAACGAGTGAGCACAGGCATCGACAACGACGAGGTGAAACGGCGTGACGCGCCGGAGAAGCCGACCCATGTCATACGCACCCTGATAGGAAGCCTCAGGGAATACCGTCGGCCCACGATGCTGGCGCCGGCATTCGTCTTCGTCGAGGGCGTGCTCGAGATCGTCATCCCCACGCTGATGGCCGCGCTGATCGACCAGGGCGTCACGGCGCGATCGATGCCCGCCATCTGGCGCTTCGGCCTGATTCTCATCGCCTGTTCGATGGCCTCTCTGGTGTGCGGTTTCCTGTCCGGACGCTTCGCCGCCGTCGCATCCTCGGGCTTCGCCAAGAACCTGCGCCATGACCTGTTCGCCAGGGTGCAGTCCTTCAGCTTCACCAACATCGACCGCTTCACCACCGGCTCGATCATCACCCGTCTGACCACCGACGTGACGAATCTGCAGAACGCCTTCCAGATGCTCGTGAGGCTCGGCGTCCGCGCTCCCGTCATGATCATCGTCTCGTGGATCTTCACCTACCGGATCAGTCCCAGCATCGCCCTCGTGTTCCTCGCGACGGTCCCCGTGCTCGGCGTCGGTCTGCTCGTCGTGGTGTTCCTCGTCCATCCCGTCTTCGTGCGCGTCTTCCGCACCTACGACCGGCTCAACAACGTCGTCGACGAGAACATCCAGGGCGTGCGCGTCGTCAAGTCCTACAACCGCGAGAGGCATGAGGTCTCCAAGTTCGGCGGGATCTCGACGCGCATCTACGACGACTTCGTCAAGGCCGAGAGGATCCTCAGCGTCAACATGCCCCTGCTGCAGCTGTGCCTGTACGTGACGATGATCCTCATCGCATGGATAGGCGCGAGACAGATCGTCGCCTCCGGCAACAGTGCGGCGCTGGGACTCACCACAGGCGATCTGACCGCCCTCGTGACCTACGCCATGCAGATCCTCATGTCGATGATGATGCTCTCGATGGTCGTCGTCATGGTCATCATCTCGCAGGCCTCCGCCGAGCGCGCCTGCCAGGTGCTGCAGGAGCGCAGCACCGTGCGCGATCCCGAGCGTCCCGTCACCGAGGTGGCCGACGGCTCCGTCGACTTCGACCATGTGGGCTTCCGCTACTCCGGCGGCTCGGAGAAGCCCGTGCTCGACGACATCGACCTGCATATCGCCTCCGGCCAGACCATCGGCGTCGTCGGCGGGACCGGCTCGTCGAAGTCCAGCCTCGTCCAGCTCATCCCGCGCCTGTACGACGTGACCTCCGGGACGCTGAGGGTGGGCGGCCGCGACGTGCGGGACTACGACCTTGAGACCCTCCGCGACCAGGTGGCGATGGTGCTGCAGAAGAACGTCCTGTTCTCCGGCACGATCGCCGACAACCTGCGCTGGGGGAACCCGCAGGCCACCGACGAGCAGATCAGGCGGGCCTGTGGTATCGCGCAGGCCGACGGCTTCGTGAACGAGTTCCCCGACGGCTACGACACGATGATCGAGCAGGGCGGAACGAACGTCTCCGGCGGGCAGAGGCAGAGGCTGTGTATCGCCCGGGCTCTGCTCAAGCGGCCGAGGATCCTCATCCTCGACGACTCCACCAGCGCCGTGGACACCAGGACGGACCGTCTCATCCGCGAGGGGCTGCATCGTGAGACCCCCGAGACGACGACCATCATCATCGCCCAGCGCGTGTCCTCCGTGCAGGACGCCGACCGCATCGTCGTGCTGCATGACGGGCGGATCCTCGACCAGGGCACGCATGACGAGCTGCTGAGGACGTGCGAGGAGTACCGGTCGATCTACGAATCGCAGACGCGCAATTCGGGAGCCGGGATCGACGCCCCCGGCGACATCGGAAGGGAGGAGGCCGGGGGAGCTGCACCGGCGGCCATTGCGGCGACGGATGTGACATCCGGGACCGGCGCGAACGAGGGAGGCGATCTGCATGACTGACGAACGAAGCGATGAACCCATGAATCGTGGTGCGAACCCCGACGGCGGTCGTCCCGACGACCGTTCTGGGCATATGACTGCCGCCGAGGGGGCGGGAAAGAAGCGCCGTCGCGGCGGCATGCCCGGCCGCACGCCCCTTCCCGCGGTCCGCCGGGCGGCGCCGGGGACCACGAAGCGCCTGTTCGGATACATCCTGCGCTACCGCTGGAGGGTCGTCGTCATCGTCCTGTGCATCCTCGTCGGGGCCGCGGCCCAGGCGGGGGCGGCGATGTTCCTCCAGAGCCTCATCGACGACTACATACTGCCGCTGGTCGGCGTCACGAACCCCGACTGGTCGCCGCTGGTGCGGGCTCTGAGCCTGATGGCCCTGCTGTACGGGGCCGGGGTGCTGAGCACCTGGCTGTGGAGCTGGCTCGTCGTCACCGTCGAGCAGGGCACGCTCAAGGACATCCGCGACGCCATGTTCGCCCACCAGCAGAGGCTGCCGATTCGCTTCTTCGACACCCATGAGCACGGCGACGTCATGAGCCGCTACACCAACGACACCGACACCCTGCGCCAGGCCATCTCGCAGTCCTTCCCGCAGATGTTCTCGTCGGCGGTCTCGGCGCTCGCCGCCCTGCTCGCCATGCTGTGGCTGTCCATCCCGTTCACCGTCTTCACGGTGCTGTTCACGGTGCTGCTCGTCGTCGTCGTCCGCGTGCTCGTCACCCGCAGCGGGCTGTTCTTCATCCGCCAGCAGCAGACGCTGGGAGGGGTGAACGGCTTCGTCGAGGAGGCCGTCAACGGTCAGAAGGTCATCAAGGTCTTCAACCACGAGCAGGCCACGGCCGCCGAGTTCGACCGTCGCAACGAGGAGCTCTTCCGCGCCTCCGCCGAGGCCAACACCTACGGCAACAACATCATGCCGGTGGTCGGCAACATGGGCTACCTGCTGTATGTGCTGCTCGCCATCGTCGGGGGAGCCGTCTCGCTCGCCGGACTGGGCAACGTGGGGCTCTCCGGCGCGGGGACGCTCACCCTGGGCACGCTGATCGCGCTGCTCACCCTGTCGCGCGCCTTCGTCAATCCCATCGGCCAGGTCTCCATGCAGTTCAACATGGTGATGATGGCCCTGGCGGGCGCCTCTCGCATCTTCCAGCTTCTGGACGAGCCCGTGGAGTCCGACGACGGCAGCGTCAGGCTCGTCAACGTCGAGCTCGGCGACGACGGACGCACCATGGCCGAGACGGACCGGGAGACCGACCACTGGGCGTGGAAGCGGGCCGCGGACGACGACGGCACCCGGTCGCTCAAGGCCGCCGAGAAGCTGGAAGGAACGGCGCGCGAGGTCGCGCTCAAGGCGCATGAGAGCGCCATCACCTCCCCGGACGGCCGCTATACGCTGCTGCGCGGCGATGTGCGCTTCACCGACGTGACCTTCGGCTACGACCCCGCCAAGCCCGTGCTCCACGACATCACCTGGTTCGCCAAGCCCGGCCAGAAGATCGCCCTCGTGGGCGCTACGGGAGCGGGCAAGACGACGGTGACGAACCTCATCAACCGCTTCTACGACATCCAGGAGGGGCAGATCCTCTACGACGGCATCGACGTGAGGAACATCGTCAAGCCCGACCTGCGGCGTTCGCTGGGCATCGTTCTGCAGGACGTCAACCTCTTCACCGGTACCGTCATGGACAACATCCGCTACGGACGCCTCGACGCCACCGACGAGGAGTGCGTCGCAGCGGCCAAGCGGACCAACGCAGACGGCTTCATCCGGATGCTGCCGCAGGGCTACCGGACGATCCTCGAGGGTGACGGCGGCGGGCTGTCCCAGGGGCAGCGCCAGCTCATCTCCATCGCCCGCGCGGCCGTGGCGGACCCGCCGGCGATGATCCTCGACGAGGCCACCAGCTCCATCGACACCCGCACCGAGGAGGTCGTGCAGGCTGGAATGGATGCGCTGATGAAGGGCAGGACGGTGTTCGTCATCGCCCATCGGCTCTCCACCGTGCGCAACGCCGACGTCATCATGGTGCTCGACCACGGGCGCATCATCGAGCGCGGCTCGCATGAGGAGCTCATCGCGAAGCGCGGAGAGTACTACCAGCTGTACACCGGGGCCGTGGAGCTGGAGTAGGAGGTCGCGCAGACCCGCCGGAACGCGTCTTCTCTCATCCGCGCCGGCGGATGGTCCGTGCTTCGTGGACCGACCGTGGGGATCGCCGGACGATCCGCCGGAATCGTCGGATGATGGGGATGGTGGGCGTTCGCGAACGTCTGGTCTCGGCCATGGGCGTGACGCCCGCAGGGCCGGCCCGCGCCCGGTGCTATGATGAGCCGCGTTATGGCCTTCGGAACGCGAGTTCCCTGGGTGGCAGGCAGCGATCCGTCATCAGCGGGGAGCCTTCGGAAGAACGGCCGGCGCGGCCGTCATCGCGATGGATGACGGGGAACAGGCCTGGTAGAACCGACGGGATCGGCCCGACATAGCCGAGGATGAGCGGTCGTGCGCTTGCGGGATTCGTTCCGCGGACGCACGGAAGCGGGGTGGTACCGCGGTGGCGGGCGTTCTCGGACGCGCGTCGTCGTCCTCGCGGGGATGGAGCACATACCTGCCAGCGAGGAGAGCAATGGTGAGCGAGTCCACCGATTCCGCATCCGTTTCACGGACCACGACGCAGACAATCCCGACGGGGGAGGATTCTTCCGCATCCGTCTATCCGAAGGCCTCCGTGGGAGGCGTCTCCGGACATGTGACGCCGAATCCGGGCTTCCCCGCTCTGGAGCAGTCGGTCCTCGACTACTGGGACCGCGACAGGACGTTCGAGAAATCCGTCGAGCGGCGCCCCTCCGGCGACCACAGCCAGAACGAGTTCGTCTTCTTCGACGGTCCGCCCTTTGCCAATGGCCTGCCGCACTACGGGCATCTGCTCACCGGCTACGCCAAGGACGTCATCCCGCGCTACCAGACGATGAAGGGCCACAGGGTCAACCGCGTCTTCGGATGGGACACCCACGGTCTGCCCGCCGAGCTCGAGGCGCAGAAGGAGCTGGGCATCGAGTCCGTCGACCAGATCAACGAGATGGGCATCGAGAAGTTCAACGACGCCTGCCGCGCCTCGGTGCTCAAGTACACGCACGAGTGGCGCGACTACGTGCATCGCCAGGGCCGTTGGGTGGACTTCGAGCACGGCTACAAGACGCTGGACATCCCCTACATGGAGTCCGTCATGTGGGCGTTCAAGCAGCTGTACGAGAAGGGTCTGGCGTACAAGGGCTACCGCGTGCTGCCGTACTGCCCGAACGACCGCACCCCGCTGAGCGCGCACGAGCTGCGCATGGACGCCGACGTGTACCAGGACCGCCAGGACACCACCGTGTCCGTGGCGGTGAAGCTGCGCGACGAGAAGGACGCCTACGCGGTGTTCTGGACGACGACGCCGTGGACCGTCCCGACCAACTTCGCCATCGTCGTCGGCGCCGACATCGACTACGTCGAGGTGCGGCCCACGCAGGGCAGATTCGCCGGGAAGAAGTTCTATCTCGGCAGGCCCCTGCTGGAGCGGTATTCCAAGGAGCTCGGCGAGGACTATGAGGTGATTCGCGAGCTCAAGGGCGGCGACATGGAGGGCTGGCGCTACTGGCCGGTCTTCCCGTACTTCGCCGGAGAGAAGGCGGAGGCCGGGGACGGCACGCCCGGACCGAACGCCTACCGGATCTACACCGCCGACTACGTCGACACCGTCGAGGGAACCGGGCTCGTCCATCAGGCCCCCTACGGCGAGGACGATATGGCCACGCTCAACGCCAAGGGCATCCGCTCCGTGGACGTGCTCGACGAGAAATGCGTGTTCACCTCGCTGTGCCCCGACTACGAGGGGCTGTTCGTGTTCGATGCGAACCTGCCGATCCTGCGCAACCTGCGCGCTGGCGACGGCCCGCTGGCCCGGATCCCCGAGGACAGGCGCGCGATCCTCTTCCAGGAGAAGAGCTACGTGCACTCGTATCCGCACTGCTGGCGCTGCGGCACGCCGCTGATCTACAAGCCGGTGTCCAGCTGGTTCGTGTCGGTGACGACGATCAAGAAGCGTCTGCTGGAGAACAACCAGCTCATCAACTGGATCCCCTCGAACGTCAAGGACGGCCAGTTCGGCAAGTGGCTGGAGAACGCCCGCGACTGGTCGATCTCCCGCAACCGCTTCTGGGGCTCGCCCATCCCCGTGTGGGTGTCGGACGACCCGGCGCATCCACGCGTCGACGTGTACGGGTCGCTGGAGGAGCTCAAACGCGACTTCGGCGACTATCCGCGCGACGGCAAGGGCGAGATCAACATGCATCGTCCCTACATCGACGAGCTGGTGCGCGTCAACCCCGATGATCCGACCGGACAATCGCATATGCATCGCATCACCGACGTGCTCGACTGCTGGTTTGAGTCCGGGTCGATGTCGTTCGCCCAGTTCCACTACCCCTTCGAGAACAAGGAGTACTTCGAGCAGCATTTCCCGGCGGACTACATCGTCGAATACATCGGCCAGACGCGCGGGTGGTTCTATCTTCTGCATGTGATGGCAACCGCGCTGTTCGACCGTCCGGCCTTCAAGAACGTCATCTGCCACGGCATCGTGCTCGGCAGCGACGGACAGAAGATGAGCAAGCATCTGCGCAACTACCCGGACGTCAACGGGGTGTTCGACAGGTTCGGATCCGACGCCATGCGCTGGTTCCTCATGAGCTCGCCGATCCTGCGCGGCGGCAACCTCATCGTCACCGCCGAGGGCATCCGCGACACCGTGCGCCAGGTCATGCTGCCGGTATGGAGCTCGTACTACTTCTTCACCCTGTACGCCAACGCGGCGAACAGGGGCGCCGGATTCGAGGCGCGCTCCCTGCATCCCGACGAGGTGGCCGGACTTCCCCGCATGGACCGCTACCTGCTGGCGCGCACCAGGCTGCTGGTGGAGAGGGTCGAGAAGGCCCTTGACGAGTTCGCCATCTCCGACGCGTGCACGGCGGCCGGCGACTTCATCGACGTGCTGACGAACTGGTACATCCGTGGCAGCCGCGACCGCTTCTGGAACGAGGACGCCAACGCCTTCACCACGCTGTACACCGTTCTCGAGGTGTTCATGCGGGTCCTGGCGCCGCTGGCGCCGATGGAGGCGGAGACGGTGTGGCGCGGTCTGACCGGCGGCGAGTCCGTCCATCTGGCCGACTGGCCGTTCGTGCGCGATGAGAGGACGGGCGAGGACACGGAGCTCGGCCGGGTGCTGGTGGCCGACGACGCCCTCGTCGCCGCGGTGGACCAGGTGCGGGAGGTCGTCTCCGGTGCCCTGTCCCTGCGCAAGGCCGAGCAGATCCGCGTGCGCCAGCCGCTGCCGAAGCTCACCGTCATCGTGGAGGGCCCGGACTCCGTGGCCGCCTACGAGGACGTGCTCAAGGCCGAGCTTGACGTCAAGTCCGTCGAGTATTCGACGCTCGAGGATGCATCGGCGCATGGCCTGCGCATCGTGCATGAGCTGCGCGTCAACGCACGCGCGGCCGGTCCCCGGCTCGGACGCACCGTGCAGTTCGCGATCAGGGCGTCGAAGTCGGGTGCCTGGCGCGTCGAGGCGGGGGAGGACGGGACGAAGGTCCCCGTCGTCGAGACGCCGAACGGGGACGTGGCCCTCAAGGACGGCGAGTACGAGCTCGTCAATCGCGTCGAGGAGCAGGACGCCGTCGAGGCCGCTGACTCCGTATCGGCGGCCCTGCCGTCCGGTGGATTCGTCATCCTCGACACCGCGCTGGATGACGACCTGCTTGCCGAGGGCTACGCCCGCGACACCGTCCGCCTCGTCCAGGACGCCCGCAAGGACGCCGGGCTCGACATCTCCGACCG
>NZ_CAUTOG010000031.1:0-17398 GCF_963540075.1 uncultured Bifidobacterium sp.
GCCCGATGCCGACGGCGACAGAACGGTCGTGCTCGTGCCGGTGGGTGGCTCCTGGTCGGCGCGCCTGGGCCGGGCCCGTCTGGGAGGTCACGGGACGCAGCGCCGTGCCTGATCCGCGGGCATGGGATCGGCGGGGTCGTATAGTGGCTGGGGCGAGGAGGAAAGCGGCATGAGCGTGCTGGTGGTGGACACGGCCTTCGGATCCTGGGTCGGGGTCGTCGGATGCGATGCCGTCCGGGAGACGGATTCCCGCACCCATGTCGAATCCCTGGCGCGCGACGTCCGTCGTGCGCTTCGCGAGGCGGGAATCGGTCCCCGCGGCATCGATCGCATCATCGTGGGGCTGGGACCCGCCCCCTACACGGGTCTGAGAGTCGGAATCGTCACCGCGAAGGCGTTGGGATTCGCCATCGGCGCACCGCTTGTCGGCATCGACGACCTGACCCCCCAGGCCCGTCTGACCCTCGCCCTGCGTGGCGGGGACCCGGCCTTCGCATCCCTCCCACGCCGCGACCGTCTGCCGGCCGCGCTCCCGTCGGGCGCCCGCCATCTGACCCTGGCGGTGAATGACGCCCGTCGACGCCAGCTCTATGCGGCCCTGCTCGAGGATGACGGAACCCCCGTGCCGCTTCCATACGAGGATGGCATCAGGCCGGATGGAGACCGTGCCGATCGCAGGTCCGCAAGCATGGACATCGACCATCCCGATGTCCTCGTCCGCCGGGTCAATGCGGCGGTCGCGGGTTCGTCGGAGCCCTGCATCGTCGACGTCGCAGGACGGGGCGCCGTCCGCTACGACGCCGTGTGGGATGGTCTTGCCGCCCCCGGACTCGTCAGCGATGCCGTGCTGCTCGACGCCGGCGCGCGGGGGCTCGACCTTTTCGCCTCCGTCGCCGAAAGACGCGACCCGCACGGTGCCCGTCCCGTGGAGCCTCTGTATCTGCGGCGTCCCGACGTCTCGGTGCCGCCGCCGCTGAAGCAGGTCCTGGGGTCCGGACCGGCGACCAGGGCGGCGCGCCCGTGATCGTCGCCGCGGAGGATTTCGACCGCCAGACCCTCAGCCATGCCCTTGCCGGCCTCGAGTCCCGCTGCTTCGGGTCCGACGCCTGGACGTGCACGACGATCCTTGAGGAGCTCGCCGCCCCGGCGCGCACCTACATCGTCGACGTCGATGACGCCGTTCCTGCCGGAACGAGCGAGGCCGAGGCGTCCGACCGCCCCGAGAAGATCCGTGGATACGCGGGGTTCTGGTTCGACGGGGACGACGCCGAGCTGATGACCATCGCCGTCGATCCGCGGAGTCGTCGCCAAGGACTGGCCGGCTCCATGCTTCGTCAGCTGATCGACCGCGCGCGCGTTCTGGGCGCGCGGCGCATGCTGCTGGAGGTCAGGGTGGACAACGTCCCGGCTCTGGCCCTCTACCATGGCTTCGGCTTCACCCGTTTCGGGCTGCGGCGTCGGTACTATCAGCCCGAGGGCGTCGACGCCTATGTCATGGCTCTGGGCCTCGCGCCGCGGACCGCCGGCTTCTCCCCGTCTCAGGGGGACTCCACGCCGGAGGTACCGCGACGCATGTCGTCGGATCCGCCGCGGGGCGGCGGACGCGACGAGGGGAACGACGGATCGGGAATCGAGGGATGATGGGCGCTCCTGTGGTGCTGGGAATCGAATCGACCTGTGATGAGACGGCGGCGGCCGTGGTGCGCGGGCGTGAACTCGTCTCCAACGTGGTGGCTTCCTCCATGGAGGAGCATGCGCGCTACGGCGGGGTCATCCCCGAAATCGCCTCACGCGCGCATGCGGAGGCCTTCGTTCCGGTCGTGTCGAAGGCGCTGGCCGACGCGGACATGAGCGTGGCCGACGTGGACGCCATCGCCGTTTCGGCGGGGCCGGGGCTGGCGGGATGCCTCGCCGTCGGCGTCTCGGGGGCCAAGGCCCTTGCCCTGGCGGCCGACAAGCCCATCTATGGGATCAACCACGTCATCGGGCATATCGCCGTCACCCAACTGCAGTTCGGCCCGTTTCCGAAGGACGTGATGGCGCTGATCGTCTCCGGAGGTCACACCTCGCTGCTGCATGTCGTGGACGTCGCCCGTCATGTCGACGTGGTCGGCACCACCCTCGACGACGCGGCGGGGGAGTGTTTCGACAAGGTCGCCCGGCTGCTCGGCTTCCCCTACCCGGGAGGTCCGCATATCGACCGGCATGCCCGGCTGGGGGACCCCCATGCCCTCAGGGTGCCCCAGGGGCTGACTCAGGGTCGCGCCGGGCGCGAGCATCCCTATGACTTCAGCTTCTCGGGCGTCAAGACGGCCGTGGCGCGTTGGGTGGAGGCGCGCATGAGGGCCGATGAGGACGTCCCCGTCGATGACGTCTGCGCCTCCCTCGCGGATTCCGTCGCCTCGGTGCTGTCACGCAAGGCGCTTGACGGCTGCCGCGAATACGGGTCGAAGACGCTGATCGTCGGAGGAGGGTTCTCCGCGAACTCCCAGCTCAGGGAGCGTCTGGCCGCCGATGGCGCATCGAGGGGGATCGAGGTCCGCATCCCGCGTATCGCGCTGTGCACGGACAACGGCGCCATGGTCGCCATGCTGGGGGTCAATCTCGTGGAGGCCGGCATCAGGCCCTCCGATCCTGGGTTCGGCATCGATTCCGCCATGCCTCTGACGACCGTCAGCGTCTGATCCGGATCCTGCGGCTGCGGGGATGTGCTTCGGGACGTCGACGACACGCCCTGCCCACGGGTTGCGTGCTCGGGGAAGCCGAGTATCATCAATGACTTGTGCACTGCGCAAGCGGATGCACGCCGGGACCCGGATATTCGGGCATCGGATATTCCTGCGTAGCTCAGTTGGCAGAGCGTCCGACTGTTAATCGGATGGTCGCTGGTTCAAGCCCAGCCGCAGGAGCCATCGAAAGGACCCGTTCCCTGGGGGAGCGGGTCCTTCGCTTTTCATCCCTCCGGTCCCGTGTCCGGGGGCGCGTGGACGACACCCCCGGTTGGGCGATGACGGGGGACATATGTCGGGCTGGGGACGAGGTCATGCCGCGTTCTTCGGGGCCACGGTCGTCCCTCGGGGATCCGTCCGGGCAACGGGGCCGGGGTGGAGAACCGGTTCCGTCGTCCTCGGCCCCGGAACCGTCGGACCGTGGCGGACGACTAGAGTGAAGCCCAGCAGGGGCCGCGGGGCCCGCATGGGGAGAGGGGTTTCGTATGCCGCATCTGATCAAGGAGTTCACCCAGCCGATCCGGGAGATCACCACTGACGAGCAGAGCGTCTTCTCCATTCTGCTCGATCGCGTCAATCGCAGCCCCGATGACGGCCTCATTGAATACAGGGACGCCCGGGGAGGCTGGGGCCGGTTCACCGCCCGGGAGTTCCTCGACAGGGTCACGGCCTTCGCCAGGGGGCTCGTCGCCAAGGGCATCAAGCCCGGCGACGCGGTGTCGATCCTGTCCAGGACGCGCTGGGAGTGGACCGCGCTCGATATGGCGATCCTCGCGGTGGGAGCCGTCACGGTGCCCGTGTACGAGACGAATTCGCCGGCGCAGGTGAAGGCCATATTCGAGGATTCGCACGTCATCATGGCCTTCGCCGAGGACGCCTCGCAGGACGACAAGATCGAACGCGTCCGCTCCGACGTCCCCTTCCTGCGGGAGGTCCTCGTCATCGATTCACCGGATCTCGACGGTCTGGTGGAGTTCGGCCGCCGCGTCGGCGACGCCGAGCTCCGGGCCCGCACGACCGCGGTGCGCGGTCACGACCTCGCCACCATCGTGTACACCTCGGGTTCCACCGGCAGACCCAAGGGAGTGGAGATCACCCATGCCAACCTCGTCTCCATCTCCTACAACAGCCGTGACTTCATGCCGGAGGTCTCCATGTCGCAGAACAGCCGACTGCTGCTGTTCCTCCCGCTCGCCCACGTCTTCGCCCGCTATCTGCAGTACCTCGCCTTCGCCGGGACGGTGACGCTCGGGCTGACGGGCAATATTCGCGACTTCATATCCGATGTGAGGACCTTCCGCCCCACCTTCATCCTCGGAGTCCCGCGAATCTTCGAGAAGATCTACAACGCCGCCTCCCAGAAGGCCGGGAAGGGAGCGGCCGGGCGCGTCTTCCTGCGATCCGTCCGCGTCGCGCGCGCGTGGTCCCATGCCCAGCAGTCGGGACGGCCGATCCCTCGGCTGCTCACCCTACGCCGGGGTTTCTATGGTCGTCTCGTCTATCGCCAGATTCTCGAGGTGCTTGGCGGGAACGTGGAATACGCCATCTGCGGAGGGGCCCCTCTCGACCCGGATATCGCGCATTTCTTCAACGGCATCGGTCTGCCGCTGCTCGAGGGCTTCGGCATGACCGAAACCTGCGCGCCCGTCAGCGTCAACATCCCGAAGGCCTTCCGCATCGGATCCGTCGGCAAACCCATCTATGGCATGGGATACGGCGTCGCCGAGGACGGCGAGCTGCTCATCCGCGGGGGAAGCGTCTGCCGCGGATACCACAACCGGCCTGACCTCACACGCGAGGCGATCGTCGACGGATGGCTGCGCACCGGCGACCTCGGTGACATCGACGAGGACGGATTCGCCTACGTCACCGGGCGCAAGAAGGACCTCATCATCACGGCGGGCGGCAAGAACGTCTCCCCGGAGCCGCTGGAGGCCGCGGTGCTGTCGTCGCCCGTGATCGACCAGTGCATGGTCATCGGGGACAGGAAGCCCTTCGTCGCCGCCCTGGTGACGGTGAACGTCCCCGACGTCAGCTCCTGGCTGGTCTCCCAGGGTCTCGATCCCGTCTCCACGGTGGACGAGACAAGGCGGAGCCCGGTCGTCAGGGCCGAGATCGACCGGGCCGTCGCCAAGGCCAACGCCCTCGTCTCCCGCGCCGAATCGATACGCAAATACGTCATCCTGGACGACCGCTTCAGCGCGAAGGACGGCACTCTGACGACGTCCCTGAAGATCCGCCGTGCCGCCATCCTCGACCGGTTCCACGAGGTCATCGACCATGAGATCTACGTTCCTCGCGGGCGCTCGTGACCTCATTCCCCGCATCCGTCCACGGGCTTCCGCGCCGCCGCCAGCATTTCCGACACACCCCGCCGTCGCCTGGAAAGCCAGCCCTTTAGACTGAACGGTGAGCCGAAGGTCTCCGGGCTCCGGTCGTATCCGCTGCCTCGGACCACACGACGACGAGGGGATGGTGGGCCACGTCATGACGGTAACGCCCGGTGTCATCGAGGGACGGGGAGCGGCCGACGCAGGCGGTCGTACGCTCGTCGAGCTGCGTCATGTGGACAAGCACTTCGGCGACCTGCATGTGCTCAGGGACATCAACCTGACGGTGACCAGCGGCGAGGTGCTTGTCGTCATCGGTCCGTCCGGGTCGGGCAAGTCGACGCTGTGCCGCACGATCAACAGGCTTGAGAGTATCGATTCCGGGGAGATTCTCATCGATGGCCGGCCTCTTCCGCAGGAGGGCCGTGAGCTGACCAGACTTCGTGCGGAGGTCGGGATGGTCTTCCAGTCCTTCAACCTCTTCGCGCACAAGACGATTCTGGAGAACGTCACCCTGGCGCCGCGCAGGGTCCTCCATGAATCGAAGGCCAAGGCGGAGGAGGAGGCCATGCGTCTTCTCGACAGCGTGGGGGTGGCCGACCAGGCGGGCAAGTTCCCCGCCCAGCTGTCAGGTGGTCAGCAGCAGCGCGTCGCGATCGCACGTTCGCTGGCGATGCATCCCAAGGTCATGCTGTTCGACGAGCCCACAAGCGCGCTCGACCCGGAGATGATCAGCGAGGTGCTGGACGTCATGGTCGATCTGGCTCGGAGAGGCATGACGATGGTGGTCGTCACGCATGAGATGGGCTTCGCGCGCCAGGCCGCCGACAGGGTCGTGTTCATGGCCGACGGCCAGATCGTGGAACAGGGGACGCCGGCCGAGTTCTTCGACCACACCCGTACGGACCGCGCCAGGGAGTTCCTGGGCAAGATACTTCAGCATTAGTTCGCGGGACGCGGTGCGATGCCGGCGACTTGCACCGGCATGTTCGTGCACGGACCCCGTCCCCGCTGGTCCAGGGCGTCGATGCCCCCCATGCTGGTTCCGATCCCTCTCGCGGAGGGCCGATAACCGACAGGGGATGTCATGGCCTACTTGGCATCGGATCGACCTCGGGCATGGCGGCGTTGCCGTGCTCGTTTGGCATGCCGAATGCGATCCATCGTCATCGTGTCGTTGTGGATGGCACTGCTGCTTCCGCCGGTTCCGCGATCCGGCGTCGTCTCTCCGGCGGGTTCGCGGTGGTGGGCCGACACGGCAACGATATGTCTGCGTGAGTCGAAACCGCGCGTCCAACAGGCGCAGGACCCTGTTTCGACGGAATCGTCAGGTTTCCCCGATCATGGAGGGTGTGCCTTCGGCTTCGTTCTCCCGATCGAAGGCGGAGCCGTCTCGGCGGTTTTTCGTGCCCCTGCGTTTGCCTGGTCGTCCGGACATCGAGGGGTCGATCTGGTGCTCGGGGATGACCGGACCCTCGTGGCCCCCGCCGACGGCACGATAAGCTTCGTCGGAGCCGTGGCAGGCAAATCGGTCGTCAGCATCGACCACGGGGGATTCACGTCCTCACTCGAACCGGCCGGCGGCGGTCCGACGGTGGGGACCACGGTCCGCGCCGGCGAACGCGTGGGCGTCGCCGAAGGAGGTTCCGACCACTGTGGCGGACGATGCGTGCACTGGGGGGTGCGGACGACGGCGGGGGAGTATCGTGACCCTCTGTCATTCGTCGGTTCGGGGGTGACGCTCAAGCCGCTCGAGGGGTGACGACCGACCGCGCCCCTTCGGATGGGTAGAATCGGTGTGGGTTCCGCGAATCCGCGGGACGGACCACCGAGGGAGAGCAATGCGCCACGAATACACCCGACCGCTTGATGCCCCGATCGACAGCGACGACAACGTCTTTTCCCTGCTTGAGGGGCGCGTGCGGCGCGATCCCGAGGGAATCCTCATCGAGTATCCCGAGGGTGGCGAATGGAAGTCGTTCACGGCCCGCGCTTTCCGCGATCTTGTGGTGTCGCTGGCCAAGGGCCTTATCGCCAGGGGCATAGACCAAGGTGATGCCGTGGCCATCATCGCCCACACCTCCTGGCAATGGACCGCGCTGGACACCGCCATCATGTCCATCGGGGCCCTGACCGTGCCCGTGTACGAGACCAATTCGCCGGCCCAGGTGAGGATGATCTTCAACGATTCGAAGGTCGTCATGGCCTTCGCCGAGGACGGCTCCCAGCGTGCGAAGATCGAGCAGGTCGCCTCCGACTGCCATGAGCTGAAGGATGTTCTCGTCATCGCCGATGACGCCCTCGCCGCCATCGCGGAGCTTGGCCGGTCGGTGAGCGACGAGGACTTCGAACGGCGTCGGGCTGCCGTGAAGGGGTCGGATCTGGCCACCATCGTGTACACCTCGGGGTCCACGGGAACGCCCAAGGGGATCGAGCTGTCCCATTCCAACTTCGTGTTCATCGTCCACGCCGGAATCCAGTCGATGCCCGACATCGCCCTCAAGCCCGATCGTCGTCTGCTCCTGTTCCTGCCGCTGGCGCACGTGTTCGCGCGGTACATGCAGTTCTTCAGCTTCGCCGGCAACATCACGCTGGGGCTGTCCAGCAACCTCAAAACCATCCTGTCCGACTTCCACGCCTTCCGACCGACCTTCATCCTCGCCGTGCCGAGAATCTTCGAGAAGATCTACAACGCCGCCTCGCAGAAGGCCGGCTCGGGTCTCACCGGACGCATCTTCGCCGGGTCGGCGGAGATCGCGCGCGCCTGGTCGCGCGCCCAGCAGTCCGGTCGTCCCATCCCCGTGGCTCTGAGGCTGCGCCGATCACTGTACCGTCGGCTCGTGTATCGTCAGATTCTCGATGTGTTCGGCGGATCGGTGGAATATGCGGTTTCGGGCGGTGCGCCCATGGATCCGTGCATCGCCCACTTCTTCAACGGCGTCGGTCTTCCCCTGCTGGAGGGGTACGGCATGACGGAGACCTGCGCGCCGGCCACGGTGAATCCGACCCAGGGCTACCGCATCGGCACCATAGGCGTTCCTCTGCAGGGAGTGTCGGTGGGGGTCGACGACGACGGCGAGCTGTGCATCCGCAGCCGCGCGGTCTGCGTGGGTTACCACAACCATCCGGAGATAACCCGCGGCCAGATCGTCGACGGCTGGCTGCACACGGGCGATCTGGGTGACGTCGACGAGGACGGCTTCGTTCGCCTCACCGGGCGCAAGAAGGACCTCATCATCACGGCGGGCGGCAAGAACGTCTCACCGGGCGAGCTGGAGGCCTCCGTGATGTCCTCACCGGTCGTCGACCAGTGCGTGGTGATAGGGGACCGCCGTCCCTTCGTCGCCGCGCTCGTCACCATCGACGTCGCGGACGCCAACCAGTGGCTGGCCTCCCAGGGAGCGAAGCCGGTCGCGAACCTTGAGGAGGCCTCCCGGAACCCCATCATCCGCACCGAGGTCGAAAGGGCCGTGTCGGTCGCCAACGAGCTGGTCTCCCGTGCGGAATCCATCCGCAAGTTCCAGATTCTGCCGGACGTGTTCACCCAGGGCAACGGCATGCTCACCCCCAGCCTCAAGGCTCGCAGACAGGTCATCGTCGAGCATTACGCCGACGTCATCGACCATGTGATCTATGTGCCGAGGAAGCCGTCCGATCGGACCTGACGACGGGTCCCGACGTGGGATGGGGCGCTGATCGGGCGCCGCGCTGAACGCGTCCCATCGTGATCCGTTCCGTCCGCGTCATCGGTGGATGTGACGCGTGGCACGGGGCGTTCCTAGGCCCGGCCCTGCTCACACCGCTGCGGTTCCCTGGAGAGCGGGGCCTCAGCCGGCCTCGCCTCCTCTCCGAAACTCCTCTACAGACCGGCGTCGGCCAGCGAGACGTATCCGGGGTCGATCAGCGTCTTCTTGAGATTCGATGCGCTGACGGTGAGAAGCTTGGGCCGCAGAACGGCGATTCTCCGTCCCTTGACGGTCGTCATGGTGATGGACTTCAGACCGTTCGCTGTTTTTCCCGCGTCCAGTCTGGCGCAGGCTTCGGCCGTCTGCGTCGTCGTCGTGGCGATGTCCTCCAGCGAGGTCATCCACAGTCTGCCATCGACTATCTGCGGGAGCATGCCCGTGCTCGCACCGAATGAAGTGACGATCGGCCAGCGGGAGTCGGTCGCGTTGCCTGTCGTGTCGCCGCCGGTGGGTTCGGGAACGGGGCTGCGGACGACGTCATGTCTGCCGGTGATGCCTTCCACGATGCCGGAGATGCTGATGGAGGGGTTGACGTCCGCGGAGGACCCTGTGTAGCCCAGGGTCGTCAGTTCGTCGACGACTCCGGATGCCGCCGCGTCGGTCATGGCGATGACGCCGTCGATTCGCGTCCGCGATCCGCTTCCGTCGTCGAGACGTGACGCC
The DNA here is from genome assembly GCF_963540075.1 of uncultured Bifidobacterium sp. Classification (GTDB taxonomy): domain Bacteria; phylum Actinomycetota; class Actinomycetes; order Actinomycetales; family Bifidobacteriaceae; genus Bifidobacterium. Next base: position 9,469 of record NZ_CAUTOG010000031.1, read on the forward strand.
AGCTCCTTCGCCGAGTTCTTCGTCATCGACGAGGTGGACGATCCCGCGTCATAGACGACGGAGCCCCAGTCGTCCTCTGTCGTCGCGGCTGACAGGGTCCCCGACGTGCTGACGGCGACTCCCTTGCGGAAGTAGGGTCCAAGCACGTCCCAGACGCCGGCGAAGGCCTCGGCGTCGGTGGAGTCATCGGTTGCTGGGATGAGCACCTCGATGATGCGGGGATCCGAGGCCGTAGCCTTGCCGAGCTCGATCTTGTCGACGAGCTTCAGAGCCTGAGTCCGTCCGATCTGCCGCGCCCTCGAGGGCTGCACGAGCAGGTCAGGGGAGAAGCCGTCGAGCGCATTGGACACGAGGACCACATGCATGCCGGAACGTCGTGCAAGGGAGAGGGCGTTCGTCAGAGCGGGGGTGTCGGCGTCCTCATCCGCGGCGGTCCTCGTCAGAAGGTCGCCGTACGAATCGTCGTCCGTCGCATCCTCCGGCACCGGCGCGACGACAAGCGTGGTGCTGGTCGCCGCGCCGGACGAGGTGGACCTTGCCGCGGCTTTGACGACGAAGTCCCTGACGGCCTTCGCCTGGGCCTCGCTGGTCCGGGATGTGGTCGTGGTGATCGAATCGGAGTCGAATCCCACAGAGACCAGCGACTTCTTCAATTCGGCGCGAAGAAGGCTCCACGTCCCCAGAGGGGCGTCCGAACCGCGAACCAGGGAATCCGCAGGAGTGAACACCGCCACGGAACCGGATGCGGAGGATCCCGCTGACGACGTGGCGGACGAGGACGTGCCCGTTGGAGCGCCGCATCCGGCCGCCAGCACGACCAGGGTCCCGGCGGCCACCAGAACGCGGACGATCCGCCTTCGCAGGACTGTCCTGGGATGACGATTCGGCATATCCCACCACCTTCCGGACCCAGCATAGGATACGCCGCCGCGCTTGTGTCGGGTGCGGAGCCGGGATTAGTCCCTCGCCGAGGAGAACAGCGCCCTGGCGAGCTCCTCGTCGAGGGCGTCCATGAAGCCCTCGGTGTCCAGCCAGGGCTGGTCAGGTCCGACGAGCATGGCGAGGTCCTTCGTCATCCGCCCTGACTCCACGGTGGAGACGATGACCTTCTCGAGGATGTCGGCGAAGCGCTCCACGCCGGGCGTCCCGTCAAGCGCGGCGCGGTGACGCAGACCTCCCGTCCAGGCGAAGATCGAGGCGATGGGGTTCGTCGAGGTCTTCTCGCCCTTGAGCCAGCGGCGGTAGTGCCGGGTCACCGTGCCGTGCGCGGCCTCGGCCTCCACCGTTCGGCCATCAGGGGTCATGAGGACGGAGGTCATGAGACCAAGCGACCCGAATCCCTGGGCGACGCTGTCGGACTGCACGTCGCCGTCGTAGTTCTTGCAGGCCCAGATGTAGCCGCCGTGCCACTTGAGGGAGCTCGCCACCATGTCGTCGATGAGACGATGCTCGTAGGTGAGGCCCGCCTTGTCGAAGCGATCCTTGTACTCGGTTTCGAACACCTCGGCGAAGATGTCCTTGAACCGCCCGTCGTAGGCCTTGAGGATGGTGTTCTTCGTCGACAGGTACACCGGGCAGCGGCGCAGCAGTCCGTAATTGAAGCAGGCCCGCGCGAATCCGCGTATGGACTCGTCGAGGTTGTACTGAACCTGGGCGACCCCGGACCCCGGGTAGTCGAACACGATGCGCTCGACGGGCTCGGACCCGTCCGACGGGGTGAAGGTCACGGTGAGGCGTCCCGGACGGTCCACGCGGAAGTCGGTCGCCTTGTACTGGTCGCCGAAGGCGTGTCGGGCGACGATGATCGGCTTCGTCCATCCGGGGACCAGCCTCGGGATGTTCGAGATGACGATGGGCTCGCGGAAGATGGTCCCGCCGAGGATGTTGCGGATGGTGCCGTTGGGCGACTTCCACATCCTCTTGAGCCCGAACTCCTCCACCCTGGCCTCATCGGGGGTGATGGTGGCGCATTTGACGCCGACGTGCTCGCGCTGGATGGCACGGGCCGCGTCGATGGTCACCTGGTCGTCGGTGGCGTCGCGGTTCCGGATGCCCAGGTCGTAGTAGTCGAGGTCCACGTCCAGATAGGGGAGGATCAGACGCTCCCTGATCTGCTTCCAGATGACTCTGGTCATTTCGTCGCCGTCGAGTTCGACGACCCTGCCGACGACCTTGATCTTGGCCATATGCCCTCCTGTCGGGTGATGGGTGACCCCACCAGTATTAGCGCAGGGTCTGTAACGGGGACCCGACGGGACGTCGGACGCGTGGCTCCCACGTCAGACCCGCGAAGTAGCGTGGTGCCCATGACTCAGGAGATCGAGATCGGATTGGGCAAGAAGGGCCGTCTGGCCTATTCGCTGGATGACGTGGCCATCGTGCCCTCGCGGCGCACGCGTGACCCTCAGGACGTCTCGACGGCATGGACGATCGACGCCTACGAGTTCGGCGTGCCTGTCATCGCCGCTCCGATGGACTCCGTGACCAGCCCGGCCACGGCCATCGCCCTGGGAAGGCTCGGTGCTCTTGGCGTTCTGGACCTTGAGGGACTGTGGACCCGCTACGATGATCCGGCCCCCCTGCTGGACGAGATCGCCGGCCTGCCCGACGACGAGGCGACGCGTCGCATCCAGGAGATCTACAGGCAGCCCGTGCGGGCCGATCTCATCACGAGGCGGCTCCAGGAGATCCGCGCCGCGGGCGTCACCGTGGCGGGGGCCCTGTCCCCGCAGCGGACCCAGGAGTTCTATTCCACGGTGGTCGATGCGGGCGTCGACCTCTTCGTCATCCGCGGCACGGCCGTGTCGGCCGAGCATGTCTCGCGCGACCATGAGCCGTTGAACCTCAAGAAGTTCATCTACGACCTGGACGTGCCCGTGATCGTCGGGGGTGCGGCGAGCTACACGGCGGCCCTGCATCTCATGCGCACGGGAGCGGCCGGCGTTCTCGTGGGCTTTGGGGGCGGCGCCGTCTCCGCCACGCGCACCACGATCGGTCTCGAGGCCCCGATGGCCACGGCCATCGCCGATGTCGCCGAGGCGCGGCGCGACTATATGGACGAGTCCGGCGGACGCTATGTGCAGGTCATCGCCGATGGTGGCATGGGCACCTCCGGGAGCTTCGTCAAGGCCCTTGCCCTGGGAGCCGACGCCGTCATGCTCGGGGCCCCTCTGGCGCGTTCGACGACCGCTCCCGGGCAGGGGAAGCACTGGGGCGCCGAGGCCAGACACCAGACCCTGCCGCGGGGCCGTCGCACCGATGTCGGCACCGCAGGAAGCCTTGAGGAGATCCTCTTCGGGCCCAGCCACGAGGCCGATGGTCGCACCAATTTCCTTGGCGCCCTGAGACGGGCCATGGCGTCGACGGGGTACGTCGACCTGAAGGGCTTCCAGCGCTGCGGCGTCGTCGTCACTCCCTATACGCCCCGGGTGTAGCGCTTCCCTTCGCGTCGGCCTACGGAGGCCCGACAGCGGCCGAACCGTGACGGTCTTCAGCCGACGCCCAGCTTCCGTTCCAGTTATCCACATCCGTTTCCCCGTCGATTGACAGGATTCCTCCATTCATGATGTTGTGGGATGACTGGTGGGTCATGGCAGGGAACGGACCCGAGGGTCCGACGCGGGAAGGAGCCGGGATGGCGGCACGAGATGGCGTTGGACGTGGCGGGTCGGATCGCCTTGGGGATGTGGATCCGCCCTTCGTCATCGAGGGCCTGCTTGCCGTCGCGTTCGGAGGCGGCGCGGTTCCCTACCGCATCTCCATGACCTTTCGCAGCGATCTGGACCGCGTGCAGTTTCACGCCGCGGCCATGCGGACCTGCCAGCTGGCGTGCATGGCCGCGGACATGGTGAGGGGCCGCGACGTTCCGCCAGCCATGGAGCGTGTCGTGTCGACGTCATGTCTGAGCCGCCTGAGGACCATGTCCATGCTGATGGACATTCGTCTCAACTCCGACGCGGAGCTGCGCAGCCGGATGTGCAAGCCGCCGGTGGTCCCGCGCCTGGTGAACGGGATGCTGGTCAGTCCGACGAGGTTCGACATGAGCGTGTGCCTGGGAATCGGATCGCAGGGATACTGCTCCTCCGTCGTCCTGTCCCTGATGGGCAGCCGGTGGGTATGCGTGCTCGCGGACTTCGGCTAGACCGGGGTCCGGGAACTGTGCGGGGTGCGTCCTCACCGGTCCGGGAACCAGGTCGACGGGTCGACGTGGCGCGTCGTCACGGCCCCCTCAGGAGGGGCGCAGGCGTGGCCGCACTATAGTGAAGCCTATGCTTCGTGAATTTGCCGTTGACGTCATCCATCCCACGACCGAGAGGGACACCGTCTTCTCCCTTCTCGCGAACCGCGCGGCGCGCGACCGCGACGACCTGATCGCCCAGTGGCAGAAGGCGCCGTCGAGGCGCTGGAGGGACGTGACCGCGGGGGAGATGCTCGATCGCGTCCGCGCCGTCGCCAAAGGACTTCTGCGTCTGGGGGTGCGGAAGGGATCCAAGGTCGTCATCTATTCGGCCACCTGCTACGACTGGGGGGTCGTGGACTTCGCCTGCGCTGCGGTCGGCGCCGTCTCCGTCCCCATCTACGAGACGGACTCGCCGGCGCAGGCCAAGGGCCTCGTCGCCGATGTCGGACCGGTGGTCGCCTTCGCCGGAGGCTCCGGGCGCGCACGCGTCCTGGAGGAGGCTCTGCCGCATACGGATGGCGTGGCCGCGGTGTTCAACTTCGAGGCCGACGGGCTCGACGCCGTCGTGGATTTCGGGGAGTCCGTGGACGATGCCGCTCTTGACGCGGCCATCGCCGCCGTGAGGGCCGATGACCCGGCGACGATCGTCTATACCTCCGGGTCCACGGGGCGCCCGAAGGGCGCGGTGCTGTCCCACCGCAACTTCACCCATATCGTCTTCGCGGGCTATGACGTGCTCAACGACATGCTCTACCAGCCGAGCCGGCTGTTGCTGTTCCTTCCGCTCGCGCACTGCTTCGCCCGGTACATCCAGTACGTGGCCATCGGCGCCCACGGTGTCGTCGGCTATCTGCCTGGCGCGCAGCATCTGCTCGCCGACCTGCATGGATTCCGCCCCACCTATCTCCTCGGGGTCCCCCGCGTCTTCGAGAAGGTCTACAACGCCGCCTCGCAGAAGGCCGGTCCAGGAATCCGCGGTCGAATCCTCGCCTCGGCGTTCGACCATTTCGTGCGCTGGTCGAAGGAGGAGGACGGCGGGCGGCATACAGCCCGTGAGCGTCTCGCCCACTCCTTCTACGAGGCCGCCGTCGGGTCCTCCATCAGGTCGGCGCTCGGGCCTGACCTGCACTACCTGGCCTGCGGCGGAGCGCCCATCGACCCCGACCTCGCCCATTTCTTCAACGGCATCGACGGCATCACCTTCATCCAGGGCTACGGGATGACGGAGACCGCCGCACCCTGCATCGTGAACTTCGCCGACGCGAACAGGGTGGGATCGGTGGGACGTCCCGGTCCGGGCATAGCGGTGAGGCTCGCCGACGACGACGAGCTTCTCATCAAAGGCCCCAACGTGTTCCTCGGCTACCATGGACGGCCGGATCTGACGTCCGAGACCCTGGACTCCGACGGATGGCTGCACAGCGGCGACCTGGCCACCATCGACGACGAGGGCTTCATCACCATCACGGGCCGCAAGAAGGACATCATCATCACCGCGGGCGGCAAGAACGTCAGCCCAGCTCCCCTGGAGCAGGCGATCGCCACATGCCCCATCGTCTCCCACGCGGTGGTCATCGGGGACGGACGTCCCTTCATCTCGGCCCTCGTGGCGCTCGACGAGGACATGGTCCGCTCCTGGCTGGCCGGTCAGGGGCTGGACTCCGCTGCCCCGCTGACAGAGATCACGCGCAGCGAGGCCGTCCGCGCCTTCGTCCAGCAGTACGTCGATCAGGCGAACAGCGGGGTGTCGAGGGCCGAATCCGTCCGCAAGTTCGCCATTCTCGACGAGGACTTCACCCAGGACGAGGGCACTCTCACCCCGAGCATGAAGGTCGTGCGGGCCAAGGTCATCGCCCGCTACGCCCATGTCATCGACGAGGAGATCTACGCCCCACGCGGCGATGCGCGTCCGGCTCCGGCGACGGTGAAGATTCTCGACAGGACAACCCAGACCGTGCGCCAGGCGTCGCAGACGGTGAAGGAGGCCTCCCAGACCATGTCGCCCATCGTCCGGCAGGCCCTCGACCAGGCCAGGGCCACCGTCGACTCGAGGCTGCTTCATTCGGGGCAGGACGACGTACGGACCCAGAACGACGGGGATTCCCGGGCCGACGGGACCTCCGGGGCCGAGAGGGGACGTGACTGATGGCGGTCCGCGACATCCGAGTCGTTCCAGACCCCGTGCTTCGGACGCCCTGTGACCCCGTGAGGGGAATCACCCCGGCCGTCAGACGTCTCGTGGAGGATCTCGTCGACACCGTCAACGATCCCGGACGGGCGGGTCTGTCGGCCAACCAGGTGGGGGTGAGTCTGCGCGTCTTCTCCTACAACATCGACGGCAGGGTCGGATACGTCATCAATCCCGTCATCGAGGAGCTCCGCGGAGAGCAGTACGGCGACGAGGGCTGTCTGTCCCTGCCTGGACTGTGGTATGGGACGCGCCGCGCCGACTATGCGCGCTGTCGTGGCATCGACCTTGACCGTCATGCCGTGGTTCTCGAGGGACGCGGCGTCATGGGTCGGATGATCCAGCATGAATGCGACCATCTCGACGGCCATGTGTTCATCGACAGACTCGAGAAGGACGAACGCCGGGCCGCCATGCGCCTCATGCGGTCGGCGTCCCTGCGCTGACGCCTGGCGGTTCGCGGCGAGAGGCCGGTGGGATCGCCGTATCGTCCCGTCCGCATCGCGGTTTCTGCCCGTGGGAGATGGACGCCGGGGCGCGCCGTAGGCGGTCCCCGGAAAGGGTTCGTCCTGTGGTACCATGAAGGCTTGTGCGTCCTGACGTCCGTGTCCCGCGTGGAGGATCCGCGGGCGTCGCAACCGAGACGACGCACGAATTCGCGCCATGTCCGCGACGGCCTGCGTCGGTCGGTCCCTTCGGGGGCTGTACTCGGGCCAGCATGGCCAGGCAAGAACCGACAGGAAGGCACACCCAATGGCTCAGATCACCATGAGCGACATGCTGAAGGCAGGATTGCACTTCGGCCATCAGACCCGTCGCTGGAACCCGAAGATGAAGCAGTACATCCTCACCCAGCGCAACGGCATCCACATCATCAACCTCTTCAAGTCGCTCGACCTTATCGACAAGGCCTACGACTTCATCCGCACCACCGTGGCGCACAATGGCACCGTGCTGTTCGTCGGCACCAAGAAGCAGGCGCAGGACGCCATCAGCACCCAGTCGAGCCGCGTGAGCATGCCCTATGTCTCCGAGCGCTGGCTGGGCGGCATGCTCACCAACTTCCAGACGGTCTCCAAGCGTGTGGCACGTCTCAAGGAGCTCGAGGAGATGGACTTCACCGACGTCCACGGCTCCGGTCTGACCAAGAAGGAGCTGCTGCTCCTCAAGCGCGAGAAGGACAAGCTGGAGAAGCAGCTCGGGGGCATCCGTGCGATGACCCGGACGCCTTCGGCACTGTTCGTCGTCGACATCAACAAGGAGGCCCTGGCCGTCGAGGAGGCTCACAAGCTGAGCATCCCGGTCGTCGCCGTCGTCGACACCAATACGGATCCCGACCTTGTCGACTACCCGATTCCGGCCAACGATGATGCCATCCATGGCATCAATCTTCTGACCACCCTCATCGCCGACGCCGTGGCGGATGGTCTTCTGGACCGTTCCGGCAAGGCTGAGAAGGCCGAGGACGCCACCGAGCAGCCCCTCGCCGCATGGGAGAAGGATCTGCTCACCGGGGACGCCGCCGCTCCCGCGGATCCGGCCGTCCCGGCCGCCGAATCGGC
>NZ_CAUTOG010000032.1:0-17362 GCF_963540075.1 uncultured Bifidobacterium sp.
CGGTGCCCGCGGTGAACGGCATCACCGGTCTGTCCGGCCCCGGGGCCCTCGGCCCCGCCGACGGGGTCCACCTGCTTCACGGCATGGACCAGATGCATGAGATCCAGCGGGATCTGGCCGTCAGGCGTCCACGCAGGGCCGTCATCATCGGAGCCGGGTACATCGGGATGGAGATGGCCGAGGCTCTTATCCGTCGCGGTCTCGACGTGACCCTCCTGCAGCGCGGACCGGAGGTCCTTCCCACCCTCGATCCCGACCTCGGATCCCTCGTCCGCGACGAGCTCTCCCGCCATGGGGTCCACGTGCGAGTCGGCACCGCGGTGCGAGGCCTGCGACGCGGAGAGCGCGGCCCGGTCGTGATCGGCGAAGACACGACGGGGGTCCGGGAGATCGGAGCCGATCTCGTCATCGCCGTCACCGGCGTGCGGCCCAATACCGGCCTGCTCACGGCGGCCGGAGCCACGACCGGGCCTGGAGCGGCGATCGCCGTGGATGACCATATGCGGACCGGTCTTCCCGATGTCTACGCGGCCGGCGACGGCGTCACCACGAAGCACCGGCTGCTCGGAGACACCTGGCTTCCCTTGGGCACCACGGCCCACAAACAGGGTCGCATCGCCGGCGAGAACGCGGTCGGCGGCGACGCCGCCTTCGCCGGGGTCATCGGGACCCAGGTCGTCAAGGTCTTCGGACTCGTCGCCGCGCGGACGGGCCTGCGGGAGGACGAAGCGCACGACGTCGGGATCTCCGCGCGTTCGGTGACGGCCACGCCCGACGACCACAAGGCGTACTACCCGGGCTCCCATCCGATCGCCATCCGGCTCACGGGCGATTCCGACACCGGACGGCTTCTCGGAGGCCAGCTCGTCGGCGCCTACGGGGCGGAGATCGCCAAGCGGTCCGACGTGCTCGCCGCCGCCATCTTCACCGGGCTCACCGTCCCGCAGCTTTGCGACCTCGACCTCGCCTATACGCCGCCTCTCGCGGCACCGTGGGACGCCGTCCAGGCGGTCGCGCAGCTCTGGGATTGATCCGGGGCGGGTGATGAGTCATCGTTCGGCCGTTTCTGATGGTCGCAACGACCAGGCGGCGTCGCGACTGCTGACCGGAGAGATCCGTGGGCGATGAGGGGCTCGAACCCCCGACATCCACCGTGTAAAGGTGGCGCTCTAGCCGACTGAGCTAATCGCCCGCAGCGACCCACTGTATCGCATCGCCACGCGCGTCGTCCGCCCCGCGCCGCTCATCCCGCCCGCACGCTCGAAGTCGCTTCTCCGGGTCTCCGCGTGTGGCGGAGTCGTGTCTTTTTCATGGTTTCCGGGGCGGGGGGCGGCCCGGGTCGGACGAATCACGTAGAGTAGGGGCGACAGTTGCATGCGGAGGAGGTCTGTGGCCAATGGCTGAGGAATCTGAAGCCGGTCGTGGCGCGTCGGGGATTCCGCGCGTCGGCAAACGCAAATGGGGGTATGACGTCTCCCAGGTCGATGGCTTCCTCGCCAGGGCCCACGCCCTCTACGAGGGCAGTGGCGTCCAGCTGACGCAGCGCGACATCCAGGACGTCTCCTTCGATCTGAGTAAGGGCGGCTATGACATCGCGCAGGTCGACGCCGCCCTGTCCCGGCTCGAGCGTGCGGTTACCGACAAGGGCACCGCGTGGGAGATCGCCCAGAACGGCCGGGTGACGTGGAAGGCCACGACGATGAGCATGTTCAGACGCATCGCCGGGCATGCCGCGCGTCCGGCCAAGGCGCGCTTCGCCGACGGGGATGCGAAGACGCCCTCGTACGACCGGCGCCAGGTGGATCGTCTCATCGACCAGATCATCGCCAAGTCGGCGGCGGGTCTGGGCGTCGACGACTCGCACGGCGACGCCGCGGAGATCGCCCGCCGTCTCGTGGACCTCAACGCCTCATCCGTCTCCAACGTGGTGTTCACCCAGAGGCGCGGGAAGCACGGCTATGACGAGCGTCAGGTCGACTACTATCTCAACGCCTGCATGGAGCTCCTCTCCCGTCTCGAGTCCTATGCGCGCCTCACCGACTATGCGGGCGACTTGGCCGGGCAGGCCGAGGAGCGGGAAGACCGGCTCGACGAGCCGGTTCCCGAGGCTCCCATCGATGTGACGCCGCGGCCCCGCAGCGCTCCCGCATCCGTTTTTCCCGCTGCTCCGCCGGCGGGCACCGAGACGGAGGTCCTGGCTCCTGTCGGCGGCGTCGAGACGGGCAATGCCCCCGCCTCTCAGACATCCGACTTCTCGGGAGCGGCGTCCTCGTTCGACCAGGTCCGCCAGGCCGAGCGTGGCGTTTTCGCGCCGGCTCCTTCTCCGCCGTCCTCGACGTATTCGCAGCCTCGGACGTCCTCCCCGACGACGCCCGTCGTTCCCATGAGGCCTATCGGGGTCTCCGGTTCTTCGCCCTTGTCGGAGTCCTCGTCCCCTGAACCCTCCGCCGCGTCCGCCCGGCGGACCGAAGCGGATGTCCGGGGCGATGCGGCGGAGGGACGCGGGGACAGCTCGCTCGCCGCATTGGCGCATCTCGCCGAATCGACGAGCGCGCCCGTCCATCCCGACGTCCCCAGCATGGACATCCCGCTTCCCGACCTCAAGGTACCCAGCGTGCTGTGGGCCTCTTCCCGGGAACAGGACTCCGCGACCTCCGACGATGGCGCCGGTCAGGGCTCGTCCGACCGGTCCGTTTCGGACGAGAGCTTCTCGATTCCCGATCTGTCCTTCCCGGTGTTCGACGAGGATGCTCCCGCGGCACCGCAATCGTCGGATGACGCCGCACGAGGCGATGCCAGAGGCGGGGGAGGCGCCTCCCGAACGACGGGGGAGCGGAACTGACGATGCCCGATTCGTCGACAGACCGTCGTCGCGTCGTCGTCCTGGGGTCCACCGGCTCCATCGGCACCCAGGGGCTTGACGTCATCTTCCGCCATCCCGAACGCTTCGAGGTCATCGGTCTGGCGGCCGGCGGCTCGCATGTTTCCCTTCTGGCCGAGCAGGCCGTGAGATTCCGCGTCCCCGTCGTCGCGGTGGCCGACAGACGCGCCGCATCCGTTCTGCGCGAGGCTCTGGACGCTCTTGGCGGCGCCGGCATCGCCATCCAGACCGGATATGACGCCGTGGTCTCCCTGGCGGGAGGCGGAGCCGACGTCGTCCTCAACGGGATCACCGGGTCCATCGGTCTTTCCCCCTCGATCGCGGCGCTTCAGGCGGGTTCCCAGCTGGCCCTGGCCAACAAGGAGTCCGTCGTGGCCGGCGGTCATCTGCTATTCGACGCGCAGGTGCGCGAGGCGCAGATCAATCCCGTGGACTCCGAGCATTCGGCCATCTGGCAGTCGCTTCGCGCCGGGGCCCATGAGGAGGTCTCCCGGCTCGTGGTGACGGCCTCCGGCGGTCCCTTCCGCGGCATGACGCGTGGTCAGCTGCGTGACGTGACGCCCGAGCAGGCGCTGAACCATCCGACGTGGCACATGGGTCCGGTCGTCACCATCAACTCCTCCACGCTGATGAACAAGGGGCTTGAGGTCATCGAGGCCAGCCGTCTGTTTCGCATCCCGCCGGAGCGCATCGTCGTGACCGTGCATCCACAGTCCATCGTCCATTCGATGGTCGAGTTCCGTGACGGCGCGACCATCTGTCAGGCGTCCCCACCCGATATGCGCCTGCCCATTGCGCTGGGGCTGTCCTTCCCCGAGCGTCTCGGCGATGTCGCCTCCGCCTGCGACTGGGGCGCGGCGGCCTCCTGGACCTTCGAACCCCTCGACGACGAGGCCTTTCCCGCCGTGTCGCTGGCCCGGCAGTGCCTGGCCGCCTCCCAGAAGCATACGGCCGTGCTCAACGCCGCCAACGAGCAGGCGGTCCACGCCTTCCTCGCGCATCGTCTGCCGTATCTGGGCATCGTCGACACCGTGAAGGCCGTACTTGACGAGATGGACGCCGGCCTGCGATCGGCTCCCCTGTTCGAGTCCGTGGAGGAGATGGAGCGGATCGAGGACGAGGCCCGCCGCCGCGCCGACGATCTGATAGACCGGACGGCGTAGGGCTCGGGCCTCCCGGATGAGGGACGCGCACGGACGGCTCTGCGAACGGGACGCCCACGGGCTCCGCTCGGCGGGCGCCTGGGAGACCGGCGACGTCGTGCGTCGGACCGGCCGCCGTGTGGCGACGGGGTTCCCGCGCATGAGCCGCACGAGCCGGCAGACACGATAACGGATGGACGACGAACGGATGGGAAGAACAGATGAGGACGGGACGATGAACGAGAAGGCGAGCATTCACGACGGCTGGCGTGAGGGAGCGGCGCAGCCGCGGAACCTCCAGGGGTCCGGTCCCACATCCCCGGATTCCGCGGCCCAGGGCTTCCGCCGCACCGGCGAGACCGGCATCAGCGAGTCGCCGCTGCATCCCCGCCGCAGATCCCGCCGGATCATGGTCGGGCCGGTGCCGGTCGGCGGAGGCGCGCCCATCAGCGTCCAGTCGATGACGAACACTCCCACCACGGACATCAACGCCACCCTGCAGCAGATCGCTGAGCTGGCCGCCGCCGGCTGCGACATCGTACGCGTCGCCGTGCCGAGCCAGGACGACGCCGACGCGCTGCCCATCATCGCCGCCAAGTCGCCGATCCCCGTCATCGCGGACATCCACTTCCAGAGCAAGTACGTCTTCCAGGCCATCGATGCCGGATGCGCGGCCGTGCGGGTGAACCCGGGCAACATCCGACATTTCGACCAGGTCGGCCCCTCCATCTGCCGTGCCGCGGAGGACGCGGGCATCTCCCTGCGCATCGGCGTGAACGCCGGCTCCCTCGACAAGGACATCTACGCGAAGTATGGCGGGCCCACGCCCGAGGCGCTCGTCGCCTCCGCCCTCAAGGAGGCCCGGATGTTCGAGGACGTCGGCTTCCACGACTTCAAGATCTCCGTCAAGCACCACGATCCCGTCACCATGGTGCAGACCTATCGCCTGCTCGCCTCCAAGGGCGACTGGCCGCTGCATCTGGGGGTCACCGAGGCCGGCCCCGCCTGGCAGGGGACCATCAAGTCCTGCCTCGCCTTCGGAGCGCTCCTGTCCGAGGGCATCGGCGACACCATCCGCGTCTCGCTGTCCGCGCCGCCCGTCGAGGAGGTCAAGGTCGGCTGCAAGATTCTCGAATACCTCGGGCTTCGCCAGAGGCACTTCGACATCATCTCGTGCCCGAGCTGCGGGCGTGCGCAGGTGGACGTCATCCAGCTCGCCAACGCCGTCACCGAGGGGCTCAAGGACATCACCGCCCCCATCCGCGTGGCCGTCATGGGCTGCATCGTCAACGGTCCCGGCGAGGCCCGCGAGGCCGACCTCGGAGTCGCCTCCGGCAACGGCAAGGGACAGATCATCATCAAGGGCAGGGTCGTCAGAACCGTCCCCGAGGACCAGATCGTGCCCACGCTGCTTGAGACTGCCCGTGAGATCGCCGCACGCATGGAGAAGGAGGGCGGGGCTCTCGACGGCGTCACCGGACCCGTCGTCATCCCCGTCACCGAGACGCCGGCCCAGCATCGCCGTCGGCATCCCGACCACCGCCAGACCGGTCAGGGCAGGGATGCGATGCGCTCCGTCGAGGCCGCCTGAGAGGATGGTCAGCCCGTCCCTTCGCAGGGACGAGCCGCCGTCGGCGTGCGCCGTGCGGGGTCATGGAGTGACGGTTCCCGGGCGTACCGGGGATGACGATCTCACATAGGCGGAACCGTGCTTCCGGGTTCGCCGAGGCCCTTTCCGGACCCCGCGGTTACAATGAGGCACGTGCCGAAGGAACAGGACCAGCCGGGCGGGCCGGAAGACGCCGATGCAAGGGACGCGGACCCCGAGGACGCCGGCCGCAGGCTGGACCGGCCATGGAGCCGGGGCAGACGGCTGTCGGTGAGCCTCCCCATCGCCGTGATCCTTCTTGCCGCCCTCGTCTTCGTCTCGCATGCCACGGCGATCAGCTGGAGCAACGAGCCCAGCGGCCAGACCATCGAGACCCTCACCGCCGACACCGCGGTCACCTTCCGCAACACCACGGGCACGGCGCAGCCGAAGCTCGGCGACTATGCGGTCACCAGGCGCTACATCACCATCAGGGCCGTGCGGCCGTCCACCGGCGAGGTGCAGCGGATTCGCGTGCTCATCCGCGAACCGAAGGGCGCCACCGGCCGGAGGCCGGCCGTCGTGTTCATGCACGGCGCCGGATACGGCACGGCGGACAACTCCTTCGGCGACGTCGCCAAGGACCTCAGCTCCGCCGGATTCGTCACCGCCGTGCTCGACAAGCCCGTGTGGTCCACCAACGACGTCACCCGCGACTACCCCGCCTCGGCGAAGATCTACGACCAGGTGATCCGCTATCTGCGTACCCTGGACGACGTGAACGCCGACAAGGTCGGCATCTACGCCACCTCGGAAAGCGCGTGGATCTCCTCCTATCTGCTGCGCGACGACGACCGCATCGCCTTCCAGATTCTGCTCAGTCCCATGGTCTCCACACCCCGGCAGTCCCTGGGGTTCCTCGCCGCGCAGGACTTCAGCCTGGTGGGCGCCAACGACGGCTACCAGTCGATCATCCGCAGGCTGCTGCGGGCGGACGGCACGGTGGTGGGGCTGACGAACTTCGACGTGCGCACGCTTGACGAACGCGCCTACTCCATCCCGACCTTCGTGGCGTATGGATCGAAGGACGTGATGACTGCGCAGGTCAGCGGTGTGCACAACATCCTCAAGCTCGCCCATGACGCGGGCAACTGGGACGTGACGATCCGGAGCTATCCGGTCGCCAACCATGTGCTGCGGCTGGGGGACGAGTCCGAGTCGAACACGCAGCTCGCCGACGGCTACGTCACCGACATGACGAACTGGGCCGTGGGAACCGTGGCCGGGCTCACGCAGACGAGCGAGCGCGTCGCGGGCGCCACGATCTACCAGTCGATCCCCGTGCCCTCCGAGCTGCGGTCCGACAGGCCGCTGACGATATACGGGCTCATCCTCCACGGCGTGACCGCGCTTCTCGTCCTGGCGACCCTGGTCCTGTCGCTCGTCGCTCTGGGGAGACGGATCCGGCACTCGTTGCTCCGCCTGCCCGGCCCGTCGCTGGGATTTCGCCACGGCTTCGGAGGGGTTCTTCTCGGCCTTACCGTGGCGACGCTGTCGGCTCTCATGCTGCTGGGGGCCGGATTCGCCCAGGTGGTGATGAAGGTGGTGCGCCTGGCCTGGGGCGCTGCCCCCGACCCCAGCGCGGGCATCGCCTACTGGAGCTGGCCGGTCATCCAGGTGGTGTGCGTGCTGGTGGTCTGGGCGTGGTCCCGGGTTCTCGCCCGCCTCGTCGAGGTGGCGTCGCGGCGCGGGATCATCCGATGGCCTCCCCGCCACGGGGCGATCCGGGAGGTGGTCAGCGGTGACGAACCGGTGCTCGCCACGACCAGGCTCGGGCGTGTGCTGTTCTGGCTGAGCGCGGTGACCATGCTCCACGTCCTGCTCGTCTTCGCCTTCTGGGGACTGTTCCTGTACTGATTCCGCGTACTGATTCCGCGTCGGCCGCAGGGCGTGTGGATTTTATCGCAAGGAGGTGTGCATGCCGCTGTATCGGGATGAGGGGGTGGTGCTGCGCACGGTCAAGCTCGGCGAGGCCGACCGCATCCTGACGATGCTCACGCGCGCGCACGGCAAGGTGCGGGCCGTGGCCAAGGGCGTGCGGCGCACGAAGTCCCGCTTCGGCGGACGGCTCGAACCCTTCATGAGGGTCGACCTGCTCATGGCCACTGGGCGGTCTCTGGACGTCGTCTCGCAGGCCGCGTCCATCGCCGTGTACGCCGGGCCGATCGGATCCGACTACGACTCGTACACGGCGGCCAGCGCCGTCGCCGAAACCGCGGACCTCGTGGTGACGGCCGAGCATCAGCCCGTCCCCGACCAGTACCGTCTGCTCGTCGGGGCCCTCGCGGCCCTCGCCCGCCGTGCGCACGCCCCGCAGGACATCGGCGAATCCTACGTCATACGGGCCCTGGCACTCGCTGGCTGGAAGCCTCGGCTCGACTCCTGCGTGGTCTGCGGCGATCCGGTGGAAGCGGCGGCAGGGAGGGGGTCTGTCCGAATCCCACGGGATGTGATCGTGGCGGGTGCGACGAATGGGGAGGGAACGGATGGGACGAGGGCGATGGCCGCGGATGACGGACGATCCGTCTGGTTCTCCGTGGCGGGCGGTGGGGTGATGTGCGATGCGGACCGCACCCCCGACGCGCGGGCGGTGGGCGTCGGGGCGCTGAGGCGTCTGGCCGCGCTCATCGACGGCGACTGGTCCGTGCTCGACGCCGGCCGGGCCGGGGTGGACGTCGAGCACGGACCAGTCGCCGTCGCGAATCTTCGGCGTTCCGTGCCGGGAGTCCGGGCGGATGCCGTGGGGGCGGACCCTGCCGAAGTCTCCGACTCCCCGTATGCCGTCACGCCCGGCTCTTCCGCTCCCGGCTCCGCACCACGCTCCGTCCTGCGCGATTCGGCGCGTCTTGTCGAGGAATGGAGCACGTACTATCTCGAACGGCCCATTCGTTCGCTGCGCTGGGTAGATTCGTAGGCATGGCTTTCGACAAGGTCGACTACACGTCGCTGAGCGTCCCGGCGGCGCCCTTCTCCGATCCCTCCCGCATTCCCGATTTCCCCAGGGACAGGGTCCCGCGCCATGTGGGCGTCATCATGGACGGCAACGGACGCTGGGCCAAGAGTCGCGGCCTGGTGCGCACGGACGGGCATCAGGCCGCCGAGCCCGTGGTGTTCGACACCATCGCCGGGGCCATCGAGGCGGGCGTGCGGTATCTGAGCCTGTACACCTTCTCCACGGAGAACTGGAGGCGCTCCCCGCAGGAGGTGCGTTTCCTCATGGGCTTCTCGCGTGACATCATCCACCGCCGGGTGGCGCAGATGGACGACTGGGGCGTCCGCGTGCGGTGGTCGGGTCGTCGTCCGAGGCTGTGGCGGTCCGTCATCGACGAACTGGAGACGGCGATGGACCGTACGAGGAGCAACACGGTCATCGACGTCGTCTTCTGCATCAACTACGGCGGCCGGGCGGAGATTGCGGATGCGGCCGCGGCGGTCGCCCGCGAGGTCAGGGACGGGAGGATCAGCGGCGACCGCGTGACGGAGAGGATGATCGCCGAGCATCTGTACAACCCCGACATCCCTGACGTCGACCTCGTCATCCGCACGTCGGGCGAGCAGCGCACGTCGAACTTCCTGCCGTGGGAGGCCGCCTACGCGGAGCTCGACTTCGTTCCCGAGCTCTTCCCCGACTGCGGGCGCGACGTGCTGTGGCGCTCCATCGACCATTACGTGCACCGAGACAGGCGCTTCGGCGGCGTTACGGCGTGATTCCCAATTTCTTCAGTTCGTCGAGGAACTGCCGGACGTTGGCCGAATAGTTCGGATATGCGGTTCTGAGCTGTTCAAGGGAAGTGGCGTGCACCAGGACGACGTTGTTGAAGTGTCTGGAGGATTCCGATGATTGCTCCGTTTTGTTTGTGTCGTGCCTGTTGAATGGTTTATCGTCGATTGCCTTCTCGCACGCCTCGTAACGGTCGAGGGCGGAATCAAGCTGGTCGTCGCTGAAGGTCTCGACGTCGAGAAACTGCTCGTCGGCTGAAAACTTGAGGAGAAACACCGTATCGTCCGTCGAGGTGCGGGGGGACACGGAATAGACGCCGTCACAGACCTTGCGGAGGTCGGAGATGATCGTCTCGGTCATGGGGTTGTCGCGTATGTGCTCGATTATCGATTCGCGGGAGCAACCGGAATCAACCGTAGGTAGAGGGATGTTCTCTTCGAGGGCGAAAAGATCGGACACGGCCGTGAAGAACGCAAGCCGCTGCCCGTCCTGCAACGATGGGTGGATTGCGGTGTCGGGGTTCTTGTAATCGTTATTGTAGATTTCTCCGGCTGTTTCGACGGTGGTCGCCCAGCAGTGTTCGAGTCTGGTTCGAATCTGTATCTCCACGCGGTACATGATGCCATCCGATGGAATCGATGCGATGAGGTGTGCGAGCGGTATCCGTTGGAATGCGGACGACGAATATAGTCCTTTTCCCCTCTTCCGAGGTTCTTCAGTTCGAGTCCGGTCTTCAGTATCAGGACTGCTTCATCGACTTCGGCGATGTCTTTGACGATGAGGCGACATCCTCCTATGTCATCCAACGTCCCGAGTTCGAATTTCGAGCTTGCTCTTTTAAGCTTTGCCCTGATGGAGGCCATCCGCTTCATCCGATAGGTAGCTACGGAGCCCGGAAAATGATGCGAGCAGGAAAGCACGGACCGGAAGCATCGTTGCGTCGGTTCGGCGTGTTGCATACGCCATTGCTCCGCGATTGCAAGTGCATCCCGATCACCGTACGAGAGCCCGGATCCGGTGTGAGAAAGCAGGACTCCTGCTCGAGTTGCTTTGCGTCGACTGACCTTGGACTCCATGAAAGGATTGTATTGCATTCGTAGACGGTATGGCCTAAAATGAGCTTTTCTGAAGTGCGGTGATATCGGATTCGTGTCCGGTTCTGCTGCTTTCAGCGTCAGGGGGTGGGAAGCATGACAACGATTATGGATGTTGCGGTGCACATTCTTCGGCGCTATGGGTCAATGACCACTATGAAGCTGCAGAAACTTGCCTATTATTCCCAAGCTGAGGCCCTCTCCCATAGAGGGACGCCGCTTTTCGATGAGGATTTTCAATCTTGGAGGGGCGGACCCGTCTGCTACGACCTCTTCCTACGGCACAAAGGGAAATTCATCGTCGCGGCCACGGATCTTGAAGGGGATTCCGTGCATGGTCTCTCGTCTGCGGATGCATCCGTCGTCGATCGGGTGTGTGATCGCCTGTCATCATGCAGTGGCAACGAGCTGAGCGAGCGTACCCACAAAGAGGATCCCTGGAGAGACATGAGGAAGGGTCTGTCCCTGTCGGATCGGGGGGGCGAGGTCATATCCAAGGATGCGATTCGTCGTTTCTACCGGGTGAATCCCGTCCTTGGCGCTGCGGTTCGTTCATAACGGCCATTCATTGCCAGCCGCCTGCCGTGGAGGGGCGTCAATCCACAAGTTATGACGGTCCTGGCGCGTGGCTAGGGATTCTGATGCCTGATTGCAGAAGTCGCTCATGCATGATTGTGGAACATCCTGATGTATGTTTGTGAAACGTCCTAATGCATGATTATGGAAGTTCCTGATGCATAATGAGGGGTGTTCCATGATTCCGCGGATTCTTTCCGGTCAGCTCAGACGTCTGGCGTAGTGGTTCCCGGTCGTCTCCCTCACCGGTCCCCGTCAGAGCGGGAAGTCCACGCTGGTGAAGGCGGTGTTCCCCGACTACGACTATGTGAATCTTGAGGACCCCCAGATGCGTCGGTCGGCGGTCGAGGATCCCGTGGGGTTCATCCGCAGTCGTCCCGCGCATCTCATCATCGATGAGGCGCAGAATTCCCCGGAGATCTTCTCCATGATTCAGGTGGCTTCCGACGAAAGGCGCGAATCCGGGCAGTACATCCTCTGCGGATCCCAGAACTTCCTTCTCATGAGAAGCATCGGGCAGTCCCTTGCCGGTCGTGCGGGCGTTCTCCGGCTGCTTTCCTCTGTCCTATGCCGAAGCGGTGTCCTCTGCCGCGTCATCGGCCTCGTCGTCTGCAGCGGCATCCTCCGCATCATCAGGGAAGGATGCACGGGGGGCGGAAGCTTATGACGACGAAAAGCGAACGCTGGGTGCCGATGATTTCATGCTGCGGGGCGGATTCCCACGCCTGTATGATGTCGACATGCCGACGTCTGTCTTCCCATCGCGGGGTCGGCCGGCACATCCTTCCGCTCCGGGTTACAGTCGATGCCGGACGGGGTCGAGCTGATTCTTGATGATGCTGCAGCCAACGGCGACTCTGCAGGGCGTGATTGAGAAGCGGTGGGAGCCGAGTTCTTCGGCTACCTTCCAGAGATTCACCGCGATAATTAGGTATCGGCCGCCTCATGATGGCGATTGATGACAGGGCAAACCGATGAGTATTAGGCTCCACGTATTTGCCGCCATGACTTTCGTGGCGGCCCTAGGTCTCAAAGGTGGTTGGGGGGATGATGCGATTGCCCATAGGAGCAAGATGCGTTTTCCAACCAACTCTGGTTGTCGCGTATCCCCCGTTACACGGTGGTTACCCTATATTGTCGCCGTGCTAGTCAAGCCCGATTGAGGAGAGCGTATGCATCTTGAGTCCGCTGATGGACATGTCTCCGGATTCGGCGACAATCATGACCTTTCTCGGGCCGGGAGAGGGATAGCTGTAGGAGCTCAGAACCTGGCGTCCGTCGTTGACATACACTTCAACGCAACCGCGGTCCACGAAGACGCGCAATTCGAGCATGCCCGATTGCAGCTCCTGCTTGCTCAACGGGGCTGCTCGGTATCCTCTGTCGCCTTGGGCCGCTGCCTGTCTGTCGATGACGACGCAGTTGGTCTGAGCGTCGTAGCAGATGGCGGTATATGCGCCGTCGTTCGTGACGTGTACTCGTAGTCCTGCTCGTTCCGCAGTCGTAGCTCCAAGGTCGATGGTCATTTCGATTTCCATGGCTTCGACGTCGTCTGCGACCGTTCTCTGGCCGTTGACGTCGAGATGCACAGGACCCAAATCACTGCTGTGTGAGCGGAGGCCCGTCATCTCCCGGGCTGGGGCTGTTTGCAGATAGCCGTCGGGACCAAGCGTGATTTCACGAGGCAGCGTGAGATTGCCGCACCACCCGTCCTTCTCCATGGGAATCGGTGGCGTGAACGGGCTCATCCACCCGTACATGATACGCCGCTGCTCGTCGGCGAAGGACTGCGGGGCGTAGAAGTTGTGTCCCCAGTCCCATGGACGGAACTTGGTATCTGGTTCGAAGGCTTCCCCCGGCGTCCAGTTGCCGATCATGTATCCGGCGTTGCTGACGTTGCGGTTCATGAAGCCGTCGGCTTTCGTGCCCATTGCCGAGAACCCGATTACCCAGCGTTCTCGGCCCTGTGGGTCGCGGATGGGGAAGAAATCCGGGCATTCGAGCATGAACACATCCGGGTCCGGGTGCTCGAATAATACGCGCTCATAAGTCCAACGCACCATATCGGCCGAGGAGAACAGCCACATCTGCCCGCGGTGCTCCCTTGAGGTCACCCCGAAGGTCATATACCAGGTATCGCCGGTCTTCCAAACTTTCGGATCGCGGTAGTTGTAGCAGACGCGATTGCGCGGACAGTCGATTACCATGCCGAGTTTGGTCGCGTGGGTGAGGGCGTCATCATCCGCCTCAGCGAGCATTTGCACCTGCCGTTCGCCGTCTTTGCCGTCTTTGCCGTTGACCCATCGATGCCCGGTGTAGTAGAAGCGCATCTTGCCGTCATCGCCGACTGCCGCCGAACCGGAGAATACGCCATCTTTCTCCTGCTCGAGCGAGGGGGCGAACATCACCGGCTCACGACGCCAATGCAGCATGTCGGGAGAGGACACGTGTCCCCAGTGCATAGGACCCCACTGTGTGCCATACGGGTGAAGCTGGTAGAAGACGTGCCAACGTTCCCTGTACCGGCAAAGACCGTTGGGGTCGTTAATCCAGCCGCCGTTTGAGGCTATATGGAAGATGGGATACCAGCGGTCGTCGCGTGTGGCCGCTAATGTCCGGATACTTTCCTCTGCCTTGGCAAGCAACGACTCATGGTTGCGTATTGGGGTGAGTATGGGCGTTGTCGGCGTGAAGCCGGAAGCCGAGGTGATGTCTTCGGAGGCGGCTGTTGTCTCGGATAGGTCATTCATGGGTTCTCCTTGGAAACGTATGTATCGTGCTTGTGCGGGAGGAGTTTGAGCGGAGTGTGGCGGCCGTTGCTGTTACTTTCGCAGTGCGGCCGCCACAATGGTCGCGTTAGCTCTGGGCGGCGGCCGCGGTTTGCATGGCGCGCTTCTGCTTATCGGTGTAGAACGGATCGCCGCCGATTTCTTGATTATCGTGTTTGATGACGAATATGCCGTATACGAGTGCGACAAACACGATGCCGGAGATGGTGAAGAAGGTCGGGCGGTCGCCAAGATGGTCATGCAGGGCGCCCAGCGGGGTGGAAAAGATCACTTGGCCGACTTGTGAGGCAATCTGGAATCCGACCATGTACAGGGTCGCCGACAGCCTTGTGTCGAAGTGCAACGTGAAATACCGGAAGGCGGGAAGGCAGAACAGCGGGACTTCGATGGAGTGGAATAGCTTGACGATGGAGATGGACACAGGGTCATGGAACACGCCGCAGAGGCCTATGCGCAGGAACATCACCGTTGCACCAAGCAACAAGGAGTTGCGGACGCCGATCTTGCGCATGATAATTGGCACTACGCCCATCATCGCCGATTCGAGAAAGACCTGGATGGAGTTGAGCGTGCCATAGGTGGCGTTGCCGATTTCCGTGGTGGAGAACAGGGATGCGTAATAGTTAGGGAACATCTGCTGATCAAATACAGTGTAGAAAGTGTTGGTCAGCAGCATGAACACGATGAGCACCCACAGGGTCGGCATCTTGAGGACGGAAAGCATTTCGCGCATCGACGGGTTGGTCGGGGCGGCATTGGAATCAGCCTCCTTGCGCAGTTCGTCCTTCTGTTGGGAAGGAACCCAGAAAAGGTAGACACACAACATACCGAGGCCGAATAGTGAGCCGACCCAGAAGTTGAGCATTGCGTTGATATTAAATAGGAATCCTGCACACAGCGCGACGATGGCGTAGCCAAAGGATCCCCAGGCACGCGACTGGCCGTATTCGAAACCGAAGTAGCGTGAATAGCGCTCGGTAATAGCTTCAATCAAAGAGCAGCCCGACATGAATCCGGCGGACAGCACTACCGAGCCAATCAGCGCGCCAACCATTCGCACGGTTCCACCGGCGGTCAGCATCGGCGCATAGACGAATTGCACGAACGGTCCGACGCATGCGGCAATCACCGAGATGATAACGACGAGCCGGCGTTTGATACCCAGCCTATCTTGGACGGTCCCATAGACGAACATGATGATGAGGGTCGCCAGTGAGTTGATTGAGTAAATCTCGCCCTGCTGCGCTGCAGTCATGCCAAGACCGTGCGTAGAGTCGGTGAGCCAACGGGAGAAGAATGACCACCAGATGCCCCAGGAGCAGAAGAACATAAAGATGCCGAAGGAGCTTTGCAGGTAAGAGGGATTGCTCCATACAGACGGTGGTTTCTTCGTCGTGCGTTCCATGATTGATGCCTCTTTTCCGAGCGGTGTCGCAACGGTGCGGCACTTCCATTGATTCCGACGTCATATTGTCGGGTCCGCGAGGCCACCTCGCTCTCGCTGACAAAATCAAAAGTAGGACGTCAATCGATTTACGTCAATCGATTTATGTCCGGCGTGTCAAATCGAGCACCATCGCGAATCGGTGGGGAAACGGGACGAGTTCGCCCGTCACTAACGTCCTGTTAATCGAACAACAGGTATGGGCCACTGTCACGTCCGTACTGACCCCTTGTCAATGAGAGTGCAGTGGATTGTGGCGGGTATTGGCGCATCCAGTGGTGGCATGGGCGCGTTTGTCTGCGGCCAGTGAGAACAATCGATGTCATGCCCTTCAATCATCGAGATTAAGCGACAAGCGGCCCAATAGCCCATCTCATAGTGAGGTAATTCGATCGTGGTCAGCTGGGGCTCTAGGGTTTCGGCGAAGACGCGATGGTTGTCCACTCCCACGATGGAGATATCCCGGCCAATGGTGAGTCCCCGGCGTGCCGCGCACTCATACACATACCAGGCACGGGCATCATTGAAGCAGAAGAATGCATCCGGGTGCTGCCTGTCGAAAAGCTCGCTTACCGTTTTCAGGGCAGGTCCATTGTTGGCCACGTCTACGTGCAGGGAATCATCGATCGGCATTCCCGCATCGGCAAGTGCTGCATGATATCCGCGTAGGCGGCCGGATTGCGCCAGCAGAGGGTCGGAGCATCCGATATAGGAGATGCGCAGACAGCCGGCGTGAATGAGTCGTGTTGTGGCATCGTACCCGATGCGGAATTCGTCCGGCTCCACGCTGGGGAATCGCCCGCTGCGATCTGTGGCGTTTACTAGGACGAGTATGTAATCGGTGAGATATCGGGGTATGTCGGTGATACGGTTAGACATCTTCGAGTACAGGAACCCGTCCACGCCGTATCGCTTGAGCGCTGCGGTCTCGTTCTCTTCCTTGGCCTTGCCGTCTGTACTGACAGTAAGCAGCACGTATCCGTATGCGCTTGCCGCGTCTTGGGCGCCGAGGATGATGCCGCCGGCAAACGGGGTGGTCGCCACTTCCTCTCCCATGAACCCAAGCATGTGTGTGCGGTTGGTTCTCAGGCTGCGCGCGAGCTGATTCGGCCGATATCCAAGTTTATCGGCGGTTCGACGGATGAATTCCGCCGTCTCCGGATTGACGCGTCCAGCGTCGTGGTGATTAAGCACGAGGGATACAGTGGCTTTGGAAACCCCCGCGAGATCGGCGATATCCTGCATGGTGGTCATGGGTGATCGCGGCCTCCTCCCTCAAACATATTGCCAGCGATTATCCTACGCAGAACAGGTTCCGTCTGTGTCGTACGGGGTTCATGCATGCATCCCCGCTCCTGCCCGATCCCGGTGCCTTCGTGTTCCAGGGTTTCAGCGTCGGGGGCTCTCCCCGTCGTCGAGCAGATGGTCGACGAGCGCGGGCTTCTCGGCGAGCTGCCCGGAGAAGCCGGGACGGATGTCGAGCTTGAGGGTGACGCCCGTGCGGTAGCCCTGTCCGGCGAGCTTCATCGTCGCGTCGCGCACGACTTTGAGCACCGCGTCCAGGTCGCCTTCGATGTTCGTGAACATGGCGTTCGTCTCGTTCGGCAGCCCCGAGTCGCGGATCACGCCCACCGCCTGCGCGACGTATCCGCTGAGCTCCGACCCCACGCCGCTGGGGGCGATGGCCACCGCCGCCACGGTGTTGATGTACGGCCTGCCCGTCGCCGGGTCGACCGGCGCCTCCTGCCGTTCCGCGTTGCGGTCGGGAACGCAGGCTTCCGTCGTCGCCTTCGTCGTGCCGTCCGTTGCCGTGCCGTTCGTGTCGCTCATTCTTCCTCCTGCTTTCCCCGATAATGCGTCTGATCAGTGCGTCCGATCATGCGGTCTGATACGGGTGATGCCTCCATGGTCATTGCCCGGCAGCCCATCGTATCCGCCGTCATCGCCACGCCCAGGCGTGGTCCATCGGTCCCGACCCGCGGCCGATGTCAAGTCCGGCCGCCAGTGCGCCCGACAGATACCGCTTGGCCGAGCGCACGGCGTCCTCCAGTCCTTCCCCAAGGGCGA
>NZ_CAUTOG010000033.1:0-16957 GCF_963540075.1 uncultured Bifidobacterium sp.
TCAGTCCTTCTTCTGCGCCTCCGCGAGGCTTTCGCCGAGAATGGCCACGCCCTCGTCGATGACGTCCTTCGTCACATTGAGTGGAGTCGCCATGCGCATGCCGTTGCCCTTGACCCCGCAGGAGAGCGTGAGCATGTGACGATGAAGGGCCTCGGACCGGGTGGTCTCCACGAGATCCCCTCCGGTTCGCCCGTCCGAGTGGTCGAGCTCGATGGCGACCATGAGCCCCACGCCGCGGACGTCGGCGATGATCGGGTACTTGCTCTGCAGCTTCCGAAGTTCGGATTTCAGATACGCGCCCTGCTCATTGACGTTGTCGAGGATGTGCCCCTCGGCGAACTCGTCCAGCACCGCGAGCCCGGCCGCCCCCATGACGGGGTTGCCTCCGAAGGTGCCGCCGTGCATGCCCGGATGCCATTCGGCCATGATCTTCTCGGTGCTGACCACCGCGCTGGCGGGGATTCCGCCTGCGATGGCCTTGCCGAGCGTCATGATGTCGGGGATGACTCCGGAATGCTCCGAGGCGAACATCTTCCCCGTGCGCCCGTATCCGGCCTGGATCTCATCGAAGACGAGGAGGATGCCCGTCTCGTCGCAGATCTTCCGTAGACCCTGAAGGAACGAGGCCGGGGGCACGACGTATCCGCCTTCGCCCTGCACGGGTTCGACGAGGATGGCCGCCGTGTCAGCCGGAGCGCTAATGAAGTCGAGGATGCGCCGAACGTCCTGAAGGCACCAGGAGCTCCTCTGCTCGGCGTCATAGCCGGCTGGGCACTGGTCCACCGACGGGTAGGTCGCGAAGTGGATCCCGCCGACAAGCGGCTCGGTGAGATGCCGGTACTTGGAGTTCGACGCGGTCACGGAAAGGGCCCCCATCGTCCTGCCATGGAAGGATCCCTTGAAGGCGATGATGCCCGGACGCCCGGTGTAGGCTCGGGCGAGCTTCATGGCGCCGTCGGTGGCTTCGGCGCCACCGTTCGAGAAGAAGATGGAACCCAGATCGCCCGGGGCCAGCTCGGCGATACGTCGAGCGAGCTCAAGCGTGCTGGGATAGTTCACCATGTTGAAGGAGGCCGTGATGAGCCTGGACACCTGATCGGTCACGGCCCTGACGACTCGAGGATTGCTGTGGCCCAGAGCGTTGACGGCAATCCCCTGGACCCAGTCGAGATAGCGCACTCCATCAACCGTCCAGATGTAGCTTCCCTCGCCGTGGTCGATGACGAGATCAGTCGTCTTGGCGAGAGCCGGTGACAGATACCGCCGATAATCCTCGAACTTGATCGTCATTCTTTCTCCTTGTCTCATCGGATTCATCGCATGGGCACCGTCCGCGTCAAGGGAGATTCCATGCATCGATCCCGTGTTTTCAGAACTGCGGTTGCCCCACAATGTAAATCGGCGCGGCAAGCGACTCAATGGACGAAATGTCCATGTAAATTCCGATTCATGGACCGGAAATGGCATGGATAACATACTGGTTACATGTCACTTACCGTCGATGAACTTCTGCGGACAGCACCCTTGAGGCTTCGTCTGCTGACGTCACCGGATGACAGACTTCTCCAGCGCCATATCGTCTGGGCTCATCAGAGCGAAATCCTCGACTCCCGGGAGTTTTCCGAACCCGGAGAGATTCTCCTGACTGTCGGACTCAAGCTCCCCGCCGAGCCATTGAATGCACCGGGGAGGAAACGACGAGACTACGCGGATCTCTGCGATGCCTATATGCGCGGGATGAACGAGGCGGGGGTTGTCGCCTGCGGTTTCGGCACGGGCATCAAGCACAGAACCGTTCCTGAGGCCCTGGTCCGCGCCGCCTGGAACAACCAGGTCCCGCTTTTCGAGATTCCTCTTGAAATCCCCTTCCAGAACATCGAGCGCATGGTCTCCGAGGCGCTGGCCCGCGACGAGTACATCGAATTCCACCGCATGCTGATCATCCAACGGTCCCACATCACCACAGCGAATTCACAGGATCCCGTTCCTGCTCTTCTGAAGGCCTCGTCCGAAAGCTTCGGGGGATGGCAGGCGCTTCTCACCACCGCTGGAACGGTGGTGAGGACGTCACCTCATGCCCCGCAGGAGATGTGCAGGAACATCGGTCTCGAGTTCATCGAACGACGCGAGACGACGAGAAGAGGGAAACCACCGCGAACCATCGACGTCACTCACGGGACTCTGAGCTGTCACGGCTGCGAGATCACCGATGACTCCGGTGAATGCATCGGGCTGCTCATCTCCGGCTCGCACCGACGTGACGACGTCTCCATACGTCTGCTGAGGACCGGGTCGGATCTGAACGCGGATATTCTTTCCGCCGTCCTTGGGCAGCGACGGATTCTGCAGAAGCGGATGAACCTTCTGCGAACGGGCCTGATTCGACACGCGATGCTGGGACAGGTCGATATAGTCAGGGACATCTGCACCGAGCTGTGGGGGAAATATCCCAGGGAACCGTTGGAGGTATGGTTCCTACCCCTTCCCCATTCGTCTTCCGATGGCATGCCATCAGCAACGGACACGCACGATTCGGTCTCACGGGTCATCAATCTGCTCACCACGGAGGCGCTCGTCTCCATGCCTGAACAGAGCGGGACGGTTCTGTTCGGAGCATATGGCCCGGGACTGTGGATCGTCGGATCGGAGCTGAACCACGAATCCATCACGAACACCATCGACAAGGCCTCTCCGGACATCACTCCGGATTTCGGAGTATCGGTCCCCCATGACTGGACCGACCTCCAGTTCGGCTTCACCGAGGCGCACACGGCTGCACGACTCAAACGGCTCTCGGCCTCTCGTCCCGGACCGTCCCGGCGCCGAATCAGGGCGGAACGCGGAGGGGCCGAGTCATCCCGCGAAAGGCTTTCCGTTCTCAGCCAGATCGATCTCGTCGACCAGGACATGGCCGACGCCTACTCGCACGAACTTCTGGCTCCCCTTCTCAATACGCCGCGATCCGGCGGCCGCACACAGCGCATACTCCTTGCGACTCTGCAGGCGCTGGTCAACTGTTCCTTCAACGTGACGAAATGCGCCGACCAGCTCCATGTCCATCGCCACACCGTCGAGAATCGCATGGC
The DNA here is from genome assembly GCF_963540075.1 of uncultured Bifidobacterium sp. Lineage (GTDB taxonomy): Bacteria > Actinomycetota > Actinomycetes > Actinomycetales > Bifidobacteriaceae > Bifidobacterium. The sequence continues at coordinate 3,087 of NZ_CAUTOG010000033.1, forward strand.
ACGCCTTCAGGAGCTTCTGGGGGTCGACCTCTCCGATGTGGCAGACACATCGAAAATCTGGTTCGCCATCAATGCGCTCAACAGAAGGCAGGCGCGGCAGCGGTCCACATTCCATATGCCGGAGACGCCACACGAGACACGCTTATATGACACCAACTGATGTGACCGTGATTCCTTCCTTGAAAGGAGCCCTATGACTGCCAGCGTGCTGGACATGTTCAGCATCGGCGTGGGGCCCAGCTCCTCGCATACGGTGGGGCCCATGCGTGCGGCCCGCGCCTTCGTCCACGACTTCGAAGGCTCGGGTCTTCTGCCCCGCACGCACCGGCTTCAGGCCACGCTGTACGGGTCCCTGGCACTGACGGGCATGGGTCATGGAACCGACCGGTCCGTGCTCGCCGGCTGGGAGGGGCATGACCCCGAGGACGTCGACACCGACTATCTGCGTACCGTGCGGCGGGAGAGATCCCGCCAGGGCTGCATCCTCGTGGACGGGCGAAGGCTCGCCTATGACGACTCGGCGGATCTCGTCGCCGACGATTGGCACAGGCTCGCCGCGCATCCCAACGGCATGCGCTTCCGCGCCCTCGACGAGTCGGGGCGGACGCTGCTCGAGCAGGTGTGGTATTCGATCGGCGGGGGATTCATTCGCCGGGGACGCATGGACGACCCGGTCATCGGCATGCACGAGCGCCGGGCACCGGCCGTCGTACCCAGCTCATCCCCCGCCGAGGCCACGCCCACCACGGGCTCCACAGCCTCGGACGCCGCCGACTCCAGCCTCGGATTCGCCATCGACGCCCCCTATCCCTTCTCGTCCTGCGACGAACTCATGGCCATCTGCGACAGAACGGGTCTCCGCGTCAGCGACGTGATGCTGGCCGACGAGTCGGCACTGCGCCCCGCGGCCGAGACCCGACGCGAGCTGCTGCGACGGGCGCGGGTGATGTCGGCCTGCATCGACAGGGGCTGCCATGCCAGCGACGCGCTTCTGCCTGGAGGGTTGGAGGTCCGCAGACGGGCACCCGCCATCCTGCGGCTGCTCATGTGGAACCCGCTGGCGAAACCCGCCGCCGACCTTCCCCCGGAGGCGGAGAACGATCCGCCGAACCACGCCTCCCACAACACCGGTACGGATATGCCCGCGGAGACGAGCGCCAGTCCCGGTACGGACGCGCAGCGACGCGAACGACACGTCGGGCGGGGAGACACCGCCGCCTTCGAGCGTTCCGAGACCACGTGGATCGACCTGTTCGCCATGGCCGTCAGCGAGGAGAACGCGGGCGGCGGACGCATCGTCACCGCGCCGACGAACGGCTCCGCCGGCATCATCCCCGCCGTCCTCGAGTACTACCGGCGCTTCGTGCCGGGCGCGGACGACGAAGGGATCGTCCGCTTCCTGCTCACCGCAGGCGCCATCGGCTACCTGTTCCGCCGCAACGCCTCCATCGCCGGCGCCGAGGTCGGCTGCCAGGGCGAGGTGGGATCAGCCTGCTCGATGGCCGCCGCAGGGCTGTGCGAGGTGCTGGGGGGAACACCCGAGCAGGTGGAGAACGCGGCCGAGATCGGCATCGAGCACCATCTGGGCCTCACCTGCGATCCGGTGGGAGGCCTCGTGCAGATCCCCTGCATCGAACGCAACGCGGTGGCCGCGAACACCGCCGTCAACGCCGCTCGCATCGCGCTGCTCGGCGACGGCACCCACCGGGTGAGCCTCGACCAGGCCATCCGCACCATGAAGCAGACCGGCGACGACATGATGAGCAAATACAAGGAGACCTCGCAGGGCGGCCTCGCCGTCAACGTCGTCGAATGCTAGGAGGCTACGGTTATCGGTGACGCACCGCAGGAGAACTCACGGTACGCTGGTGCTGCCTTCCCGTATGGCGGGCACGTCTCATGCGACCGCGACCTTCCTCTGAGCCCCCTGTCTCAGTCGGCCGAGGCCAGCGCCTCAACGACCCGACTCTCCTCCGCCACCTTCCGTGTGAAGCAGACCATGCGCTCGAGGCCTTCGGCGACCTCCTCCTCACGGCCGACGAAGGAGAGCCGCACATGCCCCTCGCCGTGCGGGCCGAAGCCGTAGCCGGGGACGACGACCACGCCCGCCTCCTTGAGCAGCCGCATGGCGAAGTCCCGTGAGTCCAGCCCCGTGCCGCGAATGCTGGGGAACGCGTAGAACGCGCCTTCGATGGAGTCGCATTCCACGCCGGGCATGCGGGCGATGGCGGCGAAGATCAGGTCGCGGTTGCGGGCGTACTGGGCGCGCATGGAGTCGATGAGCCCGTCGGAGTCGGCGAGCGCGGCCACTCCCCCGTACTGCGCGGGCGTGGCGACGCAGGAGACAACGTCCTCCTGGATGGTGCGCATGGCGGCGATGACCTGCTCCGGTCCGTAGGCGTAGCCGAGGCGGATGCCTGTCATGGCGTTGGTCTTGGAGAAGCTGTCGACGACGATGGTGCGGTCGCGCATGTCCTCGTTCACGGCGGCTATGGAGAGGAATCCGACGTCACCGTAGAGGAAGCGGCGGTACACCTCGTCGCTGACGACCCACAGGTCGTGGCGCCGGGCGACATCGGCGATGCGCGCCAGCTCCGCGGGCGGGATCACCGCCCCGGTGGGATTGGACGGGGAGTTGAGCAGCAGCACGCGCGTGTTCGGGCGGACGGCGGCCTCGATGTCCTCGGCCGTGGCGCGGAAGCCACGGTCCTCGCGCAGAACGTAGGTCTGGACCTCACCGCCGAGCACGGTGATCTGATTGAGGTAGTTGGGGAAGCCGGGGTCGGGGAGCAGGACGCCGTCGCCGGGGCTGACGATCGTGCGGAAGGCGAGGAACAGCGCCTCGATGGCGCCCGTGGTGACGATGACCTCGCGCGCGGGGTCGTATTCCAGGGCGCGCGAGCTGCGGGCCAGGTCGCACAGCCCTCGGCACAGCTCGGGGATCCCTGCGTTGGACGTGTAATGCGTGCGCCCCTCGCGCAGCGCGGACACCATCGCCTCGATGACGGGCCTGGACGGCGTGCGCCCCGGCTCCCCCACGGCGAAGGAGATGAGGTCGTCGCGCTCCAGGGCGTAGGTGAACATCTCGCGGATGACGGAACCCCCGTCGGGGACCAGACTGGACAGACGCGGCATGACTCTCCCTCCGTGATGCGGCACAACGTATCACCGGCGGAAAAGCGGACGGTTTCGGTGGGGTTACCGATCAAGTAGATAAGGATGCGAAGCACAGAAAAGAGCATAGAAAGCGGTGGACGGCCCGTGCCGATGCGGAGCGTCAGCTAGGTCGTCCACCGCCTCATGGGCCCTCAGCCTTTCGCGACCCGCCCGCGGGCGGAGGCGACGCTGAGCACGTAATAGGTGAGCGCGGCGACGAGGATCCCGCCAAGCCAGGAGAGGTCGACCCCGCCCATCGCCGCGGCGACCGGGCCCTGGAGCAGGCTTCCGTAGCTTGTCGCCCAGCACGCGGCGAGCCCCAGCACGAAGGCGGCAAGCGCCTGCCATCGCACGAGCGGGACGCCATGGTCCTTGAGGACCCCGGAGAAGTCCTCGCGCTTCGGCTCGAGCACGAAGAAGTGGACCATCATGATCCCGCCCCACACCGACGTCCAGCCGGCCACCGAGGACAGCCATCCGTCGAGCGTGTCGCCGATGTCGGTGAGCGTGAGGAACAGGCACACCCCCAGCCAGGCGAGGACCCCGACGAGAACGTTGATGACCCGGCGGTTGACCTTGATGTCGAGGGACTGCACAGCCAGCGTGAAGCTGTAGATGTTGAGGATGTTCGTGGCGATCGGGCCGTGGATGACGAGCAGAAGCACCGGGATGGCGAGCGCCCCGAAGTTGTCGACGATGAGCTGGCCGGGGTCGATGCTTCCCGACTTCGTGGCCAGGGTGGCGCCAAGAAGGCCGAGCCAGCATACGGGGATGAACTGCCCCAGCGCGCTGGCGCCGAACAGCCTGCCGCGCGGGACCTTCCTGCTGACGAAGCGCGAGTAGTCGCAGGCGTAGGTGAGCCAGGTGAATCCCCATCCGATGCCGATGGCCGTCATGATCGAGGACAGGGCAGCCAGATGGTTGGTACTGCCGGTGGCCAGGGTGCCCGCGAAGTTCCAGTCAACGCCCATGAAGCCCCACGCGGCGATGGTCATCGCGAGGAGGATGGCGACCGTCGGCGGGACGGTCCAGCGTTCGAAGGTGGAGATCGCCTTGTATCCGAACAGCGAGATGACGACCTGCACGACCATCACGATGGCGCCGATGCCCGCCTTGAGCCAGAAGTGGCCGTCGATGGAGTCGACGACACCGATCTTCATGAGCAGCGCGGTCACGAGGTCGAGCACGACCCAGGTGTTCACCGCGCACCATCCGATGACGACGATGGACTGGATGGCGGAGGGCAGGTAGTTGCCCACCCGTCCGAACACCTGGCGTCCGAGCAGCATGCCCGTGAGTCCCGTGCGCTGGCCGAGAAGCACCATGAGGCCGAAGACGGACATCCCGATCAGGTTGCCCACGACGATCACCGCGAAGGTCTCCCACAGGCCCAGGCCCATCTGGATGCCCAGCGCGCCCAGCAGCCAGTTGATGGGGGCGACGTTCGCGCCGAACCACACCCAGAACTGGCCCCACAGGCTCGTCGTCCTCGCCTTCTCGGGAACCACCTGCAGATAGTCCTCGTATCCTCCCTGTGCGCTTCCCGACCGACTTTCCGCCGCGCCCAACGCCTCGGGGGCCGTTCCGCCGCCCTCCTGCGCCGTCATCGGCATCGTGCTTGCGTCCATGGGCTCCGCCCTCCCGTTCAATGTGGAATGCATGAGGATGCTCATGCCCCTCGGGCCGATCCGGCGGGGCGCGACGCCCCCCGTTCGACTCCGGCAGGGCACACTATCCACGGGCGGATTTGCGGCGCGATGAACGGATGATTAAAGAAGGAAGCCCCGGGATTGACGATCTGACCGTCCGTCTAGAGCGCTTCGTCGCGCCGTTCCCGCGTCTCCCTGACCATCCTCGCGGCCACCGTCATCAGGCTCCACGAGGAGGGGTCATGCCTCGGAACGCCAGTCATTTGCGCGATTCTGTCGAGTCGCGCGTACAGCGCCTGCCGGGAGACCCCCAGTCTGCCGCACGCCTCGGTCTTGTCCCCAAGGCTTTCCCCAAGTGCGCACAATGTGTCAAGGGCGACGTCGTCCGCCCTCTGCAGCGACCCCGCCGTCTGGGCGACGAACATCCGCATCGCCGTCGTCGAATTGGCGACGGACGCCATGCGACGGAAGGCGTAGCCGCCGGACGACACGATCCTCCCCCAGGCCGCGGGCTCGATCCGATCGACGTAACGCACCGCGGCCAGGGAATCGAGAAGGCCGCGGGCGCCCACGGCGGGCATCCCCTCGACGATGCGGAGATCGGACGTGCGCGGAAGCGCCCGGAGGCGTCGGCGGGCGACGTCGGCGAGACCGGCGAAAAGCTCGGGGTCGTCGGTGAGGAACGCGCCGACGATCTCGGTGCCCTCCAGCTCCGCGAGCAGCGAGACGTTCCGCGGGGACGCCCCCCGCAGCACGTCGAGGGCGTCGGAGGCCGTGGCGCCGTCGTTCCGCCAGCTTCGGATGCCGACGATGAACGGCAGGCAGTGGGCGCCCGCCAGAGGACCGAGCGCCCGAAGCAGGGATTCGGCGTCGGCGGCCTCCTCGTCGGAGGCGAGGACCCCGTCGCGGCTTCCCGCGAGCAGACGCATCCTCATCTTCGCCGCCACGGGAACGGACACGAAGGGCGGCAGGGCGCGGGCGAGGCTGGACTCCACGCATCGCCTCGAGTCGGCGTTGACGACCGCGATGCTCTGGGACACGACGACGTTGGCGACGAGGAACTCGTCATAGGAGACCGGCAGCACGAGGTCGCGCGCGAACCCGCCGTTACCCCCGGCCACGGGATCCCTGCCGTCGGCCTGCCCCGGATCCTCGCGGGTCCCGGCCGTTGCCATGAGCACGCCGTCGGTCCCGAGAATCAGGACATGCTCGCCGATGACGTCGGCCAGCGCGTCCGCGACGTCCTGGACCGACTGCGACCGGGAGAACCTGGCGTTGAGAGCACTGGACAGGTTGTCAACCTCCATATGCGCCAGCAGCTGCTCCCGGGTGATACGCGAGTTGATCTCCTGGCACAGGGCCACGAACGGCTGTCGACGCCGTAGTCCGATGACGGGAAGCCCCAGCTCGTCGGCGCGCGCGACCATGGCCTCGGGGACGGCGGTGAAATGGTCGAGAAGCTCGATGGCGATCCCGCTGACGTTCGCCTCCGCAAGCGAATCGACGTAGGTCTCGAGCTCCCCGGGACTGGCGTGCTCGGACAGCGCGCTTCCCTCGATGATGAGAAGTTCCCCTCCACCGAGGAACCGCGTGACGTCGTACCGCTCGTTGGTATAGGCCCAGCGGACCTCTTTGCCGATCCCCTCGCGACCGGCCGCGACGCAGGGGTCGCACCGGCGGAACACGGGTCCCTGCAGGACATCCCTGATGCTCACAGACATGACATTCCGTCCAATCGGGTCGACGACAGACACATCCACAGGTTACGTCCGGGCAATCACGGGCACGGATAGTGACGCCGAAGCCGGGGTCCGCGCCGAACCGGTCCGACGGGGAGACCCGCGGACCGCGAGGAGCGGACGGACGAGCGGGCCGAACCCAGGAATCCGTCCGCGCAAAGCCACGGCGGAGCAGGAAGGACACGCAGGAACAGATGAGCACGCAACTCTTCACCAACGCCCACATCGCCACGGGCATGCCCCACAGCACGGCGGCGACCACGGCCGTGCCGCAGGACATCCTCGTCGAGGACGGGAGGTTCGCCGAAATCGGCCCGGACCTGCCGGCCCGTCTCGAGGCACAGGGGCGGGACATGTCGTCGGCCCCCGTCACGGATCTCGGAGGACGGCTCGTCTGCCCGCCGTTCTGCGACACCCATCTGCATCTCGACTACGCCTACACCGCGCGGAAGCCGGGGGCGACGAACTCCTCCGGCACCCTGTTCGAGGGCATCCAGCGCTGGAGCGAGACGAAGTCGGATCTCAGCATCGAGGACGTGAAAAGCCGTGCGCGCACGGCCATCCGCCACGAGCTGCTCCACGGCGTGCAGTTCATCCGCTCCCATGCGGACGTCACGGACCCGAACCTCACCTCGCTCAGGGCGCTGCTGGAGCTGCGCGAGGAGCTGAAGGACGTCGTCACCATCCAGATCGTGTCGTTCCCGCAGGAGGGCATGTACTCCTATGCGGGCCCCCACGGGGAGGCCGGGGCCGACCTCGTGGAGGAGGGTCTGAGGATGGGCGCGGACTGCGTGGGAGGCATTCCGCACTTCGAGCAGTGCCGCGAGCTCGGCGAACGCTCGATGCACACCGTCGTGAAGCTGGCGACCCGGTACGGCCGTCTCATCGACGTGCACTGCGACGAGACGGACGACCCGAACTCGCGCTACGTCGAGCTGCTGTCCTCGCTCGCCTACCGCGCGGGGATCGGCGTGAGGACGACAGCCAGCCACACCTGCTCGCTGGGATCGGCGGACAACGCCTACTTCTTCCACCTGACCGAACTGCTCCAGGCCGCGCATGTGAACTTCGCGTGCGCCCCCACCGAGAACCTCTACCTGCAGGGACGGCAGGACACCTTCCCCAAGCGCCGCGGCATCACGCGCGTGAAGGAGCTCACGGAGGCGGGGATCAACGTGTCCCTCGGCCAGGACTCCATGCAGGACCCCTGGTATCCGCTGGGCAACGGCAACATGATGATCATCCTCGACTACGTCCTCCATCTGGCCCAGATGATGAGCTTCGAGGAGATCGACGACGCCCTGAAGTTCCTCACCGTCGACGGCGCCACCACCATGAACCTCGGCGATTCGTATGGTCTGGAGCCCGGCAGGCCCGCCGACTTCCTCGTCCTCGACGCCTCCTCCGTGTTCGACGCGGTCTACGAGCGCTGCGCCGTCCTGCGGTCGGTCCGCGAGGGCCGCACCCTGTTCACCAGACGCGAGACGATCGACAGCGCCTTCGACGATCTGATTCCCGAGGCGTGATCGCCCGGGGCCTCCCACTCCATCCACGCTCCGGTCGGGACGTGCGCTCCGGAACGACCTCATCACCACCTCGCCATGCATCCCACGACACGAAAGAAGACATCATGACCCTTCCCCTCCCCGCGGCGTCCGTCGGCGTCGAGACCGACGGTCGGCGGGCGACGCTCCGCAAGGTCGCCGCATCCTCGTTCCTCGGCAACTTCATCGAATGGTTCGACTACGCCTCCTACTCCTACTTCGCCACCGTGATCGCCACGGTGTTCTTCCCCTCGTCGAATCCCACGGTCTCGCTGATGGAGACCTTCGGCGTCTTCGCCCTGTCCTTCGTGCTCCGCCCTCTGGGCGCGATGTTCTGGGGGAGCCGCGGCGACCGTCGGGGTCGCAAGTCCACGCTGGCGGTCTCGATCCTGCTGATGTCCGGCGCGTCGTTCCTCATCGGATGCCTTCCCTCCTATGCGACGATCGGCATCCTCTCGCCGCTGCTGCTTCTCGTGCTGCGCATGGCCCAGGGCTTCTCCGCCTCCGGCGAGTACGCGGGGGCCGCCACGTTCCTCGGCGAGTACGCCCCGACGTCCCATCGCGGGTTCTACTGCTCGCTCATCCCGGCGTCCACGGCCGTGGGTCTGCTCGCGGGGTCGCTTTCCGCCACCCTGATGACGAGCCTGCTCTCCTCCGAGGCGCTCTCCTCGTGGGGGTGGAGGATCCCGTTCCTTCTCGCGGGCCCTCTGGGAATCATCGTGCACTACATCAGGACCCGTCTGGCGGATTCACCGGTATATCGGGACATGACCGACGCCCTGAGGAACGACGCGGAGACGGAGGGCTCCTCCGGGGCCGCCGGCGGTTCGCCGACCTCGGCGACGCCTCTGCGCGTCCTGTTCCGCGACCACCGCAGAAGCCTGGTCATCAGCTTCGGCGCCTGCATGCTCAACGCGGTCGGGTTCTACACCGTGCTCACCTATCTGCCGACGTATCTGTCGGAGGTCGTCCACATGAAAGCGGCCGAATCATCGATGATCACCACCATCTGCCTCGTCGCCTACGTGTTCATGGTCTTCGGCATGGGCCGTCTGTCCGACAGGGTCGGGCGTCGAAACGTCCTGCTCGCCGCCTGCATCGCGTTCATCGCCCTGACCATCCCCGCCTTCCTCGTGCTGAACACGAGCTCCTTCTGGGCGGTGCTGGCCGTCGAGCTGTGCCTGAGCTGCGCCCTGACAGCGAACGACGGCACCCTCTCGAGCTATCTGACCGAGACGTTCCCGACGAGCATCCGATTCAGCGGATTCGCGCTGAGCTTCAACCTCGCCAACGCCATCTTCGGAGGCACAGCGTCCTTCGTCGCCACCTGGCTGATCTGGATCACCGGATCGACGATGGCGCCGGCATACTATATGGTCGCCGTCTCCGTGATCGCGCTTATCGCGATGGTCGCCTCCCACGAGAACGCCTCGAAGGACCTGTCGTCCATCTGACGGCGCGAAACGGGCAGACCCGGAATCGCGGTCCGTGCCCGAACATCCGATCACCAATCAGCAGAGGAGTTGAAGATGAGCAATCGCCTCACCGATATGACATGGAAAGAGTTCGCCTCACGGACGGCGGACACGGTCATCGTCCCGGTGGGATCGACCGAACAGCACGGTCCGCATCTGCCGCTCGGCACCGATGCGCTAATCGCCGAGCATCTGGCTCTGGACATCGCCGATCGCATCCACGGCATCGTCGCGCCCACGCTCACGTACGGGTACAAGTCGAAGCCGCTCTCCGGAGGGGGACCGCTGTTCCCCGGAACCATCGACATGAACGGGGCGACGGTCGTGGCGATCACTCATGACCTGCTCCGCGAGCTCATCGATGACGGAGTCCGCTCGATTCTCGTCCTCAATTCGCATTTCGAGAACGAGGCGTTCATCGTCGAGGCCATCGACCTGGTGACCAGGGAGACGGAAGGCCGAGCCACCATCATGGAGACGAACTGGTGGGATCCCCTTCCGACGGACGTCATCGAGAAGGTCTTCCCGGAGGGCGGATTCCCCGGATGGGCGCTTGAGCATGCCGCGGTGACGGAGACGTCGCTGATGCTTCATTATGAGCCGGGACTCGTCCATCTGGACCGATACCGGCCCGAGCCGGACGCGCGACCCCTCGCGTACGCGCGATATCCCGTGCGCTCGTCGGACGTCCCCGCGCAGGGGGGTCTTGCCAGCCCTCTGGGATCGTCGGCCCAAAAGGGACGTCTGATCGCCCGCTCCTGCGTCGACGCCGTGGAACGCTACTGCTCCACCGAATTCCAATCGAAGGACACGTGACGGAGGACGGCGGTTTCGTTGATGGACCGGTGGCGCTCCGCGTCCTATCAACGAAACCGCCGTTCGGACGCTAGGGCCTCGGCACGGGGAAGTGGCGACCCCCGACGACGGTCCCAAGGACCCTCACGTCCCTAAGCTGATCGGGGTCCGTCAATCGCAGCGGATCGGCGTCCAGAATCGCGAAATCCGCGGACTTTCCCGGTTCGATGGAGCCCACGACATGATCGAGCTTCAGCTGGTATGCGGCGCCGAGGGTGACCGCGCGGATGCCCTCCTCTATGGTGATGCGCTCCCCCTCGCCAAGAACCCTTCCCGGAGGCGTTTTCCGCGATGCCGCGTACATGACGGAACGCAGCGGATCCATGGGAGTGACCGGACAGTCGGAATGCAGACTGATGACGACGCCCTCGTTCAGGGCCGTGCGCGCCGCGTTCATGCGCCTGGCCCGATCCGGTCCGACCGTCAGCTCCGCATGCTGGTCCCCCCAATACCAGATATGGTTCGCGAAAAGGTTCGCGCAGACGCCGAGTTCCCGCATGCGGCGGTACTGGGCGGGAGTGCTCAGCTGGGAATGGGTGATCGTGTGACGATGCCCGAATCGTGGCGCCACCTCCTGGACGCGCGAGAACACGTCGAGGAAAAGCTGCGTGGCGGCGTCCCCGTTGCAATGGACGTGGACGAGAAGACCGGCCCGATGGTAGGCGAGGAACTGGCTGAAGAAACTCATCTCATCGTTGTTCCAGATTCCCTTCTGCTAGGGTCGCGATAGTACCCGGGGTTCTGCAGACATGCCGTGTAGCCCTGGATCGAACCGTCCAGCATGAGCTTGACACCGCCGTAGTGCATCTTCTTCCCTGACCGGTTCGCGGCAAGATCCGCCACGCGACGGGCGGCCGAATCCACATCCGTCCGATGACCTCCCATGCGTCGCGGATCACCGATGAGGAACTGGGACACACGGGCCGGGAAAGCGTCGTCCTCGACCACCGAGGTCCACAGATCGACCCCTTCGTCCGTGAGAGGATCCCCGGAGAGCAGGTCCGTGACGGTCGTCACCCCGCCATTGCGGGCAAGGTCGCCGAAACTCCGGATGGACCGTTCGTCCGGCTTCATCGACGAAGTAAACCGCGCGAAAGAGAGGAACGCCCCAGCGCCTCGAATTCGAACACCTCACCGGTGAGGTTCCCCTCGGAGTCCTTCATGATTCCGGCAAGATTCAACGAGGTCATCCCGTCACGCTCAAGCGCGGCGTGATTCATCGTCACGGCGTGCATGCTCGTATGAACGACCATGATGGGCCGGCTCTTCGAGACCTTGTCGAGATCGTCCGCCGAAAGACGTCTGCCGCTGAAGTACATGGGCTCCAGACCCCAGGCGATCAGCGGGACTCCCGAGGCAAGGCCGTCCGCGGCGCTTCTGAGCGCGTCGATGATCTCATCCACCGAGGTGCAGCCCGCGCTCATCAATCCATCGGGTCTCATTCGAGGAAAAAACCGACGTACGGCCAGTTCCATACCGACCCGGCGGTGCAGTGGGCGTGCGCTTCGACGAATCCGGGAAGGATGACGTCATCCCCATATCTGTCGTCGATTCTTCCCTGATAGTCACGGACCAGTTCATCGGCATCCCCGACTGCGATGATGCGATCTCCGGAGACGGCCACGGCCTGCGCAGAACGGACCGAATCGTTCATCGTGATCACGCGATGAGCCGGGTATACAATCACTTCCATTCGAATCCCTTTCCTTTGAATTCAACCAACTACTCATTGGGCAAGGTGTGTTCCATCATCGGTTGCAATCACGCGGGCTTCATCGTGCGCGGACTCCGCGGATAGGCGATTCTTGTTCCGCGGGATCCATCCCAGCAATTCGTCCAGCGCGATCACGCATTTACGATGCGACGCGTTCAGGACAAGGAGGATGACGCATGGAATGAACGCCGACGTCGATCCTTCTCCCTCTGTGCGGGCCCTCAGAACGCGACGCAGGAAGAAGCGGGAACCCCGACGAAGGGGGAATCCGCATGAGCTACACAGGGACGACGGTCGTCAGGGTGCCGACCAGTTCGCCGTCGGCCATGCCCGCGAGGCGCTTCACGGCATCGACGAGGCGATGGACTCCTGGCCGCAGTTCACCAGACAGGCCGGGCTGTCCGCAGAGCTCATCGACGCGCTGGAGACGGACTTCCATCGCGAGGTGCTGGGGAACTAATTGGCCGCGGCAGCGTCCCTGACCAAGTCCTTGACCTGACTGATACCTTGCCTGCGTGACAAGGCGGGGAATCTTTCGCGGCAATACATCACGTCAGTCCATGCCGATTGGCCCAGACAACCCGCTCCCCTCAGGCGGCAACGCAACCTCCTATAGCTCAAGCGACCTTCCGGGCATCCTCGCTTATGAGATGACGCAGGTATTGGGACCGGCTCATGTGTTCGTCACCAGCCTTGCGATCTATTTCACGCTGCCAAGAGATGGGAACACGCACCTGCAATTTCACGGTGGACTCTCTGGCCTCCTCCGCGCGCGGTCGACCCAGCAACACGGACTCCGCTTCTTCGACGCTGGAGGACCCCGATGCCTTCATCAGCAGCGCGTCCATCTCCTTTTGTGCATCGTCCCCAACGGATTCGACCGCCTGAGACTCGTCCCAACGCCACACCTTGTCATCGTTCGTCATGATCAACTCCTTTCAGTCATGATCCCAGAACCCATCCTGTTCGGCATTGACATGGAACACCACGATCTCTCCCGAACCCGTCAGCTTCATGATGACCTCGATGCTTCTCACCAGAGGATCGCCATGCCGCAAACCGGTGAACTTGACATAGGTTTCACCCTTACGGTCATATGTCCGCTTTCGTATGATGTGTCGCGCCGCATACAGCACATCCTCGAAAGAGTACCCATGCTTATCCGCAGACGCGCTCCACTCAATTCCCCTTCTCCTCGCCATCCACTAACTGTACTACATAAACGTAGTACAGAAAACGGCTCGGGAACCGCACCGAATGACACCTCTCTGATGGCAAGAACTTCACCAAGACAAGCACTTTGCCCCAAAAACTGCAGAAGACCGAATCAACATGACTCAGACATCATCCATGGATCCCATCGTCCACGTGGGCTCGGCAGGGCAACCATCTCACCCCAACGATGTGGCGCGAAGCCGGTCCACGATCTCCTACGCGGTCAGGGAGTAGGCCCCCGAGGCGTTCCGCGGACAGTCCGGAGACCACTCACACCCTCCTCTCTGAGCAGCAGACGCATGACACCGATAATCGAGAAAGAGAATCCGATGCCGAAATCCTGAAGACCGCTTGGGGCTCTAACGGCCCTCCTGCGGAACCACGACGCTGAACCGACGGAAGGAGCACAGGGGCGAGCCCTCCAGTTCTCCGTCATCCATCACGGCGATCCTCTGTATCCTCGTGTCGTGGAACGGCGTCAGCTGGATCGAGACGTAGAGCGGCCCGTCCATCATGCACGGCAC
>NZ_CAUTOG010000034.1:0-16558 GCF_963540075.1 uncultured Bifidobacterium sp.
ATGTGCCGGCGGTCCGTCAGGACCGGTCCGCGAGAATCTGCAATGGCTCGTATCTCATGACGAACACCACCGCGACCAGGGCGGAGACGATGGTCAGCGCCAGGCCGATGAGTATGAGCTGGCCGACCACTCTGAGGTTCACCGTGGCGTTCACCGTGGAGAGGTACTTGGTGGTGCTCTTTCCGACGGCGGTGTTGCCGAAGCCGCCGGAGGGCATGCCGGAGTTGGATGACCCGGAGTTCGACGTCCCGGAGTTCGAGGACGTCCCCGACGTGGAGGAGGCCGAGCTTCCGGACTGTCCGCCGCCCTGCATCTGGCGTCCGAACTGCTGCTGCTGGCTGGTCTGCTCGCTCTGCTCCGAGGACACCTGGCTGGCGAGCAGCTGGTTGGAGATGGGCACCGAGGTGGCCGCGCCAGCCACGGCGCCGATGGCCAGTCCGACCATCGTGACGATGAACAGCTCGAGCACGAACTGGGCCGCCACCTTGGCCTTGCGCACGCCGATGGCGGTGAGCACGCCCACCTCGTACTTGCGTTCGCGGACGTTGAAGAGGTTGAGGGCCACGAGGACGACCGCGCCGACGCCGAGGACGACGAGCAGCAGGGTGAGGGCGAACTTCGAGAGGTTGTTCAGCGGCACGAGGCTGGACTCGTACTCCTCGACGTCGGAGGAGGACACCGTGTAGCTGCTGGACAGGCCGGCCTTCTTCACGTCCTTGACGAAGGTCTCGTAGTCGGTCTTGTTGGCGAACACGTAGGTGAAGCTCAGCTGGGCGGCGTCATCGTCGTCGGAGGAGCTGTCGAGCCCCAGCGACTTGAGGGTGGACACCGAGGTGTAGATGGCGTTCGCCGGATCCGAGGAGGTCGAGGAATTGGGGCCGCTCGTCTGCGAAGTGGAGTCTGAGGTGTTCTTGTAGATGCCCACGATGGTGAGCTTGTGGGTGGTGGAGCTGTCGGAGGAGTTCTCGACGGTGATGGTGTCGCCCACGCTCAGGTCGTTGAAGTCGGCGAGCGATTTGGAGATGATGACGTCGCCGTTCGAGGACGACCCGTAGCCGAACACCTTTCCGGACTTCATGGTGAAGGTCCCGTTGGAGGCGTTGGCCACCGCCGTGTCGGAGGAGAAGCCGACGAGCTGGAAGTCTCCCGAGGTGGTGGTCGTCGACTGCATGCCGCTCATGCTGCCGCTCTGGCCTCCGGGCATCTGCGAGTTCGAGTTCGACGAGCTCGAGGAGGATGAGCTGGAGGAGCTCGAGGAGGTGGAGGTCTCGACCGGCTGGAAGGAATCGGTCTTGGCGACGGAGGTGGTCTCCGTGTAGTAGGTGCTCTTCACCGCGCTGGAGGCCTTGGCGTACTTCTCGTACTTGGCCAGCGACAGCGTCTTGTTGCTCAGAGCCTTGCGCAGGCTGTCGAAGTCCGGCGTGCTGGAGGACGAGGAGCTCGCCGAGGCGCTGGAGCTTGAACGCTGCTGGCTGATGAGCTTGCTGCGGTTGAGATCGATCTGCGCCGTGATGGTGGTGTTCTCGAGTCCGCTCTCCTTCGCGGTGTTCGCGGCCTGCCGGATGGACAGGCCGATGGTCGCGGCGGCGGCGATGATGGCCACGATGATGATGATGAGTATGTTGCGGCCCTTGTTGCGGACCACGCTTCTCCAGGCGTTCCTCAGTATGAACATATGCGTCCTTCGACCCTTGCGCTTCGGCCGGCCGCCGCCTGACGCGACCGTCACCGACCTGACGTGCCGACGACCCTCGCCGGCCCGGAACGCCCCTGGGGCTTCCGGCGTGACCCATAATCCGCGCGCCGTTTGGGCCGACGCTCAAAGTCCCATGAAAGAAAACTGGGAACGCGGCTCCGCCGACGCCTTCTCCCGACGTGTAGCGTGGGACTCATGCCCATCAGTGACGAGACCATCGACAACCCCCGCGCCCTGCGCATCCGCCGCGCCGCCGACCTGACGGACGTCCGGGAGCGCCGACGCTATGGGCGCATGCTCGTGGAGGGGCCGCAGGCGGTGCGCGAGGCCGTCGCCTTCGTCCCGTCCGCGCTTCATGACGTCTTCGTGGAGGTCACGAACGCGCCGGATCCGATGGCGGCCGGCGAGGATGGCCATGCCCATCCCCACGCCTGGGCGTCGCCGAGACTCGCCGGGGTCGCCGAGGCGGCGGACGCGGCGGGCGCCTACGTCCATCCGGTGACGTCGCGCGTGATGCACCGTCTCGCGCCCGAGGCCCAGGGCGTCGTGGCGGTCGCCGACCTGCCCTCCCCGGCGATGCCGACGGACGACCGGGGCGGCTGTCCCGGCATGGTCGCGGCCTTCTGGCAGATCAGGGATCCGGGGAACGCCGGTGCGGTGATCCGGGTCGCCGATGCCGCCGGCTGCGCGGCCGCGGTTTTCGTCGACGACTGCGTGGACGCCTACGGACCGAAGGTCGCGCGGTCCACCGCCGGGTCCCTTTTCCATCTTCCTGTCGTGCATCTGTCGACGTCGGACTTCCTTGGATGGAGCGCCGGTTCCGGTCTGCCTCTGATCGCCGCGGACGTCCACGGCATGCCCGACGTCCGCCCCGTGCCGCTGCCCGCCCTGCTCGCCCGGCGCTCCGTGGCATCCCGCGGGGGACGGGTGTGCGTGCTGTTCGGCAACGAGGCCCGGGGTCTTCCCGACTCCCTGCTGGTTCGTGCCGACGAGGTCGCGTCCATTCCGATGTACGGGCATGCCGAGTCGCTGAACCTGGCGACGAGCGCCGCCGTGCTGCTCTACGCTCTGGCGATGTCAGGCCGTCAGGGGACTTCTGCGGGAGACGTCGATGCAGGCGCCGGAACCGGTCGCGGCTCGGCCGCCGCGGCCGTCGGCGGTTCGGCCGGGACCACAGGCGTTGTCGAGTAGTGTTGGGACAATCCAAGGCGGTGAAGGGCGCGACGCCATGCCCCGGGCGGTATGCGGACGCCGACGGCCCCGTCGCGCGAACGGAAAGGGTGCTTGTGTCACAGGATGCGCAGTTCGACGTCCAGGCGGTGACCGATGCGGTCGCTGCGGGCATCGAGGAGATCGGGCGGGCCTCCAGCTCCGAGGAGCTGGCCTCCATCAGAACGCGGTACGCCGGCGCCGAGTCGGTGCTGACCCGGGCGGGACGGTCGCTGGGATCCCTCCCGCCGGCCGACCGCAAGGGCGCGGGCCGCGTCGTGGGGAAGCTCAAGGCGGACTTCGGACGCGCCTTCGGCGCTCGTGAGAAGGAGGTGGCGGCCGCCGAGGAGGCGCGTGAACTCGCCTCGCAGACCGTCGACATGACCCTTCCCGTACGACGCCGTCCCCTGGGCGCGCGGCATCCGCTTTCCCGTCTGATGGAGGACGTCGAGGACCTCTTCGTGTCCATGGGCTGGCAGATCTCGCAGGGTCCCGAGGTGGAGAGCGAGTGGTATGACTTCGACGCCCTCAACTTCGGACCCGACCATCCCGCCCGCCAGATGCAGGACACCTTCTATGTCAAGGGCACCCAGGCCCGGGACGCCGCTGGCTTCGTCGGGTCCAACATGGTGCTGCGCACCCAGACCTCGTCGGACCAGGTGCGCGCGCTGCTCACCCGCGGCGTCCCCCTGTACATCGCCTCCCCGGGACGCGTGTTCCGCACCGACGAGCTCGACGCCACCCACACGCCGGTGTTCCATCAGTGCGAGGCGCTGGCCGTGGACCGCGACCTGACGATGGCGGACCTCAAGGGCGTTCTGGACAAGCTCGCCGTGGCCATGTTCGGGCCTGAGGCGAAGAGCCGTCTGCGTCCCAGCTACTTCCCGTTCACCGAGCCGAGCGCCGAGCTTGACCTGTGGTTCCCCGACAAGAAGGGGGGCGCCGGATGGATCGAATGGGGAGGCTGCGGCATGGTCAATCCCAACGTGCTCAAATCGGCGGGTCTCGACCCCGGGAAGTACACCGGATTCGCCTTCGGCGTCGGCATGGAGCGCACGCTGCTGCTGCGCCATGACATCAACGACATGCACGACCTCGTCGAGGGCGACGTGCGATTCAGCGACCAGTTCGTGATGGGGGAGTGAGCGGCCATGCCCATGGTGGATATCGATTGGCTCCGGGAGCACGTCGAGGTTCCTCGGGACCTCAGCTATGAGAGGCTGGCCGCCGACCTCGTCCGCGTCGGTCTCGAGGAGGAGACCATCCATCCCTCGCAGGTCACGGGTCCCGTCGTCGTCGGCTACGTCGTCGACGCCACCCCCGAGCCCCAGACGAACGGCAAGGTCATCAACTGGTGCCATGTGGACGTCGGGGAGAAATACAACGCCGTCGACGCGGACGGGAGGAGGGTGCCGCGCGGCATCGTCTGCGGCGCGCCGAACATGGCCGCCGGCGAGAAGGTCGTCGTCACTCTTCCAGGGGCCGTCCTCCCCGGTGACTTCCGCATCGAGCCGCGGAAGACCTACGGCCACGTCTCCGACGGCATGTGCGCCTCCGAGCGCGAGCTCGGCCTCGGCGACAACCATGACGGGATCATCCTTCTCGGCCACTACGGGTTCACCCCCGAGCAGGTGGAGGGGATGAAGCCGGGCGACGACGCCATGCATCTGCTGCATCTCGACCAGCCCATCCTCGAGATCAACATCACCCCCGACCGCGGATACGCCTTCTCCTACCGCGGCGTGGCCCGCGAATACCATCACTCCACCGGGGCGCCCTTCGTCGACCCCGTGCCCAGGCTGGACTCCAGAGCACCCAGGACGTGCGGTGCCGCCGGCAAGGCCGCAGACATCGAGGTTCGAATCGAGGATGACGACCCGATTCATGGCGTGCCGGGATGCAGCCGCTACTACGCGCGGGCCGTGCGCGGCTTCGACCCTGCGTCCCACACGCCCAACTGGATGCGCCGCCGTCTGGTGAGGGCCGGGATGCGCTCTCTCTCCCTGGCCGTGGACGTGACCAACTACGTCATGCTCGACCTCGGCCAGCCGATGCACGCCTACGACCTCGACAAGATCGAAGCGCCGATCGTCGTGCGCCGCGCACGCGCCGGTGAGCGTCTGACGACGCTCGACGGCAGGGGCCACGAGCTCAGCGAGGAGGACCTGCTCATCACGGACTCCCCGAACGGGCAGGCGGGAAGCCGCATCCTCGGACTCGCCGGCGTCATGGGCGGACTGTACGGCGAGGTCACCGCCGACACGCGCAACATCCTGCTGGAATCCGCCTGCTTCGACCAGATCTCCATCGCGCGCTCCGCCCGGCGCCACAAGATCCCCTCGGAGGCCTCGAGACGATTCGAACGCGGGGTGGATCCGCGTCTGCAGCCCGCCGCCGCCCAGATGGCCTGCGATCTGCTCGCCAAGTACGGGGCGGGGGAGCCCTCCGAGCATCCGATGGACGTGGATCGCACGGCGCGTCGTCGTCCGATCGCCTTCCGCGCGGGTGAGGTTCGCAGACTCACCGGGCTCGAGACCCCCGTGAACCGAATCAGCGACATCCTCACCGATATCGGATGCTCGGTCGCCGGAGGAGGCAACGGGGAGTTCTCCGTCACGCCGCCCAGCTGGCGGCCTGACCTCACCGAGCCCTGCGACCTCGTCGAGGAGGTGGCACGACTCGTCGGCTACGACGAGATTCCCGTCACCGTGCCACGCGCTCCCGTCCAGGGGGCGGTGGGACTGACCCCCGACCAGGTCCGACGCCGTCAGGTCGCCACCGAGCTCGCCGAATACGGCATGACCGAGACCCTGAGCTACCCCTTCGTCGGCCATGCCGACTTCGAGGCCTTCCGGCTCGAGGAGGGGGACGTCACGCCCGTCAGCGTCGAGGTCGCCAACCCTCTGGCCGGCGATCGTCCGTATCTGCGCCGGATGGTGCTGCCCACCCTCGCCCAGACCGTCCAGCGCAACAGGCGACGCGGCATCGATGACGTCTCGCTGTATGAGATCGGCCATGTATATCTATGGAATCCGCAGGCCCCGGCCATTCCGGCCCTGCCGGGCGGGGTGCGCCCCAGCGACGAGCAGCTGAAGGCCCTTGACGCCGGGCTTCCCGACCAGCCGCTTCATGTGGCGGGCGTATTCACGGGGCTGGCCGAGGATTCCGGCTGGCTGGGGGACAGGCGTCCGGTCGACTGGACGGATGCCGTGGAGGCGACTCGTCGCGTCGCCGATCGGCTTGGCGCCCGCATCGCACTGAAGCAGCCGGAGCCCGACGGCGTCCCCGTCTCCTGGCATCCGGGACGCTTCGCCCATGTCGTTCTCGGCGAAACGAGGATCGGACGCGTCGGCGAGCTTCATCCCCGCGTGCTCCAGGCCCTGGGCCTGCCTGAGCATTCCTCGGCCTTCGAGCTTGATCTCACCGCGCTGTTCGCTCTTCTCGACTCCGGCCCCGTGCAGGCGGCGCCCATCTCGACGTATCCTCCCGTGAGACAGGATCTGGCCTTCACCATGCCGGAGTCCGTCACCGCCGCCGAGCTCATCGGGGCGATCCGCTCCGCGGCCGGGGATGTCCTCGAGGAGGTGCGGCTGTTCGACGTATTCACCGGAGGCCAGCTGGGCGAAGGCATGAAGTCCCTGGCGTTCTCCGTCGTCTTCCGGGCGTCCGACCGCACTCTGACCTCCCAGGGCAGCGAGGCCATCCGACAGGACATCGTCCGGAGCGCCTCGGCCCTGGGCGCGAGTCTGCGGGCCTGACATGACGGGAGGACGGCCATGACGGACGATCCGGAGCACGGGACCCCCGACGGGACCCCAACACGGGACGACGCTGACGTGAGGCATTCCGCGGAGCCCGGAGCGGGACGTCCCGCGGTCCCTGCCCCGGACGGAACGCCAGCCCCGCCTCCGGCGAACCGTCCACAGGCTCCGCGACGCGGCTCCGAGATGCCCGGCTCCTCCGACCGGGATGGTGCGTCCGACGTCGCTCCGGTGCCGGCGGCGCCCAGACAGCCCGAATACGGGCAGGTGCGCATGCCCGAATACGGGGCTCTGGCCAGTTCCTATCCTTCCGGATACGACCCGTACCTCTACGGCCGTCCCGCCCCGACGACGCCGACCGCCTCTCCCGCCCCATCCTCCGCGCCGCGGACGCAAGGGCCGAAGACGGCGGCATCGGCTCCGGCCGCCCCCCATCGTCCGGAGATGTTCCATGGCGTGGACCTCGCCGATCCGGGACAGAACCCGCTCTACGGACGGTGGGACTCCTATGCCGTCCTCGCCCTCGTCTTCGCCTTCGTCGGCGTCCCTGTGCTGCCGGCGGTGATGGGCGGCATATCCCTCTGGCGTACCCGGCGGTTCCATATGAGGGGCTTCGGGCTGGCCGTCGCGGCGATCGTCGTCAGTCTGCTCATCACGGCCGTCGACGTGTGGATGGTGAAGAACGGGATCAGCATCGACATGCTGATCCAATGGGCGACCGGTCAGTCGTCGTCGGGGACGTCGGGGAGTTCGATCTCCGCGTAGGTCGCGACATCCCTCGTCCGAGCCGTCCCACCCCCTCTTCCCGACACGCGGATGCATAAATATACGGAACTCTGTATATGATTATGCCCATCACCGGGCCTCGGATCCATCCGACGGAACGGACGGAACGGATGCCGCCGCCGACGGAGTCCATGCGATTCAATGTCATGCAGCCGAATGGAGGTTCCATGGGGGTTCTCAGTGTGGCGGTCGCCGGCGCGACGGGGTACGCGGGCGGCGAGGCCCTGCGTCTTCTGGCGTCGGAACCGCGCTTCGAGGTCACCTGCGTGACCGGACGATCCTCGGTCGGCGACAGGCTCGGACGGCATATGCCGCACATCCCCCGCTATGCCGGGCTCGTCGTCGAGGACACCACCCCCGAGACGCTGAACGGCCATGACGTCATCATCCTGGCCCTTCCCCATGGCGCTTCGGGAGCTCTCGCCGAAGGGCTCGACCCCCAGGCCGTCGTCGTCGATCTCGGCGCCGACCACCGTCTTGAGGAGAAGGACGACTGGGACGACTTCTACGGCGGGGAGTTCCACGACCACTGGGCCTATGGCATGCCCGAACTCATCGTGGGGCGGCGGAACGACGGATCCCTCATCAGGCAGCGCGAGTCCCTGGCGGGCGTACGGCGCATCGCCGGACCCGGATGCAACGTGACGGCCACCACCCTGGCCATCCAGCCCGCCGTCGCCGAAGGACTCATCGACGCCACGGGGATCGTTGCCGACCTCGTCGTCGGCTATTCGGGAGCCGGACGCAATCTCAGGCGCGTCGGTCTGCTGGCCGCCGAGGCCTTCGGATCCGCCGTTCCCTACGGCGTGGGCGGGACGCATCGTCACATCCCGGAGATCAGACAGAACCTCGCGCATGCCGCGGGTCTCGACGCCTCCCATGCCTCCGATTTCCCGCTGAGCTTCACTCCCGTGCTGGCGCCCATGGCGCGCGGCATCCTCGCCACGGTCTCCGCGCCGCTGAGTCCGAAGGCGCGCGGCATGACGGACGCCGACATCCGTGCGGCCTGGCATCGCGCCTACGACGACGAGCGTTTCATGATGCTGCTCGAACCGGGCGAGCTGCCCGCCACCGGGAACGTCATCGGTTCGAACGCGGCGCATCTTCAGGTGGTCGTGGATCGTCGGGCCGGCCGTCTCCTCGCCTTCTCGGCCATCGACAATCTCACGCGCGGCACCGCCGGACAGGCGCTGCAGTCCCTCAACATCGCCCTGGGTCTTCCTGAGGACCAGGGCCTGACGACGATCGGAGTGGCACCATGAGCGTCACCTATCCCCAGGGGTTCTCGGCGGCCGGAGTCGCCGCCGGCATCTCCTCCATCCCCGACAAGCCCGACCTTGCGCTCGTCGTCAACGACGGCCCCCTGGAGGCCGCGACCGGCGTGTTCACCTCGAACCGCTTCTGCGCCGCACCCGTGCAGTGGTCGCGCGTCGCCGTCGCCGATGGCCGGCTGCGGGCCGTCGTGCTGAACTCCGGAGGCGCGAACGCCTGCACCGGCCCGGAGGGATACGCGCAGTCCCGCGCCACGGCCGAACGCGAGGCGGGCCATCTTTCCGTCGCTTCCGCGGAGGTGGCGGTATGCTCCACCGGGCTCATCGGCGAGCTGCTGCCGCTGGACCGGGTGCTTGCCGGCGTGGACGCAGCCCAGAGGTCGCTCGGCTCGGATGAGGCGGCGGGGGCCGCCGCCGCGCACGCCATCATGACCACCGACACGAAGCCCAAAACCGTCGCCCTGGACGGAAGCGGATACCGTATCGGCGGCATGGTCAAGGGCTCGGGCATGATCGCCCCGCAGCTGGCCACCATGCTGTGCGTCATCACGACCGACGCCGTCGTGGACGCCGATGCGCTTCATGGCGCCCTGGCGGCGGGCGTGGGGACGTCCTTCAACCGCATCGACGTCGACGGCTGCATGTCCACCAACGACACGGTGCTGCTTCTGGCCTCCGGCGCATCGGGTGTCCGTCCGGACCCGCAGGAGTTCGCCGGTCTCATCGCGCAAGCCTGCGCCTCGCTCGCACGCCAGATCGTCGGCGACGGCGAGGGGTGCACCCATGCGGTGCGGATCCGCGTCTCCGGGGCCGGAAGCGAGGCCGCCGCCCTGGCCTGCGCGCGGGCCGTGGCCGCCTCCAACCTGCTCAAATGCGCGATCTACGGCAACGATCCCAACTGGGGGCGCGTCGTGAGCTCCCTGGGGACCGTGCCCGAATCCGTCGCCACGTACGACCCGATGAAGGTCACGGTCGACATCAACGGCGTGCGGATCTGCGACGGCGGCCGTCCCGGCCGCGACCGCTCGGAGGTCGACATGACCCCCGAGGAGGTCCACATCGACGTCGACCTGCACGAGGGCGGTGAGGAGGCGACCGTCTGGACGGACGACCTCACGGTCGACTACGTGCACATCAACGCGGACTACGAGAGCTGAGGCTCATCACGGAAGGAACGGAGGAGAGGGACATGACCGACGCCGTCAAGGGGCCCGGCTTCCATTTCGACGTCCACACCGATCTGCGGGCCGACCAGAAGGCGGAGGTGCTCATCGAGGCGCTGCCTTGGCTCGAGGAGTTCGCCGGGTCGCGGATCGTCGTCAAATACGGCGGCAACGCCATGGTGGATGAGCATCTCAAGGCCTGCTTCGCCGAGGATATGGTCTTCCTTCGGCAGGTGGGGCTGCATCCCGTCGTGGTCCATGGCGGAGGCCCGCAGATCTCGACCATGCTCAAGGCCCTGGGAATCAGATCCGAGTTCCGCGGGGGGCTCAGGGTCACCTCCCCGGAGGCGATGGACGTCGTGCGCATGGTGCTCACCGGCAAGGTCTCCCGCGAGCTCGTGGGGCTGATCAACACGCATGGCCCCTTCGCCGTGGGATTGTCCGGCGAGGACGGAGGCCTGTTCTCGGCCGCCACGAGGCATCCGGTCATCGACGGCGTCGCGACGGACATCGGTCTGGTCGGCGACGTGGTGAGCGTCGACGCCTCGGCGGTCGAGGACCTCATCGCGGCGGGCCGCATCCCGGTCGTCTCCTCGGTCGCCCCTGACGAGGATGACGCCACGAGGGTGCTCAACATCAACGCCGACTCGGCGGCCGCGGCCCTGGCCGCGGCCCTTGGCGCGCGCAAGCTCGTCATCCTCACCGACGTCGACGGTCTGTACGCCGACTGGCCCGACCGTGATTCCCTGATCGGCCGCATCGGCGTGGAGAACCTCAGGGACATGCTCCCCGATCTGGAGTCCGGCATGCGTCCCAAGATGGAGGCGTGCGTCAGGGCCCTCGACGGCGGCGTGCCGCAGGCCCATATCATCGACGGCCGCAAGCCGCATTCCATACTCAACGAGATCTTCACCACGGCGGGGATCGGAACCATGGTCGTCCCGGAGGACGGCGTGGAGATGAGGAGTTCCTATGTCCTATGAGAAGGAGACCCTGGGGCCCGAGGACGCCAGATGGCTTGACGAGTACCGCGACGTCCACATGAACGTCTTCGGCACGCCTCTGCGCGTCATGGACCACGGTCGCGGGGCGCGCATCTGGGACGTCGACGGCAACGAGTATCTCGACTTCCTCGGCGGAATCGCCGTCAACGCCCTGGGCTACGCCCATCCGCGCTGGGTGAAGGCCGTGTCCGAGCAGGCGGCGCGCGTCGCGCATACGAGCAACTACTTCGCCACCGAGCCGCAGATTCGTCTCGCCGCACGTCTGGTGGAGCTTTCCGGAGCGCCGAAGGGCTCCCACGTCTACTTCGGCAATTCGGGGGCCGAGGCGAACGAGGCCGCGCTCAAGCTCGCGAGGCTGTACGGCAGGACCCTTCCGGGGGCGCTGCCGGACCTCGGCGGCAAGCCCTCCAGAATCGTCGCCCTCACCAACGGATTCCACGGCCGGACCATGGGCGCGCTGAGCGCCACCTGGAAGCCCGCCATCCGCACGCCCTTCGAGCCCCTGCTGCCCGCGGTGGAGTTCGTCGAATCCGGCGACCCCATGGCGCTGTATGACGCCTTCGCGAAGACGGGCAAGGGGTCCTACGGCGAGGGACCGGTGGCGGCCGTCATCCTCGAGCTCATCCAAGGGGAGGCGGGCGTGCGTCCTCTCGACCCCGAGTACGTCCTGCGCGTGCGCCGCATGTGCGACGTCAACCATGCGCTGCTCATCGTCGACGAGGTGCAGACCGGCATCGGACGCACGGGCGCCTGGTTCGCCTTCCAGAGGGACGACCTGGCCCCGGGCGTCACCCCCGATATCGTCACCTTCGCCAAGGGCGTGGCCGGAGGCTTCCCCATGGGGGGTGCGATCGCCTTCGGACGGAGTCTTTCCGCCCTTTTCACGCCGGGCTCCCATGGCTCGACCTTCGCGGGCAATCCCCTGGGGGCTGCGGCCGCCCTGGCGACGCTCGACGTCATCGAGGAGGACGGTCTGGTCGCCAACGCCGAGGAGCGCGGTGGTCAGCTGCGTGAGGCCATCGACGGATGCGGCAATCCCCTGTACGTCGGCACGCGGGGCCGGGGGCTGCTTGACGCGGTCCAGCTCGCACATCCCTGCGCCCATGCCGTCATGGGATGGGCTCTGGAGCACGGGCTCATCGTCAACGCCGTGGCGCCCGACGCCTTGCGGATGGCGCCGCCGCTCATCATCGACGCGGACGACGTCGACGAGGCCGTGGACGTGCTGTCGCGCGTGCCGGGCGACCTGCCGGACGACTGAGACGCCGCGGATGGAACGCCATGACGGAATGCATGAAGGAGACGGATATGAATGGTGAACTTCGCCATATGCTGCGCGACGACGACGTGAGCCATGAGGAGCAGCGGCAGATCCTCGAGCTCGGGATGCGCTTCCGCGACGACCGTTTTCACCGGCGTCCCTTCGAGGGACCCCAGGCCGTGGCCGTGCTGTTCGACAAGCCGAGCACGCGCACGCGCTCGAGCTTCTCGATCGGGGTCGCCGAGCTCGGCGGATACCCGCTGATCATCGACAAGTCCGGCTCGCAGCTGGGTCGCGGGGAGCCCGTGGAGGACACGGCCCGCGTGCTCACCCGCATGGCCTCGGCCATCGTCTGGCGCACCTTCGGACAGGAGAGGGTCGAGCGGATGGCCGAGTATTCGACGGTGCCGGTCGTCAACGCCCTGACTGACGAGTTCCATCCCTGCCAGGTGCTCGCCGACCTGCTCACCCTCGCGCAGCATCGGGGGGGCGTCGACGCGCTGCCGGGCATGTCCATCGCCTACGTCGGCGACGCCTCGAACAACATGGCGAACTCCTATCTGCTGGGCGGCGCCACCGCAGGGATGGACGTGCGGGTGGCCGGTCCCTATGGGTTCCTTCCCGATCCGACGATCGTCGCGAAGGCCCAGGCCATCGCCTCCGAGACCGGCGGGCGCGTCCTCGTCACGACGGATCCCCGCGAGGCGGCGTCCGACGTGGACTGCGTGTTCACCGACACCTGGGTGTCGATGGGGGAGGAGGCCGAATATGCCATCCGGTCCAAGCCCTTCTGGGACTATCAGGTCAATGACGCCCTCATGGGCCTGGCGAAGCCCGACGCCCTCTTCCAGCACTGTCTTCCGGCCTACCGGGGCAAGGAGGTCACCGCCTCGGTGATCGATGGGCCGCGCTCGGTGGTCTGGGATGAGGCCGAGAACCGTCTGCACGCGCAGAAGGCCCTGCTCACCTGGCTGATGGGCCGGCTGCGCGGCGACGAGTCCCTGCTGGCGTAGGCGCGTCATCATGTCCTCGTCTCCGATGCAGCGCCCCGCCACCCGTGCGGCTCGCCTCAGCGCCATCGAGGAGGCTCTGGGGAGCTCGGCCATCACCTCCCAGTCCCAGCTGGCGTTGGTGCTCGCCGCCCAGGGCATCGAGGTCACCCAGGCCACCCTCAGTCGCGACCTTGACGAGATGAACGCCACCAAGACGCGGCTCGCGGACGGCACCGTGGCCTATGTCCTTGCGGAACACAGGCCGGGGGAGGGGGTCGCCGAAAGGGCGCTGAGGATCGAGCAGAGGATGTCCCGCGTCATCTCGGGGCTGGTGACCTCGGTGGCCACCGCCCGCAACCTCGTCGTGGTGCACACCCCGTCGGGTGCGGCCCAGTACGTGGCCAGCGTCATCGACAGGCAGTCCATCGAGGGCATCCTCGGCACGATCGCCGGCGACGACACGGTGATGATGGTGTGCTCCGACGACGAGGTGGCGGCGGATCGGGCGCAGTGGCTGCTTGACATCGCCTCCGGCGCCGCCCCGAGTTCGCCGGCCGGGTCCTCCTCCGACCCGTCGTCCATGCCGGAGGCATAGGGGGATTCCCGTTCGGCTGCCGGAGCCCCGGGATGGCGCAGTGATGGATCATGCCGCGGCCGCGCGCATCCGCGGCGCCGAGGGCACGCCTCCGTGACACGCCGCCCAAGAGAATGCATAATTATACGGAATGTCGTATATACTTGCGCCATACATCCGGAAGGGTCAGGAAAGGTCTGCCATGAGCGATAAGAACCGCATCGTCCTCGCGTATTCCGGGGGTCTCGACACCTCCGTCGCCATCTCGTTCCTCCAGGAGCGCACGGGGAAGGACGTCGTCGCCGTCTCCCTCGACGTCGGCCAGGGCGGGGAGAGCCTCGAGACCATCAAGCAGCGCGCGCTCGACTGCGGCGCGGTCGAGGCCTACGTCGTGGACGCCCGCGACGAGTTCGCCTCCGAGTACTGCATGCCCGCGCTCAAGGCCAACGCCATGTATGAGGGCGTCTACCCGCTGGTCTCCGCCATCTCCCGGCCGCTCATCACCAAGCATCTCGTGCGCGCCGCCCACCAGTTCGGGGCGGACACCATCGCCCACGGCTGCACCGGCAAGGGCAACGACCAGGTGCGCTTCGAGGTCTCCATCCAGTCCATCGATCCCACGCTCAAGGCCATCAGCCCCATCCGAGACCTCTCGCTCACCCGCGACGTGGAGATCCAGTTCGCGGCTGACCATCACCTGCCCATCGTCCAGACGAAGAAAAGCCCCTTCTCCATCGACCAGAACGTCTGGGGACGCGCCATCGAGACGGGATTCCTCGAGGACCCGTGGAACGGGCCCACCAAGGACTGCTACACCTACACCGACGACCCGGCGTTCCCCCCGGCCGAGGACGAGGTCGTCATCGCCTTCGAGGAGGGCGTCCCCGTGGCCATCGACGGCCATGACGTCACCCCGCTGCAGGCCGTCGAGGAGATGAACCGTCGCGCCGGAGCCCAGGGCATCGGCCGCATCGACCTCATCGAGGACCGTCTCGTCGGCATCAAGTCACGAGAGCTCTACGAGGCCCCCGGGGCCGTGGCCCTGATCGTCGCCCACCAGGAGCTCGAGAACTGCTGCCTCGAACGCGAGCAGCATCGCATCAAGCGCGACATCGACAAGCGCTGGGCGGAGCTCGTCTATGACGCCCAGTGGTTCTCCCCGGCCGTGCGCTCCCTCAACGCCTTCATCGAGGAGACCCAGCGTTACGTCTCCGGCGAGATCCGCATGGTGCTGCACGGCGGCCGCGCGGTCGTCACGGGCCGGCGCTCCGACACCTCGCTGTATGACTACAGCCTGGCGACCTATGACTCCGGGGACAGCTTCGACCAGCACGCCTCCAACGGCTTCATCGAGATCTACGGTCTGCCCAGCAAGGTGGCCGCCGCCCGCGACGTGAAGTTCGGCAAGGGCATCGAGGTGCCGTCAAACTCCGTCGAGTAGACGCGGGGGACGGGACGGACGGATTCCATAACGCGGTAAGGAGCATCATGGGCGAGAACGAGGAGCATGACGTCAACGCCGGCGAGGGGCGTCTCGCCCTGTGGGGAGGCCGCTTCGCCTCCGGCCCGGCGCCCGAGCTCGCCCGGCTGTCGAAGTCCACGCAGTTCGACTGGAGGCTCGCCGACGACGACATCGCCGGATCGCGGGCGCATGCGCGGGCCCTCGGGCGGGCCGGCCTGCTCGACGATGACGAGCTCGCCGGGATGGAGGCGGCGCTCGACGAGCTGCAGCGGCATGTGGACGACGGAAGCTTCGCCCCCGTCGAGTCCGACGAGGACGAGGCCACGGCCCTGGAACGCGGTCTTATCGACATCGCCGGCGACGAGCTCGGCGGCAAGCTGCGTGCCGGACGTTCCCGCAACGACCAGATCGCCACGCTGATCCGGATGTGGCTGAGGCGCCACGCACGTCTCGTCGCCGGCGAGGTGCTCGGGGTCGTCGACGCCCTGCTCGGGCAGGCGGAGAGCGCCGGGACGATTGTCATGCCCGGACGCACCCATATGCAGCACGCCCAGCCCATTCTCCTGTCGCATCAGCTCATGGCCCATGCCTGGCCCCTGCTGCGCGACGTGGCTCGCCTCGTCGACTGGGACCGCCGAGCCGACGCCAGTCCCTACGGCTCCGGGGCGCTCGCCGGAAGCACGCTTGGTCTCGATCCCGTCGCCGTGGCGAGGGAACTCGGATTCTCGCGCGTCGTCGACAACTCCGTCGACGGGACCTCCAGCCGTGACGCGGTTGCCGAATTCGCCTTCGTGTCCGCCATGCTCGGCGTCGACCTGTCGCGTCTCAGCGAGGAGATCATCATCTGGAACACCCAGGAGTTCGCCTTCGTCCGACTCGACGACGCCTGGTCGACCGGCTCGTCCATCATGCCGCAGAAGAAGAACCCTGACGTCGCCGAGCTCACCCGCGGCAAGGCCGGCAGGCTCATCGGCGATCTGACCGGTCTGCTCGCCACGCTCAAGGGCCTGCCCACCGCCTACGCCCGTGACCTCCAGGAGGACAAGGAGGCCGTCTTCGACCAGGTGGACACCCTGGAGACCCTGCTGCCGGCCTTCGCCGGCATGGTCCGCACCATGGTCTTCGACCGCGACCGCCTTGAGGACCAGGCGCCCACCGGGTTCGCCCTCGCCACCGACATCGCCGAATGGCTGGTGCGGCAGGGGGTTCCGTTCCGTCACGCGCACGAGATGTCCGGGGCCTGCGTGCGGCTGGCCGAGGGACGCGGGGTGGAGCTGTGGGATCTCACGGATGACGACTTCCGCCGCGTCTTCGACGGACACATCCCTTCGGACAGGGCCCCCGAGGTCCGTTCCGTCCTGTCCGCTGCCGGATCGGTC
>NZ_CAUTOG010000035.1:0-15865 GCF_963540075.1 uncultured Bifidobacterium sp.
CGATATGCTTCCCGCCGTAAGGAGGAGCCATGCCCGTCATGCCAATGGCGCATATGCGTCCCGAAGGTGTCGTCGAGGACCCGGAGGCGCCGGAGGAACGGTCCGGGAGCATGTCCCCCGTCGCCTCCTACGAGCTGCTCGACCTCGTCGTCGACTCCAGCCACGTCTACGGCGAGGTCTACCGCCCCGACGGGTCCTTCACCGGACCCCGTCCCTGCGTATGCCTCTTCCATGGCTTTCCGGGCGTCCTCAACAACGACGACCTCGCCTTCGCGCTGCAGCGCGCCGGCTGCGTCGTGCTGCGGGTCTTCCACCGCGGCGCCTGGGGCAGCGAGGGCTTCTATTCGTACTCGCACTGCATCGAGGACGCCGTGGCGCTCGCGAACTGGGCGCTCGAGGAAGGCGTTTCCCGGTACGACGTGGATCCCGACCGTCTGTTCCTCGCCGGTCAGAGCATGGGAGGGCAGACGGCGCTGACGGCCACGCGTCTTCTCGGCCGGGTGCGGGGCACGGTGCTGATGACGCCCTTCGACGTCTCCCGCGTCTTCCGCTCCGGCCGGGAGGACCTGCTGCGCGAGGCCATCGCGGGGGAGGGTCGCGTGCTTCGCGTGGAAGGTCCCTACTCCATCCTCGAGGATGCGCGCAGACTCTGGCCGCGGACCGACTTCGAGGCGCACGCCGACGAGCTCGTCGGACGCAACCTGCTGCTCATCGGAGGCACGCTGGACGACGTGGCTCCGGTCGACGAGATGCTGATGCCGCTGTGGCGCAGGCTTCGGGCCGGTGACGCCGAGGCGGAGTCCCAGGGACGCGCCCACGGCGACCATCGGCTGGTCCTGTATCCCACCGAGCACGGGCTGTGCAACTCGCGCGTGCGCATGGCGCGGGACATCGCCGCATGGATGTCCCGGATCTGCGGGGACGGCGCGGATCCGGTCACGGATGGCGGCGTTCCCGTCGACGGGAACGCCCCATCGTGAGCGGCGCCGGACCGCCATGTGTCGGACGGACGCAGGCACGGCGGAAGATGGATGACGGGCGGACGGAACACGGACAAGGAGAACCGACCCATGACATACGACTTCACGACGATCCCCGATAGACGCGGGACGGGCTCGGAGAAATGGCATCTCATCGAACGGGACATGGGACAGGGCAACGAGGACGTCATCGCCCTGTCGGTCGCCGACATGGAGTTCCTTCCGGCCCCCGAGATCGTCGAGGCGATGCGGGCGGCGGCCGCGCATGACGTGTTCGGCTACGACTACGTGCGGCCCGGCTACTTCGAGGCCGTGCACGACTGGATGCTCTCGCGGCACGGCCTGGACGCCGACCTCTCCTGGATGCGCGTGTCCGACGGCGTCATGCCGGCCGTGAATGCGGCCCTGCGGGCCGTCACCCATACCGGCGACCAGGTCATCATCCTTCGTCCCTCCTACCCGCCGTTCCCCGCGACGACCAGCCGCGTGGGGCTCACCATCGTCGACAGCGAACTCGTCGAGGGTCCCGGCGGACGCTACGTCATGGACCTCGACGACATCGCCCGCAAGGCCGCCGACCCGCGGTGCACGGCCATCATCCTGTGCAACCCCCACAACCCCGTCGGCCGCGTATGGACCGCCGACGAGCTGCGGGCCGTCGGCGACATCGCCCTCGACGACGGGCTGACGATCCTCTGTGACGAGATCCACGCGGACTTCGCTCATCCGGGGCATACGGTCACCATGTTCTCCACCCTCGGTGAGCGCTATGCGCGACACTGCATCGAGTTCACCGCGCCGACGAAGACCTTCAACCTCGCCGGTCTCGCCTGCTCTACCGTCATCATCCCCGACAAGGGGCTTCGACGTGCCTACGACGTGGCGGCCGAATCCATCGGCGGGCTCATGCCCAGTCATGTGGGCCTTGTCGCCGCCGAGGCCGCCTACCGTCATGCGGACGCCTGGCTGGACGAGCTGCTGGGCGTGCTCGAAGGCAACCTCCGCATGCTGCGGGACATGGTCTCCTCCTGCCCGGGTCTGAGGCTCGTCGAACCCGAGGGTACCTACCTCGCCTGGCTTGACTGCCGCGGCCTCGGCCTCGGCGCTGACGCGCTGCGTGACCTCATGCGCACGAAGGCGCGCGTCTATCTCGACGACGGCATCGACTTCGGACGTTCCGGTGCCGGATTCGAAAGGGTGAACCTCGCCTGTCCGCCGTCTCTGCTTCGCAGGGCGCTGGACGGGATCGCCGGGGCCGTGGGGTCCCTGTAACGGTCGTCGCGCGTCCTGCCGGTGAGGTTTCGGGCTCGCGGACAGGACGTCGCCTAGACTGAGGGCGGTGAGGGTCGGCGGCACCCCGGAGCGACATGCCATTCTCCGGGTGCGGGGAGAACGACGGGACGGCGACGGGAGGAGGGCGGATGGATCGGAGCGCGACGGGAAGCCGTGCGTCGGGACCGCGCCGCGTGTGGCGTGGAATCGTCCGCATCGCCGCCTCCGACCGCGCCAGCGGGCTCGTCATGCTCGCCTTCGCCGTCCTCGGTCTGCTGCTCGCCAACATCCCCGCCACGGCCCCCGTCTTCGAGCACGTCTCCCATATCGCGTTCGGCGTCCCCGGCACCAACGTCTCCATGTCCCTGGGCCACTGGATGCAGGACGGGCTGCTCACCCTGTTCTTCCTCGTCGTCGGCCTCGACCTCAGACAGGAGCTCACCACGGGCTCGCTCGCAGATCCCCGCGCCGCGGCCGTTCCCATGCTGTGCGCCGTGGGAGGCATGCTCGTCCCCCCGGTGCTGTTCGTCGGCGTCATGGCTTTGTTCTCCCACTACGGTCCCGGGGACGTCGGATCCGTGCTTCTCGGCTCGGGGTCTTCGCTGGGATTCGCCGAGGCCGCCCGGGGATGGGCCATCCCCACGGCCACCGACATCGCCTTCTCTCTTGCGGTGCTTGCCCTGTTCGCCGGCGCCCTTCCCGGATCCATCCGCGCCTTCCTCATGACCCTGGCAACCGTGGACGACCTGCTGGCCATCATCCTCATCGCCGTGTTCTTCTCCTCCCTCAACGGCTGGTACTGGTTCCTCGGCATCGCCGCCTGCGCGCTGGCCTGGGCCTGGCTGGTGCGCCGCAGACGCGTGCCCTGGCCGCTGGTCGCCGTGGTGGGCGCGCTCGCGTGGGTGATGATGTATGAGGCGGGCGTGCATCCCACGCTTGCCGGCGTGCTCGTCGGGCTCGTCACTCCCTCGCGTGAGATCCATGGGGAGGACAGTCCGCGCGCCGAACGCTACCGCAACCGGTTGCAGCCCTTCTCGGCGCTGCTCGCCCTTCCCCTGTTCGCTCTGTTCGCCACCGGGGTGCACCTCGACTCGCTCACCCCGCGTCTGCTCGTCTCGCCGGTGGTGGTGTCGCTGGTCGTGGCGCTCGCCGTGGGCAAGCCCGTCGGCGTCATGCTCGTCGCCTGGCTCTCCACGACGCTCGGGCGTCTCAGCCTGCCGCGCGGACTGCGTCTGCATGACCTGTTTCCGGCCGCCTGCGCCTGCGGGATCGGCTTCACCGTCTCGCTGCTTCTGGCCTCCCTCGCCTACAAGGACGCCGAGCTGTCCGCCGAGGCGCGTCTCGGCGTGCTCGTGGCCTCCCTCGTCGCCGCCTGCGTGTCGGGCGTGCTGCTCCATCGGCAGTCGAAGCGTTACGAGAGGAGCGGACGCGCCCGTGAGGACGAGACGGACAGGGCGGCCGGGCGCGCCTTCATCACCCACGAGGAGACCGCATGACGGACGATGGAGGCATGGATGCGGCCGTAGGCGCGGTGGCGGAGGCATTGGCGGGATGTTCTGGTCGTCAGCGGAGACATATGTGGATTCGGATTCGGATGGATGCCCGTCGACGACTGATGGTCCGGGCGACGGGATCGCGGTCGGCGTCGGAATGCCTGTTCGCAGGATGGCGGGTTTCCTGGGATGACGGGTTTCGCAGGATGACGGGATGAAAGGACGGATGCTCGATGAATTTTAACAACACGGAGTCGGATGGAACGGCGGGACGTGAGGGGACGGATGATGATGAAACGGCGCTGAGCGCTGACAAGTCCCCGGCGGATTCCGGCACCTATCGTCGCGGCCCCGTCATCATGCGCGGGCCGATGATTCCCACGGACACCACCACGGGCAATCTTCTGCGCCCCGGCCAACCTGCCGACTGGCTGCATATGGACCCCTGGCGCGTGCTGCGCATCCAGTCCGAGTTCGTCGACGGATTCGGGGCGCTCGCCGAGCTCGGGCCGGCGGTGAGCGTGTTCGGCTCGGCCCGCGTCCGTCCCACCGACCCCGAATACGCCGCCGCCAGGCGCATGGGCCGGGGCATCGTCCGCAAGGGCGTCGCGGTCATCACGGGCGGGGGACCCGGCATCATGGAGGCGGCGAACCGGGGCGCCGCGGAGGAGAACGGCCGTTCGGTCGGGCTCGGCATCGAACTGCCCCACGAGCAGGGGCTTAACGCCTGGGTCAACCTCGGCATGACCTTCCGCTACTTCTTCGTGCGCAAGACCATGTTCGTCAAGTACTCCTCGGGCATCATCGTCTGCCCCGGCGGGTTCGGCACCCTGGATGAGATGTTCGAGCTTCTCACCCTCGTGCAGACGCATAAGGTCACGTCGATGCCGGTCGTCCTCTTCGGAAGCGAGTATTGGCGGGGTCTGCTCGACTGGCTGGATGGCACCGTGCGTTCGCGGGGCATGGTCTCGGCCATCGACCCGCATCTGGTCATGACGACCGACGACCCGGACGAGGCCGTCGACGTCGCCGTCCGTGACATCATGTCCGCCCGCCGGGAGTGAAGGCGACCGGCGGAGGAGGGGAGTCTCGCCGTCCGACCGCCCCCGTTCGCCGGCCTGTGGGTTCCCGTCAGCCTCGGAGCCTGGCGATGAGGGTTCCCGTTCCACTGGGGGTCAGCGCCGTGTCGAAGCGTTCGTCCTGGGTGATGTCGTCGATGAGCTGTCGCATGGCCACCGTGTCGGCGCTGCGGTCCACCGGGTCCGGGACCCCGCCGCCGTCCTCCTCGGCATGCGCCAGCGCCATGACGTCCGTGAAGACGATAACGCCGCCGGCCCTGAGCAGACGGGGGGCCTCCGCCAGAGCCGGGGCGTAGTTCGAGGCCGCGCCGCCGACGACGATGAGGTCGTAGTCGCCGGCGTTGAGCCGGGGGAGGAAGACGTCGGGTGCGGCCTTCGCGGCTCTCAGGCCGGTGCCCGTTCTTCCGGACAGCCCGCCTGAGAGGGAGCGCAGGAGGCCGATGCCCTCGGGCGAGGAATCCACCGCGGTGACCTGCCCTCTGCCGTCCAGCCCATCGACGAGGCGCAGGACGTCGATGACGTCGCCCGTGACCACCGCGATGACGGATCTCGCCCCGAGAAGTCGCACCAGCAGTTCAAGAAGCTCGCCCTGCGCGGCCGGAGGCTGAGGGATGCCCTGCGCTTCGGCCGAGCGTCGAATCCGCGCCGTCCACTCCGGCTCGCGCTCCTCGGCCCGCCCTTCGACGGCGGTCCAGAGCCTGGCAAGATTCGCGTATGACGTCCTCTTCATGCGCTCCACTCTAGCCCTCGGGCTCCCATCGGCGGCCGTCCCCGGACCCGTTCAGGCGCCGTCAGGCCTGCCGCTCCTTCACCTTCGCGACAAGTCTCCAGATCTCCTCGCCGACGTCGATGCCGCGTGGGCACTCCCGGGAGCAGGCGCGCACGGACTGGCAGGCAGCCACCCCGTCCTGGGTGTCGATGGCGTCCAGACGCCCCTCGGTGAGAGTGTCGCGCGAATCGTTGATGAAGCGCGAGGCGGCGACCAGAGCGGCAGGGCCGACGAAGGCCTCGCCGCCGGCGTACACGGGACAGCTTCCCTCGCACACGCCGCAGGCGATGCAGTCGCTGAGCAGCTCGTACCGGCGGAGCTGCGCGGGGGTCTGGAGATATTCGTGGGCGGCCGTCCGTGATTCCGTCGAAGGGTCGTCGGCGCCCACGAGATGGGGGTCGAGACGTCGGATCTGGTCGAACATGGGGTCGATGTCGACCACCAGGTCGCGGATGACGGGGAATCCGGGCAGGGGTCCGACCTCGATGACGGGGGGCTGTGCGAATGCCCCGTCATCCGCCTGGTCTGGGGACCGCGTGCCGTCCGTGACGTCCGTTGCGGACGTGCGTGCGCCTTCGGCTGCGTCCGTCGCTTTCGCCCTTCCGCCGTCCGCCGCATCGGTCGCATCGGTCGTGTCGATGATTGCCGTCGCCGCTTCGCCGCTCCCGGGGTCGGCCCCCGTGCGACGGAAGCCTCCGTCCTCGTGCGCCGCCTTCGTCCAGTCCCCGACGGTCGCGGTGCACAGGAGGGTGGGGGAGCCGTTGATGGACACGGCGTCGGAGCCGCACATGCCATGCCCGCAGGAATAGCGGAAGGCGAGCGTGGGGTCGATGGTGCGACGGATGAGCTGAAGACAATCGAGGACAGTGTCCTCCGGGCGTGCGGCGATCGTGAAGTCCTCGGTCCACTGGCGTCCGTGGCGGCGCCTGGAGGGGGAGGACGATGCGCCAAACGGTGATCGGCGCGCCCCGAAGGGGCTGGAGGAGCGTCCTCTGTCCCTGTCGGGACGTGGCAGGAACCGGTGGACTCGAAGGGTCACCGTCGACGGGAACGGGGGTTCGGCATCCATGTCAGCGTTCATCAGTAGTCCCTTCGTTCCGGAGGCATGTCCACGATATGCACGGGCTGCCAGTCCACCTTTCCCGTGGCGTCCACCATGGAATGCGCGAGGAAGCGCCTGTCGTCCCGCTTCGGATGGTCGGTGCGGAACAGCGATCCGCGGGACTCCTGGCGCTCGGACGTGGCGGTGAGCATCGCCTTCGCGAGTGCGGCCAGATGACGCACCTCCCAGATGGCGGTGAGCTCCTGGTTGAAGGCGGTGGTGGCGTTGTGCGCCCGCAGGGCCCCGGCCCTTGGCAGAAGCCGTCTGTCGAAGGACTCCAGAGCCTGATCGATGCCCTTCTCGTCGCAGCGGACGGCGAGCGCATCCTCCATCGTCGACTCGATGTCGGCGAGCAGACGGTAGGGATTGTCGTTCGCGTCGACGGCTTCCCCGGAATCGTCGGCCAGCGTCATGGCGACGAGTGCCCTCCGTCTTTCGGCGGCCCGCTCGACGTGGTCGCGGCCGGCCTCGTGGGTCGCGACCCCATGGCGGACCGTGTCCGCGACGTCGGTTTCGTCGGCTTCGAGGCCACGTCCGTCGTCATCGGCCTCGGCGGCGCCGATCGTATCGGCGTCGTCCGTCCCCGGGTCCGCATCTCTGCGGTCGGCGATGTCCGCGGCCATCGCCGTGCCCGCGCGCGATCCGAAGAGGCAGGCGTCCAGCAGGGAGTTGCCGCCGAGCCTGTTGGCGCCGTGGACGCTGACGCAGGAGCATTCCCCGGCCGCGAACAGGCCGTCGACGACGCGCCTGTCTCCGTCCAGCCAGCGGTAGACGCGTCCGTCGGTGGTGATGGGGATGCCGCCCATCGTGTAGTGGGCGGTGGGCTTGACGGGCACCCATTCGTGGCTTGGGTCGAGCCCGGCGTAGCGCCTGATGGTCTCCAGCACCTGGGGCAGCGCGGAGGCCATGCGCATGGGGTCGATCGGCGTGAGATCGAGCCAGACGCAGTCCTTCGGTCCCTGGGGGTCCTGCGGGTCGGCGACCCCGCGGCCCGCGTCGGTCTCCGATCTGATCGCCCTGCTGACGACGTCCCGGGCCGCGAGGTCCTTCTGTTCGGGTGCGTAGTCGGCCATGAACGCCCGTCCCTCGGCGTTGCGCAGGATGCCTCCCTCGCCGCGCGCGGCCTCCGACAGGAGAATCCCCGTATGGGCGAGACCGGTGGGGTGGAACTGGATGAATTCGGTGTCCTCCAGCTGCAGCCCGGCCGCCAGAACCAGAGCCATGCCGTCGCCCGTGAGGTCCCAGGAGTTCGACGTCGTGCGAAACAGGCGTCCGGCT
Source organism: uncultured Bifidobacterium sp. (assembly GCF_963540075.1). Taxonomy (GTDB): domain Bacteria; phylum Actinomycetota; class Actinomycetes; order Actinomycetales; family Bifidobacteriaceae; genus Bifidobacterium. The sequence goes on from NZ_CAUTOG010000035.1 coordinate 7,974, forward strand.
CCTCCCGTGGCGAGAAGCACCTCGTCCGCTCGCACCGGATGCGTGCGTCCCGTCGCGATGTCGAAGGCCACGACGCCCTCCACGGCCGTTCCGTCGTGCGACGTCACGAGGTCGGTGACATACCATTCCTCGGCGAAGTCCACCCCGGCCGCCGTGCATTGCTGCCACAGGGAGTGAAGGATCTGGTGGCCGATGCGGTCGGCGGCGTACGCGGCGCGGCGAACCGGCCGCTCACCGAGGTTGGCCGTATGGCCGCCGAACCGGCGCTGGGCGATGCGGCCGTCCTCCATGCGGGAGAAGGCCACGCCGTCATGTTCGAGCCGCACCACGGTTCGGGGGCCTTCCTCGGCGAGGATCCTCACGGCGTCCTGGTCGGCGAGCCAGTCGCCGCCCTTGATGGTGTCGTAGTAGTGCCAGCGCCAGTCGTCATGCTCCTCGTTGCCCAGGCTGGCCGCGATGCCGCCCTCCGCGGACCCGGTGTGGGACCTGAGAGGCTGGAGCTTGGAGATGACCAGAATCTTCGGCGCGACGCCGCGTCCACGTTCACCCGCGATGCGAGGGGACCGCAGCAGGCCGAGCGCGGCCGACAGTCCGGCCGCTCCCGCCCCGACGATCACGGCGTCGTAGCGGTTATCCAGTTCCTTGGGACTCATACGCCCGATTCTCGCACAGGGCCTGACACAGCGGGATGATGATCCCGATGGTCGTCATGCGCCTTATGCGTCTGATGCGCCTCCTACGCCCCCGCGTCGGATGGCGATTCCCGCGCGCGTCTGCGAACATGGGGGCTGGCAGGGTTCGTGGTGGGTTCGTGGTGTCAGATGCGGATGCCGAGGATTGGAGGTCACGGATGGATCACGGTGACGGGGGTGACGGTATGGACGGCAGGGGTTCTGGCGTGGGGATCGATGGCGTTTCGGGAGCCGGTGGCGGCTTCGCGGAGAGGGTGTATGCGGTGGTGCGTCGCATCCCGCGCGGATGCGTGGCCACCTATGGTCAGATCGCCGAGCTTGCGGGGAGCCCTCGGGCATCCCGCGCGGTCGGCACGGCATTGCACCATAATCCCCTGCCGGGGGTCATCCCCTGCCATCGGGTGGTCTTCCACGATGGCTCCCTCGCCCCGGGATTCGCCTTCGGCGGCCCGCGTCGGCAATGGGAGCTTCTCGAGGCGGAGGGCGTCGCCTTCCTTGACGGGCCGCGGCCCGCGACCACGGGCGGAGACGTGCCGAAGCGGATCGCCGGCATCAGAGAAGAGGGAGACGTCCCTGCGAGAGGGTCGCTGGCGTCCCATGCGGCGCAGGGGATGCCGAAGGTCGATCTTTCCCGCTTCCAGTGGATGGTGTGAATAATCCTGCGGGCCCCGAGACCAGACGTCCCTCCAGTTCGAGACGCCCGAGCGCCGACAGCAGACCGGACATGTCCGGCGCGGCGGCCCCCATCCGTCGTCTGAGCCTTGTCATCAGCTCCTCGCGCGTGATTCCCTGGGCCGGTCGGGACCGACGGCCCGCCAGGGACAGGATCGCCGCGTCGAGACGGTCCTCGTCGGGGTCGGTGCCGGGGGCATCGTCGGGCCCGGTGCCGGACGCGTCCGTGACGGCCTCCGGTGAGGGGTGTCGTCCGTGGCCGCACGGCTCGTCGACGGCGTCGAGCGAATCGAGCAGGATCGCGGCGCCGTCCCGGATGAGGCGGTTGCATCCGGCGTTGTTCGGCGAGTCGATGCGGCCGGGCACCGCATAGACGACGCGTCCGAGTTCGGCGCCCCATCCGGCGGTGTTCAGCGCGCCTGATCGCAGACGCGCCTGTGCGACGATCACGGTTCCGGCGAGGGCCGCGATGATCCGGTTGCGCAGCAGGAACCGGCGCGCCAGCGGGATGGTCCCGGGTGGCAGTTCGCTGACCAGCGCCCCCGAGGAGCCGACTATCCGCGTGAACAGGGCCATGTTCGTGCGGGGGCCGGCATGGTCAAGACCGCCGGCGATGACCGCGATCGTCGTCCCGGAAGCGCTGCCGCGGGAGCGGAGCGACCCCCAGTGCGCCGCCGCATCCGTTCCCATGGCCCCTCCGGAGATGATGACATGGCCGTCGCCCGCCAGTCGTTCCGCCAGGCGCGAGGCCGTCCGCCGGCCGTAGTCGTCGCATCCTCGGGATCCCACGATGGCCACGGGGGACTCGCATGCGACCAGGATCCGCGGGTCCCCCTGGCCCCAGAGGCACAGCGGGGTGGCCCAGTCGCGCTTCAGGGACAGGTCGTCGAGGCGATGCGGCCACAGGGCGTGGTGCGGGGCGACGATCCACTGCCGTCCATCATCGGTGAGGAGTCGCGCCAGTTCGCCGCGGTCGCCGTGGGGAAGGGATTCGAGGACGGTCCGCCATCGGGCGAGCGCCCGGTGGAACGCCGCCAAGCCCCGGGGGTCCATGCGCCCTCCCCAGCGCCGGACGCCGGTCGTGAAGGCGTCCTCGAGACGGTCCAGGCCGTCGCCGGACGTCGTCGTGGGAACGGTCGTCGTCAAACCGCTGGCCCTGGCGCCGGCGATTCGTCCTCCCGTGGCGTCCGCACCGGCCGGGACATCGAGGTCGGCGAGGCATGCCAGCGTCTCGTCCGCCGTCCCCATGCCGAGAACGAGCGCCTGCAGCAGGGCGTCCGGTCCGTCCGCGCAGCGGCAGAGGGTCGCGCGGGACAGAGTCTCGTCGTCGAGACCGGTGGCCGGGATGCCGGCATCGTCGGTGGAGAAGGAGCGGTTCGCCGTGATGCGGTCGTTCGCGGTCACGTCGCGGCTCATCAGGGCGTCCTCGTCCTCAGGGCGATGCCCTGCATCACGTCCTCCACCCGGGGCGAGGCCCGCCCTGACAGATCGGCAAGCGTCCATGCCAGACGTAGGGCGCGGTCGGCGCCCCGCAGACTCAGACGCTGGTCGCGCACCGCCTTCTCGACCGGGCCGAGCGCGGAGGGAGGCGTGTTCCCGCGCAGCCATCCTCCGGCGGCCTGCGCGTTGCACGTCCAGCCCTGACGGCGGAAGCGCTCCCGTGCGGCCGTTCGCGCCTGCGCAACCGTGGCGCGCATGCCCGCGCTGGTCGTCGCGTCAGCCGAATCGCCGGTCGGCAGCCTGTCGGCGGGGGCGACGTCGATCTGGATGTCGATGCGGTCGAGGATCGGTCCGGACAGCCGCGAGAAGTACCGCAGACGCTCCCTCTCCCGGCAGGTGCAGCGCTCGCCCGTCCCGTAGCCGTACCCGCAGGGGCAGGGATTGGCGGCCATGACGAGCTGGAAGCGTGCCGGATAGTGGGTCGTCCCCTTCGACCGGGACAGGGAGACGATCCCCGACTCCAGCGGCTCGCGCAGCGTCTGCAGGGCCCTCGGGGAGAACTCCGGCGCCTCGTCCATGAACAGCACGCCGTGATGCGCGCGGGTCACAGCCCCAGGAGACGCCGTCCCCGACCCGCCCCCGACGAGGGCGGCCGTGGACGCCGTGTGATGCGGGGCCTCGTACGGCGGCACGCCCGTGATGCCGTAGGCGGACAGCGTTCCGCAGATCGACCGCACCGAGGCGACCTCGAGCTGCTGCGCCTCGTCCAGAGGGGCCATGATGCCCGGCAGCCGCGAGGCCAGCATCGTCTTCCCGGCTCCGGGAGGGCCCGTCATGAGCAGATGGTGTCCTCCTGCGGCCGCGATGAGCAGGGCGTGCTTGGCCTCCTCCTGGCCGAGGACCTCCGCCATGTCGCCGATGGGCTGCGGGGTGCGCGTGGGGGGTCCCGCGACGTCCTGCCGGGCGTCGGATCTGGAGGCGTCACGCGGCTGGTAGCGGGACGAGCCGCCCATCAGCTCCATGAGTTCGCCGACATGGCCCACGGCGACCACGTCCGGGCCGGGCACCAGATCCGCCTCCTCCCTGTTGGCTCTGGGGACGATGACCCGACGCATGCCGCGCTCGCGCAGATGCAGCAGGATGGGCAGCAGACCGGTGATGGGCAGCACCGACCCGTCGAGATTGACCTCCCCAAGCACCACGACATCCGCCAGACAGTCGTGGGGGATGGCCCCGGCCGCGCTGAGCACGCTGGCGGCGATGGCGAGGTCATGCGAGGATCCGCGCTTGGGCAGCGAGGCGGGGGACAGGTTCACCGTCACACGGGTCTGCGGCCAGGCGAATCCGCTCGCCTGGCAGGCGGATTTCACGCGTTCGCGCGCCTCGCTCAGGGAGGCGTCGGGGAGCCCGATGATGGAGAAGTAGGGCAGGCCGGGGGAGACGAAGGCCTGCATGTCGACGACGAAGGCCTGCAGGCCGATCAGGCCGACGGACAGGGCGCTGCCGATCGCCATCAGAACGCCCCCTCGATATGGGTGATGACCGGGGCCTGTCCCGAGGCGTCGATGGCGATGACGTCGAAGCGCACCTCATGATGGCGGATCCGTCCGCGCGGCGATGCGGTCAGCCATTGGGCCGCCGCGCGTCGCAGATGCAGGCGCTTGGCGGGTGTGACGGCCTCCGCGGGAACGCCCTGCAGCATCGACCGCCTGGTCTTGACCTCGATGAACACGAGGCGCTTTTCGGCGTCGAGTGCGATGATGTCCAGTTCGCCGAACCGCGTCCCCCAGTTGCGGTCGACGATCCTCCATCCTCGGTCGCAGAGCCAGGAGGCGGCGTGCTCCTCACCGAGCCTGCCGAGCTCGCGGGCTGTGAGGGAGGGGTCGCTGAGCGGTGGGACCGCGGCCGGGCGATGCCCGCCGTGACGATCCGGGATGCTTCTGCTGTCGTCGCAACCGCCGAGGATGGCGCCGGATGAGTCCGATCCCGGTTGCACAGGCGACGGCGCGGGACTGAGGGGCTGCGTGCGAGGCTGAGGCATCGGGGACTGACACATATGCGAAGGACACCACGACTTCCGTGGGAAAGTCGTGATGTCTCGCCGTCTGTGGTCGGATACGGCGTCCCGCCTGTCCTCTCATCCGCGCCACCGCCTCAGAAACGAGGGCGAGTCGCGGCCGTCGACGAGATCCCCTGGATGTGGGGCCGGGAAGCGGAACTACCGCCGCACCAGCGTGGTGAGCTCGCCGAGATCCAGCTCGAAGCTCACGCCGCGTTCCTCGAAGCGGGGCTGGTGACGGGTGTGCTCCATCGCATGCCGGACGAACTCGCCGGCGATACGGGCGGACTCCGCCAGACCGCGTCCCGCCAGCACCGCCCCGCACAGTGCCGAGGCGAAGGCGTCTCCCGTGCCGTGGATCATGTACGGCAGCTTGTCATGGACGAGCTCGATGCGGGCCTTCGCGCCCCCCTCGGCGGTGGCGACGTAGTTGCGCAGCCTCCCGTCGCCGCGGTCGATGCCCTTGAGAACGACGCTTTTCGCCCCCAGGGCGAGCAGCGCGTCGAGCAGGCCCTCCACGGCGGCGTCATCGATGTTCTGGCCGGGATACTCCCGTCCCGTCAGGATGGAGGCCTCCGTGAGGTTCGGCATGAGGACGTCGGCCCCATCCGCCAGGACGCCCATGGCGTCGCAGAGCTCCTCGGTGTACGTGGGATACATCGCGCCGCCGTCACCCATCACCGGGTCGACGAGACGCAGGGCCTTCGGATACTCGCGATACAGGCGCTGGATGACCCTGACCTGGTCCGCGGATCCGAGGAAGCCGCTGTAGACGCCGTCGAGGTCGACGTTCTCCTCGCGCCAGGCGTCCAGATAGCCGTCGAGGATGTCGGTGGTGTCATGGAACGTGAACACCTTGTACTTCGTATGCGCGGAGAACAGGGCCGTGGGCACCGGGCACACGTCGCACCCGGCGGCCGACAGTATGGGGATGGCCGCCGTGAGCGAGCATTTGCCGTATCCGCACATGTCATGCACCGCCGCCACCCGGGGGATGTACTCCGGGTCGCGCCTGTAGAAAACCGTATCGTCCGTCATGATCGTCCTTTCCTTCGTCGCCGTCCTCCACCCCCGTCCCGCTTCCGCGGAGGGGCGCCCTTCCGGCCGTCGCGGGGCGCCCCGCGGACCGGTCCGGCGGCATCCCTCCGATGCTAATACCTTCGGGGGTCCGCTCCGCGCTGCGGGACCCGCCTTCGGACGCGCCCCGGAAGCGGGCCTATGAGCCCAGACCCATAGGCCAGGACGACGCATGCGGATGCCGCGTCCGTCCACGGATGGGGGCCGCCTTGATCGGGAAGGATGGCGCTCCGGCGTGTCGCACCTCCGTGGCGGGTCTGGTGACGACGTTCCACAGGCTCGCATGGAGGTCCGCGAAGCCCGTGTTTACGCCACGCAGGCACCGGCTATAGACAACCGCGATAACCGCGGGCTTGCCGCCGTCGGCGCCGACGTCCTAAGGTCGCAGACAGCACCGATGGAACGGATCCGGCAGGGGCGGTCCACCGGAGGCGAACGTCAGAGACAACGAAACACGAGGAGCCATCATGGCGGAGAACACCAGAAAGTATCATTTCGAGACCCTGCAGCTGCATGTGGGCCAGGAGAAGGCCGATCCGGCCAGCGATTCCCGAGCCGTCCCGATCTATGCGACGACGAGCTACGTCTTCCATGACTTCGATCATGCCGAGGCACGCTTCGGGCTCGCCGATCCCGGCAACATCTACGGCCGTCTGACCAATTCCACGCAGGGCGTGTTCGAGGACCGCATCGCCGCCCTCGAGGGCGGAACCGCCGGACTCGCCGTGGCCTCGGGGGCCGCGGCCGTGGAGTACGCCGTCCGCAACATCACCCAGACCGGCGACCACATCGTCGCCTCCAAGAACATCTACGGCGGCACCTACAACCTGCTGCGCCACACGCTGCCCCGCGACGGCGTGACCACCACCTTCGTCGACCCCGAGGTCCCCCAGAACTTCGAGGACGCCATCCAGGACAACACCAAGCTCGTCTACTTCGAGACCTTCGGCAACCCGAACGCCGACCTGCCCGACTTCGAGGCCATCTCGGAGATCGCGCATCGCCACCACCTGCCGGTGATCGTCGACAACACCTTCGCCACCCCGTACCTGTTCCGTCCGCTCGAGCACGGCGCCGACGTCGTCGTGGAATCCGCCACCAAGTTCATCGGCGGCCACGGCACCACGCTCGGCGGGGTCCTCGTCGAGGGCGGCAAGTTCGACTGGAACCAGGTGCCGGGCAAGTTCCCGACCCTCACCGAGCCGGACCCCTCCTACCATGGTCTGAACTTCTACGAGGCCCTCGGCCCTGCGGCCTTCGTCACCCGAGCCCGCGCCATCCTGCTGCGCGACACCGGCGCCACCATCAGCCCCTTCGCGGCGTTCCTGCTGCTGCAGGGCACCGAGACGCTGTCGCTGCGCGTCGAACGCCATGTGGAGAACGCCCTGAAGGTCGTCGACTACCTGCAGACGGTCCCCGAGGTCGAATCCGTCTCGCATCCGGCGATCCCCGGACGCCGTGACCATGAGCTGTACAAGAAGTACTTCCCGAAGGGTGCCGGCTCGATCTTCACCTTCGAGATCAAGGGAGGCAAGGACGCGGCTCGCGTCTTCATCAACAACCTCCATCTGTTCAGCCTGCTGGCGAACGTGGCCGACGTCAAGAGCCTCGTCATCCACCCTGGCTCCACGACCCATTCGCAGGAGTCCCCGGAGGAGCTCGAGGACCAGGGGATTCACCCCGGCACCATCCGTCTGTCGATCGGCACGGAGAACATCGAGGACATCCTCGACGACCTCAAGGGCGGCTTCGAGGCCGTGCGCGAGTCCGGCCTGGCCAAGTAGCGGTCTGCGCGGAGCGGATGCGTCCGGCGGGGGGAGCCGGACGTCCGCATCGCATGAGGGGAAGGCTGCGCCGGAACGGCTGTCCGGCGTGTGGGGCCCGGAACGTGGGAACGCGTTCCGGGCCCCACCCGTATCCGCCAGCGGCATCATCATCCGCAGGGATGATGG
>NZ_CAUTOG010000036.1:0-15742 GCF_963540075.1 uncultured Bifidobacterium sp.
GCCTGGCGTCCGGCGCTCATCCCCATCATCACGGTGATGGGCATGCAGATCGCCATGATGCTCGCCGGCGCGGTGCTCACGGAGACCACCTTCGAATGGAAGGGGCTGGGATTCATGCTGTCGACCTACCTCAAGGCGCGCGACTTCGTCGCCGTCCAGGGCATCGTCATCCTCATCGCCGTCATCGTCTCCGTGGTCAACTTCATCGTCGACGTGATCAGCGCGCTCATCGATCCGAGAGTGAGGTACTGACATGGCAGCCTCCGAACCCCGTCCCGCTTCGGCGGGGGGCGACGACCGCGTCGATGCGCTCAGGTCGTCCCGCCGTTCCTCCGCATTGTCCCGTCTGCCGATCATCCGTGACCTTCGCATCTCCGTGGGATGGCAGAAGGGCATGCTCGTCGCCGGGCTGGCCATCACGGCCGTCTTCGTTCTGGTGGCGATTCTCGCGCCCGTCATCGCCCCCTATGGATACTCGCAGATCAAGGATTCCGGCGGGAGGTCCTTCCCGACTCAGGCGGCGCCGAGCTCAACGCATATCTGGGGCACCACCGTGGGCGGCTTCGACGTGTTCAGCCGCACCGTCTGGGGCGCCCGGACCGCGGTCATCGCCATCATCGTGGCCGTGCTGCTGTCCATATTTGCCGGGGTCTTCCTCGGCCTCGTCTCGGGCTACTTCGGCGGATGGATCGACCGGGTGCTCGTCGTCATCGCCGACGCCATCTACTCCTTCCCCTCCCTGCTGCTCGCGATTCTGATGGCCATCATGATCTCCGGGGGACAGTCGAGCCTGTGGGGGGGCATCCTCGCCTCGGGCATCTCCATCACGGTCGTATACATTCCGCAGTACTTCCGGGTAATCCGATCCGAGGTGGTGCGCATCAAGGAGTCCGCGTACGTCGAGTCGGCGAAGGTCGTCGGCGCCTCCACCTGGCGGATCATGAGCACGCATCTGCTGCGCAACTCCACGCGCACCCTGCCCGTCATCCTCACCCTCAACTCCTCGGAGGCCATCCTCACCCTTGCCGGACTGGGCTTCCTCGGATTCGGCATCGAGCCCACCGCCGCCGCCGAATGGGGCTACGACCTCAACCGTTCGGTGGCCGACGTGACCGCGGGCATCTGGTGGACATCGGTGTTCCCCGGCATGGCCATCGTGCTCATCGTCCTGGGAATCACCCTTGTGGGCGAATCCCTCAACGACCTCGCCGACCCGAGGCTTCGCGCCCGGAAGTCCGCCGGCGAGGTCATCGGCTCGATCGAGGACACCTCCGTTGACCCCTCCTCGCAGAACGCGGCCGGCAACGGCGCTCTGGCCTGGCTGGAAAGCGGATCCGAGGCCGTCGTCATGGACGCCGGACCCGACGAACCGCGATTCTCCGGCCATCGCGTGGCCGGAGATGATGCCGATGGCGGCGACACGTCATCACCGAAGATCTCCGGGAAGGAGTCCTGATGAGCACGAAGACCATGGACGTCGCCGTCGAGGCCTCCGGGCCGCAAGCCGCCTCCTCGGCTGGAACAGGACCCGCCGGGACGAAGCATCTCGCCGCCGACGAGCTTGCGCGCATCGAGGATCTGGGGGTCTCGTTCATCACCGACGCCGGGTCCATCCGGGCCATCGACGGGGTGAGCTTCACCATCCCGCGGCGGACGGTCGTCGGCGTGGTCGGCGAGTCCGGGTCGGGCAAATCCGTCACCGCACGCTCCATCATCAAGCTGCTGCCCGAGACGGCCACCACCTCCGGCGCCGTGTATCTCGCGGGAAGGAAGGACGGCACGGGGGTCGACGTGCTGTCCCTCAAAGGCGAGGATCTGCGCCGCATGCGAGGCGATCGGGCGGCCATGGTCTTCCAGGAGCCCGGAGCCGTTCTCAACCCCGTCTTCACCATCGGCTGGCAGATCGCCGAGGGATTGCGGGCGCATGGGGTCACCGACCGCCGGGAGCTGCGACGCCGATGCATCGAGATTCTCGGCAAGGTCGGCATCCCCGACCCTCAGACCCGCGTGGACTACTATCCTCACCAGTTCTCGGGGGGGCAGAAGCAGCGCATCGTCATCGCGATGGCTCTGGTGCTCAACCCTGGCCTTATCCTCGCCGATGAGCCCACCACGGCCCTTGACGTCACCGTCCAGGCGGAGATCCTCGACCTGCTGAGGCTGGCCAGGGACGAGTTCGGCGCCAGCGTTCTGATCATCACGCACAACATGGGCGTCATCGCCGACATAGCCGACCAGGTCGTGGTCATGTATCGCGGGCATGTCGTCGAGCAGGGCGACGTGGAGCAGGTGTTCTACCATCCGCAGGACGAGTACACGAAGAGGCTGCTGGCCGCGGTCCCCCGCATCGGGCAGCGCATCGTCGTCCACGACGAGCAGGGGCGTCGCATCGAGCGGAAAGGCGACTGGAAGGACAGGCCGCTGGCCGTCAGCGCGAAGGGTCTGACCATCACCTATCCCGGGCGTCTTATGCAGCCCGACTTCGTCGCCGTGGACGGCGTCGACTTCGACATCCATCACGGCGAGGTGCTCGGTCTGGTGGGGGAGTCGGGTTCCGGCAAATCCACCACGGGCCGTGCCATCGCCGGCCTCCAGAGGGTTTCCGGCGGCTCTCTGAAGGTGCTGGGCGTGGAGATGAACGGCGTCAGGGAGAGGGACTTCCGGCCGCATAGGGCGCATATCGGCTTCGTGTTCCAGGATCCGGGCAGCTCCTTCGACCCGTTGATGACCATCGTCCAGAACGTCGCCGAACCACTGATCGTCCACCACCGCTATCCTTCGGTGCAGGAGGCGCGGACGTACGTGGGCGATCTGCTCGAGATGGTGCAGCTGCCCCGCGCGTACATGGACCGCTTCCCCCATGAGCTTTCGGGAGGACAGCGCCAGAGGGCCTCCCTGGCCCGTGCGTTGGCCCTCAGACCGGATCTGCTCATCGCCGACGAGCCGACGTCCGCTCTTGACGTGTCCGTGCAGGCCAAGGTGCTGCAGCTCTTCGCCCGTCTGCAGACGGAGATCGGCTTTGCCTGCCTGTTCATCACCCATGACCTCGCCGTCGTCGACATGCTCGCCGACAGGATCATGGTCATGCATCACGGGCGGATCGTCGAGCACGGGGACGCCTCGCAGATCATGGAGCATCCCTCGGATCCGTACACCCGTCGGCTCCTGGCATCCCTTCCGGTGCCCGATCCACGCGAGCAGCGCGTGCATCGCGAGCGGCTGCATGAGCTCATCGCCGCGGACCCGATCGACTGAACCCGCATGGTCCCGTCCGGCGCTCCTCCGAACGTCCGGAACACGGGTGGGGAGGACTCCTGAGACATGGTGGGAACACGCATGGATCCCCTCGGGCGTCCAGATATGAGGACGCGTCGGGTCAGGTGATGCTCAGTGGGCGCTGAACAGGGTTCTGGCATCATGATCAGGCCCTTCGGCTCGATCCAGCCAGTCCTCCACCTCGCGCATCCGCCTCGCCGTGCTGCCCGCCAGCGGATTCGGCAGTGAGTCCTGGCGGAACCAGCCGACCTCAAGGTTTTCGTCGTCGGACACGGACGGCCGGTTGTTCCCGCCCAGCCGGGGGCGGCACAGGAAGCTCACGTTGAGATACCGCGCCTGATCGCCGTTGGGGTAGGTGACGAGTCGCGACGACGAGGAGACGGCCACCAGGGCCACGACCTCGACGTCGACGCCGGTCTCCTCGCGCACCTCGCGAAAGACCGTGTCCGCCGGCTGCTCCCCGGGCTCGATGATGCCGTAGACAAGGGCCCACTCGCCGGTGTCCGCGCGACGCCCGAGCAGCACGCGACCCTCGTCATCCCTGACGTAGGCGGTGATGCCCGACAGCCACAGGGGCGAGTGGCCGATGGAGCGACGCAGTTCGCGGACGAAGGCCGGCGTGGTCATGCGTCCTCGTGCGCGGCGGCGCGCTCGGCCATCCAGCGCTCCACGTCGTCGATCTGCTTGGGGATGTCCTTCGAGATCCATTCCGGGCCGTCGACGGTCATCAGCACGTCGTCCTCGATGCGGATGCCGATGCCGCGCATCTCCGGGGGGAGCAGCAGGTCGTTCTGCGCGAGGTACAGCCCCGGCTCGATGGTGAAGGTCATGCCGGGCGTGATGGTCGCGCCCTGATAGGACTCGTAGCGCGCCTGCGCGCAGTCGTGGACGTCAAGCCCCAGGTGATGGGCCACGCCGCACGCCAGCCACCGACGATGCTGCTGACCCTCGGGGGAGAGCGCCTCCTCGACGTCCACGTGGAGAATCCCCCACTCATGCAGCCGCTGGGCGATGACCCGCATGCATGCATGATGGATGTCGGAATACGTCGCACCGGGACGGGCGGCATCGAAGCCCGCCTGCTGGGAGTCCAGCACCGCCTGGTACAGCCGGCGCTGAAGAGGAGAGAAGCGGCCCCCGACGGGGAAGGTGCGCGTGATGTCCGCGGTGTACAGGCTGTCGACCTCGACGCCGGCGTCGATGAGCAGCATCTCGTCGGCTCCCACCACCCCGGTGTTGCGCATCCAGTGCAGGATGGGCGCATGGGCGCCGGAGGCGATGATGGTGTCGTATCCGACGGCATTGCCCTCCTCGCGGGCCACGGCGTTGAACGCCCCTTCGAGGATGCGCTCGGAGCGAGGCCTGCCGACGACATGGGGCAGACGGGTGAGCACGCGGTCGAAACCGTGCTTCGTCGCCTCGACGGCGCGGCGGATTTCGCCGACCTCGTAGGAGTCCTTGACCATGCGCTGCTCCGAGACGAACTCGTGGAGCCTGTCGTCGTCGTCCTCGTTATGGTCCGAGTCCGGGAAGCCGTTGGCCTGGCGGACGGCCTCGACGCGGTCCGTCAGCTTCGGGTCGGTCTCGCGGATGACCCGCACCCGCACGGCGCCGGCCTCGGAGCCGACGTCCTTGCCGATGGCGTCCTCGAGCTGGGCTATGTCATGCGTCTGGATGCCCGTCATCGCCTGCAGCTCGCGCAGGCCCGCGCGCGGCCCCACCCAGTACTCGCCGTAATGCGGGTCGCGGTAGTAGTCGCTGGTGCTGTTGTCCGCGCGTGGCGCGACGAAGAGCTCCGGACGGTGGGTCACGCCACGCGCCGCCTCGGGGCTCGCCGGGTCGACGGGGTCGAGGACGAGCACCGCTCCGGCCTCGTAGTCCTGGCCGAGACCCGTGTAGTAGGCGAAGGCCGTGTCGGGGCGGAAGGCGTAGTCGCAGTCGTTGTTGCGCACCTTCGGCTGGCCGGCGGGAATCACCAGCCGTTCACCGGGGAAGCGGCGTCCCAGTTCCTCCAGACGCTTCGGCGTGAAGGCGCTGGAGGGAAGCGGCCGGACGTCGGGCTCGCGGTTGTCCCAGCCGGTGGTCATGAATTCTCGGAACGCCGTGCTGTCCGGTCGCAGCGAGCGGTTGTTGACCCGGTCCGACATCGGCTGGTCGTCCCCGGGGGCGTGACCGCGTTCCTCCTGCTCGTATCGTCTGTCGTTCGGCGTGATGACGTCCTCCATGTATCCTCCGATATCTCCGTGCTGTTTCCGTCGGCGTCGTTGGCAAGGCATCGCCCCGGCCGATCTGATCCGGCCCGTCCGCGGCGGTGCCTTCACGGCGTTCGTCGCCGTCGTAGGCTTCGGGGGAGGCGGGCCGTGACCCTGCAGTTCCGCGGCCCATCCTAGTCGCGGCATGCCCACCGACCTCATCCCAGCGCGCAAACGGCGCTCGCTGCCGCATATGCTCCCCGGCGCCTCCTAGAATGGGCAGGACCGCGCGGCGCGTCCGCGCGGAGGCGCCCGGCGCTGTCGGGCGTGCGGCCGCCGTGGCGGCCGGAGGGAACCTACGAGTCGAAGGGGCGTCGCCAGCACATGTCATTCGAGCATCCCAACAGGAACGGCGAAAGCATGAAGGATGTCGTGAGGAACATCATGAGCCGCCCGCCCGAGCACAACACGACGAACCTCGACCTCGACCGCATGACGATGATGCTCGACCTTCTGGGGCATCCGGAGGACTCCTTCCGCGTCATCCACATCACCGGCACCAACGGCAAGGGATCCATGGCACGCATGGCCGAGGCCATCTGCCGGGCCTACGGGCTGCGCACGGGACTGTACACCTCGCCTCATCTCGAGCGGATCAACGAGCGCATCGCCATCGACGGCGAATCCCTATCCGACGACGACTTCATCGACGTATGGGATCAGATCCGCGGCCTCGCGGGGCTCGTCGACGCCCGCATGGCCGCGCTTGGCAAGCCGCCCATGAGCTTCTTCGAGGTGCTCACCTCCATGGCCATCTGGCGCTTCGCCGACGCCCCGGTGGACGTGGCCGTCGTGGAGGTCGGCATGGGCGGCCGCTGGGATGCGACGAACGTGCTTGACGCGGACGCGGCCGTCATCGGTCCCGTCGACATGGACCACATGCAGTGGCTGGGGGACACGGTGGAGCAGATAGCCACCGAGAAGTCGGGCATCATCAAGCCCGGCTGCACGGCCATCATCGGACCGCAGCCGCATGAGGAGAAGGTCATGCCGATCCTCATGGACGCCGCCCGGAAGGCGCAGGCCACCGTGCTGCGCGACGGCGAGGAGATCGAGGTGGTCTCCCGCAAGCCCGCCGTCGGCGGCCAGGTGGCCACGCTGCGCACGACGAACGGCGCCTACGAGGAGACGCCCATCGCGAAGTTCGGGGTCCACCAGGCGCATAACGCGCTCGCCGCGCTCGCCGCCGCGGAAACGGTCATCCCCGTGGCCGGTCGGCTGGACCCGGACATCGTCTCGCAGGCGCTGTCCACGGTCACGGTGCCCGGACGCATCGAGCAGGTGCGGACCTCGCCCACGATCATCATCGACGGCGGGCATAACGTCAACGCCGCCGAATCGCTGCGTGCGGCCATCGAGGAGAACTACGACTTCGCGCAGCTCGTCGGCGTGGTCGCGATGATGCGCGACAAGCAGGTCGAGGAGTATCTCGGCGTGCTTGAACCACTGCTCAGCCAGGTGGTGGTCACGGAGAACTCGTGGCGGGGACGCGTCATGCCCGCCGAGGAGCTCGAGAAGGTCGCCGTGGGCGTGTTCGGGCGGGATCGGGTCCTGCGGGAGGATGCGCTTCCCGACGCCATCCAGCGGGCTGTGGACCTCGTCGATGCCGCGGACGAGCTGGGCGTGGGCTATGGGCATGGCGTGCTCGTCTGCGGCAGCTTCGTCACTGCCGGGGACGCTCGGACCCTGCTCAGGGAGACGCCCGACCCGGATCTTGCCAAGCCGAAGTCCGAGCGGGCGAAGGCCTAGACCGGCGGTCATATGTATCTCAAGGAGCTGACCCTCAGAGGCTTCAAATCCTTCGCCTCGGCCACGACGCTGCGCTTCGGGCCGGGGTTGACGGCGGTCGTCGGTCCCAACGGCTCAGGCAAGTCGAACATCGTCGACGCCCTCGCGTGGGTGATGGGGGAGCAGGGGGCTCGCGTCCTGCGCGGCACGGCCATGGAGGACGTCATCTTCGCCGGCACCGCGTCACGCCCCGCGCTGGGACGGGCGCAGGTGACGCTGACCATCGACAATTCGGACCATGCCCTCGACATCCCCTACGCCGAGGTGTCGATCAGCCGCACGGTGTTCCGGTCCGGAGGCTCGGAATACGCCATCAACGGCCGTCAGTGCCGGCTTCTCGACGTTCAGGAGCTGCTCAGCGACACGGGTCTCGGCCAGCGCATGCATGTCATCGTCGGCCAGGGACGCCTCGATGAGATTCTCCGCGCCGATCCGGCCGGGAACCGCGCGTTCATCGAGGAGGCCGCGGGCATTCTCAAGCACCGACGGCGCAAGGAGAGGGCGCTGCGCAAGCTGGAGGCCACCCAGGACAACCTTGCCAGGCTGGACGACCTCATCGCGGAGATTCGCAGGCAGCTCAAGCCCCTGGGCCGCCAGGCGCGGATGTCGAAGCGCGCCGACAGGGTGGCCGCGACCCTGCGGGATGCAAAGGCGCGCATCGCGGCGGATGACGCGTCGGCCTTGCGCCGGTGCGCCGAGCGGGCCGCGTCCGACGCGCGCGACGTCTCTGCGCGTCTGTCCGAGGGGACGCGCCGGCTGGATTCCCTGCGTGCCGCCGTCGCCACTCTCGAGGAGAGGTCCACCGGATCCGATCCCGACCTCGCCCTCTGCGAAAAGCAGTGGCATGAGCTGTCCTCGATCGCGGAGCGTCTGCGTTCCCTGGACTCGGTCGCCACGGAGCGGGCGCGGTCCGAACGTGCCTCGATCACCGCCCATCCGGGGGAGGATCCGGAGATTCTGCGCGCTCGTGCGGAGGAGCTTGGAGCCCAGGCATCCGGCGCGGAGAGCCAGGTGGCCGAGCGGCGCCTGGACTGCGACAGGGCCGTGGAGGCTCGTGCCGAGGCGGAGCGACGACTTGCCGCCGTTCGACAGACGATCACGCAGCTGCGTCAGGCCGCAAAGGACCGGGAGGGGCGCGAGACGAAGCTGCGTCGGCTCGTCTCGACCGAGGAGGCCGCCGTGCAGGTCGCCGTCTCGCGTCTCGCCGACCTCGAGGAGCAGCATGAGCGGCTGCGGCGGCAGAGCGACGAGCTTCATGCCGACCTCGGCGTCTCCGAGCAGACCCCCGAGGACGCTCTCCGCGATGCCGAGGCGCTCCTCGAGGAGGCACGGGCGCTGCTTTCACGACGTCAGGAGGAGCTGGCGGAGGCGCAGAGACGCCAGAGGGAGGCCGAATCCTCCGCCATCTCGCAGGAGGCGAAGGCCGCGGCCCTGGAGGAGACCCTCGCCGGACGCGGTTCGTCCGGTCTTTCCGATTCCCAGGCGGCGGCGCTCGTGCGCGGGCGCCTTTCCGGCATGATCCGCGTCTCCGACGGGTGGGAGAAGGCCGTGGACCGCGCCCTGGGAGCGCTGTCGTCCTCTCTGGTCGTCTCGGGCAGGAAGGATGCACTGGCGATGGCGGCCGGCGTGCTTCGTGAGGAATCCGGACGACTCGCCGTCATCCATCCGCGGGAGCCCGCCTGCGCGGGAGGGTCGCCTTCCGAGGAGGGCGACCACGGGAGGATGGATGACGCCGCCGATTCCCGCCCCTGCCCCGACGGCGGGAGTTCGGACGCCTCCGCGTCGACGGTCCCCCTCGCCTTCTTCGTGAACGCCGACCCCGAGGCGGACGACCAGGTGATGGCGGAAGGCATCCGGGATGCGGTGCGCGGAATCGTGAAGGATGTGGCCGCGGTCCACGATCTGAGTTCGGCGGAGGAGGCTCTTCGGAATTCGCGATGGCGGGTCGCCGTGACGCCCGAGGGAGTGCTCGTCGGGCGCGTCGGCATCGTCGCGGGAACGGGCGATGCCGCTTCGGAGCTTCTGCTCGTCTCCCAGAGCGATCATGCCCGTCGTCGCGGGGCGCGTTTCCGCAGGGATGCGGCCGCGCTCGCTCAGGATGCGGAACGTCTCGCCGGCGCGCGCGACGAGGCGCGCACGGCCGTGGATGCGCGCCAGCGGGAGCTGACGGAGGTGCGCGTACGGATCCGTGAGGAGCGCAGGGCGCGGGAGTCCCTTCGCAATCGTGCCCGGGAGGTGGACAGGCGGCTTGGGCAGGTGACCGACCGTCGAGACCAGACCGCTCAGGAGGAGAGGTCCCATCGCTCCCGGCTGGACGATCTGCGCCATGCTCTTGAGAAGGCCTCGAATGTGCCCTCCGGCCAGGATGCCGACCCCGACGAGCTCGCGCATCGCGAAAGGGACCTCGAGCAGTCTCTGACCGCCGCGCGCAACCATGAGATGGAGGCGACGCTGGCATGGAAGGACGCCCGGAGAAGCCAGGAGTCCCTGGTTCGCCAGACCGGTCTGCTCGCCGATGAGGCGGAGAGGGCCGAGCAGAGACGGCGCCGCATCCGCGAGCGCAACGAGGCGTCCGAGTCCCGTGCGCGCCGAGCCGAAGCCATTGCGGTCGAGGCACGGGATGCGGCGGCCGTCGCCGACGCGGCCCGGGACCGCGTGGCCCTCAGACGCGACGGACTGCGCGAGGAGCTTGCGGGGACCAACGAGCGCCTTCGCGCTCTGCGAGCCGAGCGGGTGAAGGTCGAGCCTGAGGTCACCCGCCTGCAGATGCGCGCCCATGAGCTCGATCTGGAGGTCCAGAGGGCGGCGGCGGACCTCGACCGTCTGGCGGCCGGTGTGGCCGACGACGTCGGCATGGGTCTCGACGAGCTCATCCACGCCTACGGACCGAACGTGCCCGTGCCCGTTCTGGACGACGACGGCAATCCCGTCCCGTTCGGTCCCACGGCGCTTCATCAGGAGACGGTGGATCGGGACTCCGCGCAGAACCCTGCCGTGAAGGGTGTGGGTCCGCAGGATGCCGTCGTGCAGGATGCGGCCGTCACCCACCGCACCGGAGGCGACGCCGACGACGTGCCCATTGTTCAGGAGGACGGCGACCCCGACGATTCCGACGCGTCCGTCATATACCGCACCGTGCCGTACGTCCGTGCCGAGCAGGAGAGGCGGCGCGACGAGGCGGCCCGTCGTCTGCAGGCGCTGGGGAAGGTCAACCCACTGGCCGCCGAGGAGTACGACGCGTTGGAGGAGAGGCATCGCTTCCTCGTCTCTCAGCGCGATGACGTGGCATCGGGGCGGCGGGACCTGCTGCAGCTGGTGAAGGGCATCGACTCCACCATGACCGAGGTGTTCCGCTCCGCGTTCGAGGATACGGCGGCGGCGTTCCAGGAGGTCTTCGCCACGCTGTTCCCGGGGGGTCGCGGACGTCTACGGCTCGAGGACCCCGACGACCTGCTCTCCTCGGGCGTCCTCGTCGAGGCCAGCCCCGCCGGCAAGCGCGTGCGCCAGCTCAGCCTGCTGTCCGGAGGGGAGCGCTCGCTGACCGCTCTGGCGCTGCTGTTCGCCATCTTCACGGCCCGTCCGAGCCCCTTCTACGTCATGGACGAGGTGGAGGCCGCGCTCGATGACGTCAATCTCACCAGGCTCCTCGAGGCGATGAAGCGGCTGCGGGAGCACGCCCAGCTCATCGTCATCACCCATCAGCAGCGCACGATGTCCATCGCCGACGACATCTATGGCGTGACGATGCGCTCCGACGGCGTGACGACCGTGATCAGCCAGCGCCTTGCGGATGTTCCGGGGGCGGACGGGTCCTCCTCTGGAGGAAGATCGCCGAGCGGACCGGATCAGAATCCCGTGTCGGTGGGACGCGGATAGTAGCGGTTGAACTTCCGGTACTGGTTGAGTTCCGATTCCAGCAGTCTCAGACGGCGTCTGGGTGACATGTCCCGGGGATTGCGCTGCGGGCTGACCCTGCCGGCGCGCTGAAGCCGACGCACCTGCTTCGCCAGCGCCGGGTCGGTCACGTAGCGACGCAGCAGACGGTCCGGGATGATGGAGTACAGCGCCTCGCCCCGGGCGATGGCCGGCGGCAGAGGCCTTCCCTCGACGACGTCGGAGACGAGCGCCTCCATCGGATTGACCCCCGCGGCGGCCACGTAAAAGCTGTTGCGTCCGATGCGCGGGTTGACTTCGAGGAAGAGGAAACGCCCGGTGCGCGGGTCGCGTTTGACGTCGAAGTTGGCGAAGCCCCGGTAGGGGAGGGATTCAAGGAAGCGGCGGACGGGCGTGAGAATCTCCTCGTGCGCCTCGGTGATCATCGCGCAGGGGTTGCCGAGGGTCGCCGGATGATGCTCCTCCAGCAGGACGTGCGCGGAGCACAGCAGGGACACGGCTCCCGTGGAGTCCACGTACGCCGTCGCCGAATACATTCCGGTGTCGTCGCCTCCGATGAGCTCCTGGACGACGAACACGCCACGGAATCCGGCCTCGGACAGCCGATGCCACAGGTCGTCGAGCGCGGAGCGGTCGTCGATGCGATACACCTTCTGTCTGCCCGGAAAGACGAGGTTCTCGTACTGGGAGCTGTCCGCGGGCTTGGCCACCACGGGGAAGGGGAAGTCGTCCGGCAGCGGTGCCGGCGTCCAGTCTCCGGAGCCTGCCGACGAGAAATCCACGTAGAAGGAGCGGGGGACCGGCATGCCCTGCGCCGTGGCCAGCCTTTCGAAGGTCTGCTTGTCGCTGACCTGCTCGATGACGTCCACTGGGGGGATCGGCAGAAGGAAGTGACGTTCCAGCTCTCGGCGGTGCGCCGCCAGAACGTGGATGCGCCAGTCGGTGTTCGCGAGAAGAAGCACGGGCTCGTCGGGATGCGAAGCACGGAGGTCGCGTCCGATGCGCAGCAGCTCGTCCACGAGGGGACGCTCCTGGGAGGCGTGTTCGAAGCCATGTCTTCTCAGGATCCGTGAATCGCGGATGGCGGCGGGATCGAAGGCCGTGACCATGGTCGGTATGGTGCCGTATGCGTCATTGAGCTCACGCGCGAGTGCATACGCGCCAAGGTCGCCACCAAGGATCACTGCCTGGAATGAGGTCATGCCTGCCGGTTTCTCTCGGGATGCGGGGGAGTCCCTTCCCTCCGCGGGAACAGGGGCATTATACAATGGGCCGATATTCCCCGCGGTTCCGTCCGCGAGCGGATCGGACGGGAAGGAGCGTTCCATGCCGGACGTCTCGGAGTCGGAGTCACCCGTTTCTCGGGGACGGCGGTCGGCGGATTCCTTCGGAGAACTCGCCGGGATGCTCGCCGCCAGGACGGGGACGGATCCGTCCGACTGGTTCCCGGTGTTCAAGGCACGATACGGCATGGAGGTCGTGCTCCGGGCGCTGCGGACGAGATCAGGCGACGGCGACGTCCTCACCCAGCTGTTCACCTGCTGCACCGCCGTGACGCCGGTCATCGCGTCCGGCCTGGAGGTGCGATACGCGGACGTCGACCCCTCGACCCTGTCCCTCGACCCCGATCTCGTGGAGGGGGATGGGCCCGTCCGGGCGGTCATGCTTCAGCACACCTTCGGCCTCATCGACGGCCCCTCCTCTCGCCGCCTGGCATCCGCCGCGTCCGGCATGGGGGCCCTGCTGGTCGAGGACTGCGCCCATTGCGTCGCGCGCATGGCCCTGGACGAGGGCGGACGCCCCCTCGCCGACGTGTCGGTGCACTCCTTCGGAGTGGAGAAGATGCTTCCCACCCGCTTCGGTGGGGCGGTGTGGATCAATCCGCGTCTGGCGGAGCGGGATCCCCGGCTCGACGCCGCGATGCGCGGCGCCCTGACGGGTCTGAAATCCCCTTCCGGGCATCTCGATCGGGTGTGCCGGATCTATGTGAACGAGAACAGGGTGCTGGGCAGGCTTCCAGGGGATCTCGGGAGTCGGATGCGGTCCTGGCTGACGCGGCACGGGTGGTATGAACCTCCCATCGCGGACGCGGAGATGCGCGGGCGTCTTCCCTATGCGCCGATGGGAATGTCGGGGTGGATGCGTGAGCGCGCATGCGCGGGTCTGCACGGTCTTGACGGAAACGAGTCGGTTCGACGCGGCGTGGTGGGACGTCTGCGCGTGGCTCTGGCGGATGTCCCCGGCATCTCCGTCCCCGCGGGCGTTCTCGCCGGGGAGCCCCAGCCCCTGCTCCGATTCCCTCTGCTCGCCGCCGACACCGAGTCAGCCGAGCGGTTGATCGCCTCGGTGAGGGCCCGAGGAGCCTACGCGGAACGCTGGTATCGACCCGAGCTGTTTCCCGGGGTCGCCGAACCGACGGCCTTCGGTCTCGATGCGCTTGACAGGGCCCTGGTGCCGGTCAGCGATGACATGACGGCGCGATGCCTGTGTCTGCCCACCGACGTCACCGGGGAGACTTTGGAGGCCATGATCCGTGCGGTGGCGGACGGGGCGGGTAACCGGTAGCCCCGGACGGGGACCGGTGACCTTGGGGCTATCGCCACCGGATTGCGCGTTTCCTTCCGCGGTGCCTTCTAGCGGCCACGCCGGAGAAGGCCGCGAATCCGCCCCGCCGTACGCAGGGCCGCATAGAAGCCGGAACGCACAGGGACGTCCCGGTCGGGGGCGACGGCGGTGACGTCCTCGGTGAACTTGGTCTTGAATTCGTTAAGACCCTTCAAGGTGGGGGAGAAGTCGCTGCCGATGCCCATGAGGTCGTAGGCGGTGACTCCCTGGCGTCCGAGCTCGCAGCATTCGGCGTACAGCAGTCGGTCGGTCACATGCATCCGCATGGCGTCGGTGCGCATGGCCGCGTAGTAGCGCACGGCCCGCCCCGAGTTCAGCGTCACCAGCGACCAGGCGACGACCCGCCCGTCGACGCGCGCGGCGAAGACCCGGCAGTGCTCAGGCCCGAGGGCCTCGATCATCTCCGCATAGTCGCTGATCGGCGCCGGGGCGAATCCGTCCCGACGCCCGGTCTCGACCATGACGTCGTAGTACTCGGCGAAGGACCGCATGGCCTGCGTCGTCTCGTCCGCGCAGGTCGCAGGGCATTCGCGCAGCGATTTGCGCACGTCTCGGCGGCCGCGGCGCTTCATCCGGGAGAGGATGGCGTCGTCCCCGCCGGTCACGTCGATGACCACCGTGCTGTCGTAGGGCACCGAGGACAGCACCGGTCGCGTCCGGTCGCCCTCCTGCCAGACGCCGCAGCGCAGGAAGACCTGCCGGCCGTCCAGCCGATGCACCTCGCGGGCCACGGCGAGCAGGACGCCGCCTTCAAGCTCCGCGTCGGGCCTGCCGTCCATCCAGACGGGGCCATGCCAGGAGCGCAGGAAGTGGTAGCCGTGCGTGGTGAAGTCGACGAGGCTCATCACCGCCGCCGTCCTGTCGCCGTTGCGGATGACAAGACCTCCCCAGGGGCTCCGGTCGGTGATGGTCGCCTGATAGCGCATCCATGTCGGGGTCTGCTCGATGGGAAGGGTGACGCCCCGTCGAGCCGCCTCCTGCTCTATCGCCTCGGTCGTGGTCCGTTCGACGGTGATCACCGGGTTCCTCCTCCTGCTTGACCACGCCCGACCCGTTCGCGTCCATGGCGTGCTCCGGCTCCTCGGGGCCGGAATTCCGCAGCCCACCATACTCCAGAGGCCTTCGCCTGAGGTCCTCTTGCCGGCTCCGCTCACGAGCCTTCCACGCGGAGCCGATCCGGATCCGGACGGTTCCCGGCGGCATCGAGCTCCCGCCGGAGGATCGACGCATCGCCCTCGTAGGGCACCTGTCTGCCCCGGACGATGTTGCAGGTCTCCTCGCCCTTGCCGATGACGAGCACGACGTTGAGACCGGGGTGCCGCCTGGCGTCCGCCACGCCCTCCCGGATGGCGTCCTCGCGCGGCAGCACGATGGTCGTCCTGGCCCCGGGGTCGTGGACCTCGGATCTCATGTCCTCGGCGATGGCCCTGGGGTCCTCGAAATTCGGGTCGTCCAGAGTGAAGACGTACGACTGCACCCGTCCCTGGGCGGCCTGGACGATCTCGCGGCGGCGGTCGATGGCCTTGTTGCCGGCGGATCCGGTGACGAGCACCACGCGGGGCCGTCGGTTCCCGTAACGCTCGTCCACGTAGTCCAGCAGAGCCGCCGTGCTGGCTCCGTTATGGGCGAAGTCGACGTATCCGATGATGCCGTCGGCTGAGAGGAACCTTTCCATGCGCCCGGGCACCCTCACCTTCTCCATCGCGCTCAGCGCCGGGTCGTCCTGGCGGATGCCCACGGCCAGCGCAAGGGACAGGGCGGCCGCGGCGTTGAGGGCGTTGACGTTCCCGGGCATGGCGGGATACAGGTCGAGGGTCCGGCCCTCGCCGAAGGCCATGTGGCAGCCGTCGTCGTCGAGGGGTGTGGTGGTGGTGTCGGCGGGGGTGTGGTGGTCGTGGTCGTGCAGG
>NZ_CAUTOG010000037.1:0-15064 GCF_963540075.1 uncultured Bifidobacterium sp.
GCACGGCATCTTCGCGGCATCCCGCATGTGCTACGGGTCAACTACTCGGGGCTTCCCGACGACGACCAGAAGGACCTCGTCGCCAAGTACCTTCCCGACGGCGTCGGCACGATCCTTTCCTTCCTCGTCGACGGCGACTACTCCAACGTGCGCCGCATCATCGATGCGGTGAGGCTGTTCACCTACATTCCCAACATCGGGGACGCGCGATCGCTTATCGTCGACCCCGCCCGCATCACGCACCGTGAGGTGCCGGCCCGGTTCCGTGAGGATGCAGGCGTCTCCGACAACCTCATCAGACTGTCCATCGGATTGGAGGATTCGGCCGACCTCATCGCCGACCTCGACCAGGCCATCGCCGCCGGATACGAGGACTGACCCATGAGCGCAGGAAGCGGCGTGGAAGCCGGTGGAATGAGGGAGGCGTCGGGAGAGAAGCCGACCGACGCCGTGTCGTCAACCGGGACTGAGGCAGGTATCCCCGCATCGGAAGCTCCGGCAGACTTTGCCGGACAGCCGAACCTGTCGGACTACCTCGTCGGCAACTACCGGTGGTTCCATGCGCATCCCGAACTCTCCTACGGGGAGGTCCGCACCACGGCGCGGATACGGGCGCTCCTCGAGGCCAACGGGATCGAGACCCTCGATTCCGGCCTGCGAACGGGCCTTGTCGCCATCGTCCGGGGTGAGGCATCGGAATCCGGGGACGGTCGGGACGGACGTCGTGGTCGTGACCGCCATCCGGTGATCGCCATTCGCGGCGACATCGACGCGCTTCCCCTCGCCGAGGACACGGGGCTGCCCTACGCTTCGCGCACCGCAGGAGTGATGCACGCCTGCGGGCATGACGTGAACCTTTCCGTCGCCCTGGGCGCCGCCATCCTTCTTCAGCGTCGTCGGACCTCCCTGAATGGGGACGTCAAAGTGGTCTTCCAGCCTGCCGAGGAGGTCCGTGCCGACGCCCAGCACCCCACGGGCGCCGTGGCCGTCCTGCGCACGGGGGTTCTTGACGACGTGGAGGTCTTTTTGGGCACTCACGACACGGACGCTCTGGACGTCGGGACCATAGGAATCAGTCCGGACGGTGTGTCGGGATCCGTCGACAAATTCCGCATCGATGTGACCGGACGAGGCACCCATGCCGCGCATCCCGACAAGGGCGTCAATCCGGTCGTGGTCCTTTCCTCCATCGTGGGGGCCCTGCAGAGTATCCCCTCCCAGAGCGTCGATCCCACGCATCCGCGCGTGCTGACGGTCACGCATATCGAGGCGGGGGAGACATGGAACGTCATCCCCTCCGACGGATTCGTCGAAGGAACGGTCCGGACGGCTGATGTGGAGGACAGGTCGCTTATCGAGGCGACGCTCCGCCGCGTCTCGACATGCATCGCCGAGGCCTTCGGAGCCTCCGCCGACGTGGCGTGGACGGCGAGTTCGCCCAGCGTCGTCAACGACCCCCAATGGGTGCCCGTCGCGCGCGAGGCCGCCTCCGCCGAGGGACTGGCCGTGGCGCCGTCGCCGGCGACCCTCGGTGGCGAGGACTTCTCCTACTATCTTCAGGACGGGCGTCCCGGTCTGTTCGCCCATGTCGGCGTCACGAGTCGGGACTTTCCGGCGCATGTGGTCCACTCGCCGCGGTTCGCCCCCGACCCGGCCGCCATCCTTCCCGGTGCGAGGTTCCTCGCTCGCATGGCCGAGGAGGTGCTGATGCGGCTTCGATGAGGGGGTGCGCTCCTCGCCGGAAGCGTGGGTCTTCAAGGGTTTCACGGCGACGGGGCGTTGTCCCGCTCACAAGCGATTCCCCGACCCCGTACCAGCCCGGGGGCAGCCTTACGCACGCCTCCGGCGGCAGCCCTCCTGATAGGATTGAGATGACATGCGCGGCGTCGCGAGAGCGCCGACGTCAGGGAAAGCCAAGGGGGACTTCATGATCATCGCCATCATCCTCGTCGTCATCGTCGTGGCCCTGTTCGTGCTCGGCATGTACATCGTGCCGCAGCAGCAGGCGTACATCCTCGAGCGTCTCGGGAAGTACCACAAGACCCAGTACGCGGGGTTCCATCTCAAGATCCCCGTCGTCGATCGCATCGCCACCAAGACGAATATGCGCGTCAGCCAGCTCAACGTGCAGCTGGAGACCAAGACGCTCGACAACGTGTTCGTCACCGTCGTGGCCTCCACGCAGTTCCGGGTCAATCCCGAGAACGTCGCCACGGCCTTCTATGAGCTGCGCGATCCGGCCGGGCAGCTGCGCTCCTACATGGAGGACGCGCTGCGCTCCGCGATTCCCGGGCTCAACCTTGACGACGCCTTCGCCCGCAAGGACGATGTCGCCGCCGACGTGCAGCGCACGGTGGGCAACGAGATGTCGCGCTTCGGATTCACCGTCGTCAAGACGCTGATCACCTCCATCGACCCCAGCCAGCAGGTGAAGAACGCGATGGACTCCATCAACGCCGCGCAGCGCGAGAAGGAGGCCACCCGCCAGCGCGCCGAGGCGCAGCGCATCCAGATCGAGACGCAGGCCGCCGCCGAGGCGGAGAGGAACAGGCTGCAGGGCGAGGGGCAGGCGAACTACCGGCGGGAGATCGCCAACGGCATCGTGGACCAGATCAAAAGCCTGCAGGCCGTCGGCATGAGCATCGCCGACGTCAACAACGTCGTGCTGTTCAACCAGTACCTTGACGTCATCCGATCGCTCAGTGAATCCAGCAACGCGAAAACCGTCGTGCTGCCCTCCTCGACCCCCGGCGGATACCAGGACTTCTACAACCAGATCACGCAGGCGCTGCTCACCGGCAACGATGCGGCCAAGCAGAGTTCGGAACCGACGAAATAACAGGGTCCCGAGGCGACCCCCGTCCGGACTCTGGCGGGGGGAACCGGGGACGGATGGGATTGACCCGCGTTGGTCGCGGCGGCCGAACTATTCGGGCCACCCCTCCTGCGGCTCCCCACCCAGGAGCCCCGTTGCGTAGCCCCGATCAGCTCGCCAGGAAGGGCGCGATGGCCTCCGCCGCCGCATATCCCTTGCGGTACATGCGCTCGAGGCCCTCGTAGGACTTGGACAGCGTGTTGAGTCCGCACAGGTCGTCCGGCGCGAGGATGAGAACGGTGCCGTCTTCTTCGTACCGCTTGGCGAGGGCGACCTCGTCGTTGTAGATGCGATAGCGGTTGAGCAGGCGCTCGCCCGCCACCGGCCAGTGCCGCGACAGCACCCGTGCCGGGCCCACGTCCCTGTGCTGCTCGCGCAGGATGTCCCTCTGACGGGTGAGGATGAGCACCACGCGATCGTAGCCCTCGCCGAGGGCTTTCTGCACCGGAACCGGGTCGGCGATGCCCCCGTCGAAATACGGGACGCCGTCGATGTAGTACGGCTCGCAGGCCACCGGCACGGCCGAGGACGCCTTCATCACGTCGAAGTCATCGTAGTGGATGTCCGATTTGTCGAAGTACTTCGTCGACCCGTCTCTGGCCTCGCACGCCACCACCGTGAAGCCCGCGGGATTCGCCTCGAAGGCCGCGTAGTCGACCGGGTACTCCCCGTCGTGGTTCGACAGCGTGCCGTAGACGTAGTCGAGGTCGACGAAGTTGCGGTCCTTGACGAAGTTCCCGGGGCTCGCATACTCCTTGCGGAACGCGTATTCGGTGTAGAAGCGGTGGTTGCGCCCGACCTGCCCGGCGATGAACGAGGTCATGTTGGCGCTTCCCGCCGAGACCCCGTAGCAATGGTCGAACGAGATGCCGTCGTCCAGGCAGCGGTCCATGACACCGGCCCCGAATATCGCCCGGAAACCCCCGCCTACGTCGATAAGAGCCGTTCTTGTCATCTCATCGTCCCTTTCCCATGTTCGAGTGACTGCCTGTGTCCTTCGCCGAGGTTCGGCGTCGTTGCCGGTCGCGGGTCCCGATTCCTCATGCGCGTTGCGCGTATCCGCCATCGTGCCCGTATCAGTGGATGGAATCGTTCGTGTCGGCCGCCTCGTTCTCGTCGCCCTCCTCGAGCAGGCTGCGTGACAGCGCGGCCACGGCGGGGGAGCGGTCGGAGTTCTCCACGTTCACGGAGCCCGTCTGATCGTCGGGTGCCAGCTCGTCGTGCTCGGCGAGAACATCGCTCAGATGGCGAGCGGTGCCCTCGTTGCCGTCGATGATGGCTGTCCGGGGGTCCAGCAGATCCCGGAAGTGATGGCGGAAGAAGACGAAATGCGTGCATCCCAGGACCACCGAGTCCACCGTGGACAGGTCGTAGCCGTCGAAGTACCGGTGCAGGGTGCGCATGACGAGGTCATGATCGCCGAGGCGGCCGCCCTCGACGATCTCGACGAGGTCGGGGCAGGGCTGACGCAGGATGACGTTGTCGCGATCGAAACGGTCCATCAGCGCCGCGAACTTATGCTCGCGCAGAGTCAGAGGCGTCGCGGCGACGATGACCCGCTGAGGGGTTCCTCCACCGCGGTCGCAGGCCACCTTGAGCGCCGGCTCCATGCCGATGATGGGGATGTCGTACGCCGCCCTCAGCTCATTCACCGCTGCTGAGGTCGCCGTGTTGCAGGCGATGACGACGGCCTTGACCCCCCGGGTCACGAATCGGTCGACGATGGCGAACGCGAGCCGACGCACCTCCTCGGGAGGTCTCGTGCCGTAGGGCGCGTTGGCGGAGTCCCCGAAGTATTCGATTCTTTCGTGCGGCAGATCCCTGCGGACCTCACGTACGACGGACAGCCCTCCCAGGCCCGAGTCGAAGACCCCGATTGGTGCCGTCGATGCCATGCCGATCCTCCCGTCATCGTCCTGCAGGCCCGCGCCGACGAAGCGATCGGCAGGGGCGAGCGATGCCATCCACAGTACCTCGCGTCGTTCTTCGCCATGGGATTCATCGCATCGCGACGAGCCCCAGATCCCGGTCGGTCAGACGTGGTGGGTCGGGTCCGGACGGGTGCGAACGGAGCAGGCAACGATGGAGCAGGTGCTAGCGGAGCCCGTTGGACCGGGGCCGCGGTTCCTGGCCTCGCCGTCCGCTGGAGCCGGTCGTCGACCGGGACGGCGGGACTATCCTCGAAACATGAGCATTCCCGACACCATCTACAAGGCCCATGCCACGGGCAACGACTTCATCGTCTACGAGGACGAGTCCGGGCGCTTCGACCCCATGCCCGCCGAGGTGAGGGCGTTGTGCGACAGACATCGCGGAGTCGGGGCCGACGGGGTGCTGCGGCTCGCCCGTTCGCGGGCCGTCGAGGGGATCTCCCCGGGACTGCGTCACGACTGCATGGAGGCCGGAGCCATGTGGTTCATGGACTACCGCAACGCCGATGGTTCCGTGGCCGAGATGTGCGGGAACGGCACTCGCGCGATCACCCTCGTGGCGCAGAGGCTCGGACTGGTCCCGCGGCAGGTGGGGTCCACCTTCCCCCTCGGCACGCGCGCCGGGGTCAAGACGCTCACCTTCCTCGGTGACGTCGAACCCTACGGAAGGAACGTCTTCCGCGTGGATATGGGTCCCTGGCGCCAGGGGGAGGATGACTCCTTCGAGGTGACCATTCCCGGAACCCGAGGGGAGGCGCGCGGCACCTTCGTCGATATGGGCAATCCGCATGTCGTCGCCGTTCTCGGAGGTTCGCGATCCGTTTCCGGAGCGGCCATGCTTCCGGCGCTCGAGGAGCTCGACCTCGTCACCAAACCCGTCGTCAGCCCCGTCCTCGAATCGGACCAGAACGTCGAATTCGTTCGCATCGACGGGATCGACGACGACGTCGAGGACCGGATCGGCCACGCCTCCATGCGCGTCAACGAACGCGGCGTGGGCGAGACGCTGTCATGCGGGACGGGTCTGTGTGCGACGGGCGTCGTGCTGCGGGCGAGGACCGGCGTATCCCACTGGGACGTCACCGTGCGTGGGGGCGTTCTGCGCGTGGACGTGGACGACGACCATGTCGAACTCACCGGACCGGCCACCATCGTCGGCCGGGTCGCGCTTCTCTAGTTGCTCCGCCGTTCCGGCATCAGGCGGGTCCGTCAGAAGATCGCGGCGCCGTCCTTGAGGAGGATGAGAGCGACCAGCGCGACGACCCACACCACGTCGACCATCAGGTCGTAGTTGAGCCTGTAGTAGGTGAGAAGGCCCCTCGGTTCCGTCCCGCCTGATCGTGGCAGCTCCTGCACGGTCACCGTGGCGTGGGACAGGGCCATGAACTGGATGGTTGTCGCGAACATGAGGCCCAGACACCACGGGCACAGGGCTCCGATGACGAACATCGACTGGGTGAACAGCCAGTAGGCATACAAAAGGGCCACCAGGCCGCCCAGCCAGGTGCACAGCGCGAACCAGCGCGGGACGGCGACGCGCGCCAGTCCGAGTACCGCGATGGTGACGAACACGCTTTCGGCGGCTATGCCGAAGAAGGCGTTCGGGTAGCTCAGCCCCGCGAAGTGGATGATCTCCGCCTGCCAGGATTCGGCGACCGTGGAGCACGAGAGCACGCTGTTGACGTCGCAGCCAAGCAGGGCCTTCGGGTGACGGGCGAGCTGCAGGGTCTCCGCGGACAGCACAAGCGAGACGACGAGCGCCGCCACGGAGGCGAACAGCATAACCGCATACGTCCAGACGGCGCCGTGACGCCATCCGTCCAGACGTGGACGCGCCGGCGTCAGAGCCGTGGTCCCGCGGTCCGTCGCGTCGGCCGTCCGACCCGCTGCTTCCCGACCATCAGCCGTCCTCGCGGCATCGTCCACGCCGTCCTCGGCTCTGTTCCCGTCGTCGGTCATCGTTGTCCCTTCCATCTTGCGCGTCCGGTCGTCGGCGTCGCGTCGCGGCGCATCCATGACGTTCTCGTCGTGACTGTCGGTCCACGGGCCCTGAATCCACCGGGAACGTCCAGAGCATCCGCTCGGGACGGGAGGTGAGGCGAGTCGCCGGAACCCGTCCTACGATGAACGCATGACGCCTCTGAGAATACCCGATGTAGCCCCCACGGCGGGTTGGGACATCCACTGCCACACCGTCTTCTCGGATGGGACGGAGACCCCGGAGACATTGGCGGGTCTCGCGGTGCGTGAAGGTCTGCACGGGGTCGGCATCACCGACCATGACACCTGGGCCGGATGGCCGGCGGTGCTCCATGCCTGCCATGCCGTCGGGATGCCTGCGCTGCTGGGAACAGAGGTCACCGCGGATGACGGGGGCGTGTCCGTCCATATGCTCGCGTATCTCTACGACCCGTCCGATCCGGCCGTATCCGGGATGTTCCGTCGGACGAGGGAGGCGAGGCTCGGTCGTGCCCGCCGGATGACCGAGCGTCTGGCGAAGGACTTCCCCATCACCTGGGATGCCGTGCTCGCCGAGGTCAGACAGGGGGAGTCGACGACGGTGGGCCGGCCGCATATCGCCGACGCCCTGGTCGCGGCCGGCGTCTATCCGACCCGTTCCGACGCCTTCTCAGGGGCTCTGGCGTCCTCGAGTCCGTACTACATACCCACGCCATCCCCCACCGCCCATGAGGTGGTGGATGCGGTGAAGGAGGCCGGGGGAGTGAGCGTCATCGCCCATGCCGGTGATCGTGGCCGCAACAGACATCTGCTGTCGGATGCGCAGATCGAGGCGCTTGCCGACGACGGACTGGACGGCCTCGAGGTCTGGCATCGCGGCAACGACCCCGATCAGCGCAGGAGGCTTCTGGATATCGCCTCACGCCGTGGGCTGCTGGTCACCGGTGGATCGGACTGGCATGGGTCCGGGAAGCCGAACCGGGTGGGTGAGAACCTCACCAACGATGTCACGGTGGGCGAGATCATGTCCCGTGGCGTCTCGCCCGATCGTATCGAGGGGGCACTGGAATAGGTTCCGAAGCCGCACGAAACAGGAACCCGGTCCACCCGTCCGCCTCTGGATTCATCGGGGTCGTTTACCTCTACAGCGCTCCGAAGCCCACGGCGTGCTTGGTCTCGGATCCGATGATCGCGTAGCCCAGCGCCGTGGAGGGAACCACGATATGGCGTCCCTTGTCGTCCGTCAGATCGATGACCTTCCCCGCCGCCACGGCCTCGGCAATGGCCGAGCTGACGGCCTCAGCGCTCTGGTCGCTCGAGAAGCTCACGGGTCGCGCCACTTCGCGGATTCCCAGTTCGATGTTCATCTGTCCTCCTTCTGTTGCGGATGGTCCGATACGCTCGGGCCTCCGTTCCATCCTTGTTGTCGTGCCCATGCCATTCGGTCGCTCTGTTCCGTCATCCTGTCCCACGGACCGATGCGGACGGTTTTCGGACCGGCACGGTTGCATCGGAGCATTGCCCATTCCATTGTGCCCGCCAGTCGTCGGCTTACGCCTCCGGCGAGCCTTGGGAGCCATCCAACCGCCGAGGGGTCGGCGTGGCCGTCGGCGTCACGGCCCTTCCAAGGTCGTTCAGCCGCATATCCCCCGAGGCGAGATCGGCCTCGGCGTTGCGTTCGGCGAGTCTCTGCTGCTCGACCTGGGGGATGACGGTCGTGGAGGCGCTGGAGTCCGAGGCATGGATTCCTTGGGTCGCGATGCCGTCGGGGGATTGCGCGTGGCCGTCGACGGTCACCGCCCGCGCCACGGAATCGGCGTCGTGGTCGGCCTTCGTGACGTCGCTCCCTCTTCGGGTCTCACCGGTCTCCTCGCTGAGCTCGTCATTGAATTCGACGCTCATCCCGCGGAGAGTGATGGTTCGGCTGTCAGCAGAGGGCGATGCGTGTCGTGGAACGGATGCCGCGGCATGGTGCGCCGGTGCGGCATCGCGTGCCGCGCCAGGAGCGGGGGTGGGATTCGACTTCTCGGCGGCGTTCGCCGTGGGGTCCTGCCGATCCGGGGAATCCAGCAGCGAACCCACGGTGATGGTCGATGACGAGGGGGAATGCGGCGACGGCCGTCCGGCCTGACCCTGTTCCACGCCCCGTCGTCCGGAGACCCGTGCGGAGGCCACGCCAAGCTGATGAGCCAGTCTTTCCACCTGGGCCCTGCAGCGGGTGATCCTGTCGTTGTCCGCCCGATCCAGCGCCTGGACGAATTCGCCCACCTGCTCGATCTGCAACCAGAGGTTGGCGCGGGGCATGATCATGCTGTCGAGACGCGAGCCCATCATCCTCCCGTACGAGGCGAGCACGGCATTGCGGTGGTCGGCGTCGAGCTTGGCGAAGATCCATGCCAGGTCCCTTGCGGGGTCGTTCACCTGCATGTCCTGCCAGTTGGTGATGGCCGTGACGATCGAGCCGTCGAAGAGGACGTCCCCGTCGCGGAACCTGCCGTGCACGAAACAGGTGGAGAAGGCCCACAGGCCTTCGGTGTCGAGCAGACGGGACCAGCTCTCGGTGATCTCACGCGGAATGTGACCGGATCGGCGGAGCTGCACGGTCCATGTCGCCAGCTGTGCGCGGATGTCCTTCGTGGAGAAGACGGGGTAGCCGCCCTTGCCGAGGAACGAGGGGGGGATGCGGTGGATGGCGCCGATCACCGTTCCCATGGCCGAACAGTCCTCCAGGGTGAGGAGGTCAAGGGGACGGGACACCCCCGCCCGGTGCATGGTCACGAGAACCGCATGGGGCCTGGTGGGGCTTGCCGGATCCTCGCCGGGCTCATAGGCCAGGACCTTGTCGACGGCGAAGCTCAGACCGTTGGCTCCCCAGAAGTCGGCAAGCGTGCGGGCCGCCTTCGCCCTGCCGCTCAGACGCTGTCTGCCGGCGTCGGAATCCGTCGCGAACACGTCGTATGCAGCCCCGGACGCGTCCTGCACCACCGCCTGCTGGATGCCCAGACTTCGATCGGCCTCATTGGTCTGGGCGCTGTCGCGCACTCCCGAGGCGACCACGGCAGGCATGGCGGCCGAGGCCAGTGCCGTCAGAAGGAGTTTGCTGCTTTGTGTCACGATGTCCAGCCTAATACACGACCCGTCTTCGATGCCGTCTCATCAGGGGGTGTTCGGTGATTCCGTCGGTTCCCCCTCCTCTACGCCGATCGTTTCCCCAAGACGCACGCGCTGGCACAATGGAGAGCATGAGCATGGCGGCGGAGAGGGTTCTTGAGGGTCTGGACGACGATCAGAGGGACGCCGCCACCGCCGTGGAGGGGCCGGTGCGGATCATCGCCGGCGCCGGGGCGGGCAAGACCCGCACCGTCACGCGCCGCATCGCCTACGCCTGCGCCAGCGGCGCCTGGGATCCTGATCGTGTCCTCGCCGTCACCTTTTCGGTGAAGGCCGCGGCCGAGCTCCGCTCCCGGCTGTCGGAACTCGGGGTGGGCGACGCCGTGACCGCCGCCACCTTTCATTCGGCGGCTCTGCGCCAGCTGCGACGGCTGTGGCCGCGAATCAGCGGCTCGCGCTTCCCGTCGATTCTTGAGGATCAGCATGACCTCGTCTCCCGCGCTCTGACGCGCGTGCTGGGTGACGAGGGCCCGGCGGCAGCCGCTCTCCGGGACGTCCAGGCCGAGATCGGCTGGTGCAAGACCAATCTCATCGACCCTGTCGACTATCCGCGGGTCTGCGACGCTCTGCATCGTCTCCCCCCCGCCGATCTGGAGGCCACGCGTCTCGTCGACGTCTTCCTCGCATACGAGCAGGAGAAGACCGCGCGCGGCCGCATCGACTTCGATGACATCCTGCTTCTCGCCGCGCATGTGCTCGATGCCTTCCCCGAGGAGGCCGCCGAGGCGAGAAGGGGCATCGGATGGCTCACCGTCGACGAGTACCAGGACGTCTCGCCGCTTCAGCATCATCTCCTCACGCGCTGGCTGGCGGGGAACCGCAACGTGTGCGTCGTCGGGGACCCAGCGCAGACCATCTACTCCTTCGCCGGCGCCAGCGGCTATTATCTGCTGGATTTCGTCCGCGAATTCGCTCCTCTGTCACGTGACGTCACGCTGAGCCGCGACTACCGCTCGACCCCGCAGGTGGTGAACTGGGCCAACAGGATCCTTTCGTCCTCGCCGGACCGCGGCGACTACATCCGGCTGTCCTCGATGCGGGACGACGGAAGCCGCGTGCAGCGCACGGTGTACGACACGGACCTCGAGGAGGCCCAGGGGGTCGCGCGGCGGATCCTTCGCATGACGGACAGAGGCGCCCGTCCCGGGGACTTCGCCGTGCTCAGCCGCATCAACGGCCAGCAGGAGGTGGTCTGTGAGGCCCTCCGGGAGAGCGGTCTGCGGTATCGCGTCCGTCGCGACGGGGACTGGCGGCGGGACGCGGTGGACAACGAGGCCGCCAAGGCCGCCATGCTGGAGACTCTGGGACTGACCGGCGACACTTCGGCGGTGACCGTATCCACCATCCACGCGGCCAAGGGCCTCGAATACCCCCATGTGTTCCTTGTCGGCTGCAGTGAGGGTCTGATGCCCTTCGGCTCCCCGGAGGCCGGGGAGCGCCTGGAGGAGGAGCGTCGGGTGCTGTACGTCGGCGCCACGAGGGCCTGCGACACCCTGCATCTGTCCTATGCGCGGCTGGCCGACGGCATGGGGGGGGCAGTCCGGGCCCCCAGCAGGTTCCTCTAGGATCCTGGGAATTCCGGCTGATGCGGAGGAGTCACGACGTCGGGGTTCCGTCGGTGGGGCCACCGTCTTCGGTCGGATCGCCGTGGCCGCTGCCGTCATGGGGCGTGTCGTCCCCGTCGGCCTGGTCTCCCGCGTCGTTCCGATGTCGGCCGTCCCCGGTCGCGTCATCCCCCGATCCGCTGCCGGTTCTGCTTGCTCCGGGCCCGCCGTCGGCGGCGTCGGATGCGCTCCTGTCGCCGTTCTCCTCGTCAAGCAGGCGCCGCAGTTCGGCGTCCCAGTCGATCCCGTCGTCATTCGGAACCACGTTCGCCGCATCGGCGTTCGTCCCATCCGCGGCGCTCGGCCCGGTCTGGTCGGTTGGGTGGGCGTCGGCTGACGAAACCCGTCCTTCGATGGCGGGCACCTCGCCGGTGACCTCGGAGTCCGCGGACTTCTCGTCCGGCAGATGAGGCAGCAGATCGGGATGGGACCACAGCGAATCCCTGTCCCCGACGCTTTTCCCCGCGCCGATGGATTCCCAGACCTCGGCGGCCTCCCTCATCCGACGCGGGCGCAGATGCAGGCCGAGCAGTGATTCGAAGGTTCGTTCGGCGGGGCCGCCCACGGCGCGTTCGCGTCGGGCCATCTCCCGAAGCTGTTCGAGATGCGGGACATGGGCCATGCAGGCTCGCCAGACCACCGCGTCCACCCAGCCCTCCA
This sequence comes from uncultured Bifidobacterium sp., assembly GCF_963540075.1. Taxonomy (GTDB): domain Bacteria; phylum Actinomycetota; class Actinomycetes; order Actinomycetales; family Bifidobacteriaceae; genus Bifidobacterium. Next base: position 12,201 of record NZ_CAUTOG010000037.1, read on the forward strand.
CGAGAGCGAGCAGGGTCTCCAGGGCCTTCAGCGCCTCGCGTTGCTCCGGGGTGTCGCTGATGCCCACGTTGGTGAGGTTCATCGCCCCGGAGATGGATTCCGGATCCATGGACTGCGCGTCGCGCAGCTGGCTTTCCATGGCGTCGAGGTCGATGTCCACGCCGCGGGCGTACTTGCCGATCAGTGCCTCGAAGCGCGGCATCAGCCAGGGGACCGCATGGAACAGACGCGCATGGGCCGCCTCCTGGGCCGCCAGGAAGGCGAGCGTCTCTTCCTGATCGAGCTCGAGGGACTTCGCGTAGGCGAGGACGTTGGCGACGATGAGTCCGCCTGCGGGATTGCCCGCCAGCAGGGGCAGACCCTGGTCGAAGCTTCCCCGCACCTCGCGGGACAGTCCGCCGGCCGCCTGGCCGAGCTGCATGGCGAAGGACGTGTTGCCCACGAGCCGCATCAGCGTCGCGGGGTCGCGGATGCCATCGGGCAGGGGGATGGGCACCGGGCCGGCGAACAGACCGGTGACCTCACCGCCGAAGGACCCGCCGAAGCGCTCGGCGATGACCGAGGCCAGGGCATCGCTCATGGACTTCGCCACGGGCGCCGCGAAGCCCGCCCATGAGTCCAGGGTCCCCTCGACCCAGCCCGAACGGGTGAGCGCGGCCATGTCACCGGCCACGGGGTCGAAGGCGCAGGCGGCGTCCAGCCACAGGTTCGCCTCGCTCGCGGCGCGGGTGACGGCCTCGGCCTGCTCGGCGGTCACCGCGTCGTCGTCTTCCGCCGCCCGTCGCAGCGCGATGCTTGTCGCCAGTTTCACGTTGATCGGCCCGGAGCCGGCCACGCGCGTCATATCGTCCACGGTGTTGAGCCCGCCCGCGGTGAAGGCCTGCATCAGGGACTGCACGTCCGCCGGCTTGGGAAGCTTCGACGGATCCTGGCTCATGAGCTGGTCGCGCACCTCGGCCGGCAGCTGAGACAGCTGGCTCCATGCCAGCTCTCCCTGAATGGGGCCGAAGCAGTCGATCAGCCATCGGTGAATCGCGTTCTCGTCCATGCTGTCTCGTCCTTAGTCCTTGGGTCCCGGCTCGCGGACCGAATCGCCCATGGTGCCGCTCGGACCCGTCGTCCTTGTCCTTCGACGGTCATCGGCCTCGTTCATCCCGTGCTCGTCCGCGGGTCGGACCGTCGACCACGTCCTGCCCTCCATTCTCCCTCACCTTCGTGTCGCGTGCCAGCGCCGCAGGGGAATGCGCCGATGGCGGACGTGCGGCCCCTTGCGGCGCTGAGGCGTTGACCTTGTCATGCATTCATGCGCAGGCGTTCAGAGGACGGCCATACACTGTGGCGTATGACCCCAGTCGTGATGCGCCACGCGGGCTCCGATGCCCCGGACGATGCCCGGACGTCCCTCGCGTCCCGTTGCCTCCTGCGCGCGCGGGATCTGACGAGGTCCCTGCGACGCCATGTCCATGGTCGTCCGCCGGGGTTCTTCGTGGGCGCCGCATGCGTGGCGCTGTGCCTCATCGTCCTCGTTCTGCCGAGCCCCTACGTCATGGAGTCCCCAGGTCCGACACGCAACGTCCTGGGATCCATCGACGGCACCCCCGTCCTCTCCGTCTCCGGCGTCTCGGTCCACCGCGGCGCGGGACGCCTGCTGATGACGACCGTCAACGCCACGGGCGTGCCGGGCTACTATGCGAGCACCCTGGAGTCCATGGTCGCCTGGTTCCTGAAGGACCGGACGGTCCTCCCCAGCGAGGCCGTGTTCCCGGTCGGACAGACGGCCGATGAGTACCGTAGCGAATCCGACGGGCAGATGACCTCCTCGGAGGACTCCGCGACGAAGGCTGCGCTCGCGTTCGCCCGCACCTCGCTGGGCATGGACGTCGACGGCGTGAAGGTCACCATGCATACGTCCGACATCGGAGGTCCCTCGGCGGGGATGATGTACGCGCTGGGGATCATTGACGCGCTCACCGCGGCGGATGAGACGGGCGGACTCACCATAGCCGGCACGGGCACGATGTCCGCCACGGGGAAGGTCGGGGCCATCGGCGGCATCCGTCTCAAGATGCTCGGGGCGAAACGCGACGGAGCCACATGGTTCCTCGCCCCCGCGTCGAACTGCGACGAGGTCGTCGGCCACGTTCCTTCGGGCCTGCGGGACGTGAGGGTTTCGACGCTGGCCGGAGCATACAAGGCCCTGGTCGCCATCGGCGAGGGGAAGGGATCCGACCTTCCTCATTGCACGGCCTGACCCATGAGCCCTCCGACGTTGCATGGTCCGCATCATCGCCGGTTTACTCCGCTGTTCGAGCAGTGTTGGTATATTGTGCTGCGTGAATGAAACGGCATCGCAGAACGCTGAGGAGTTCGGTTTCCGCTCGGGGAACATCATCCAGGAGTGGCTGTGGGACGATGACGTCGACGAGGGCATCCGCACCAAGGTCGAGAAGCTGACGGATACGGAACTGGTCGACGAGGATTACGACTCCGTGGTCGACGGTGCCATCATCTGGTGGCGGGACGGCGACGACGAGGACGGACTGGCCGACACCATCGTCGACGCCTATGCCGTTCTGGGGGATGACGGCCCGCTGTGGGTGCTCACCCCCAAGCCCGGACGCACGGGGGCGCCAAGCTCCAGCACCATCCCCTCCGCGGCGAAGACCGCGGGGATGAACGCCGCGGTGCCTCTCACCGTGAGCCACGACTGGAACGGCGTCAGGCTGCGCGCCTTCGGCAAGGGGCCGGACCGCGGCGAGCACGGTCGCTGAGCCCGGCCCTTCCGTCCTTCCGAGTCTCACGCGCCCTTCCCGGGGGCTGACGAAGACAACCCCGGAAGGGCGCGTGAGACGCCTGCGACGACG
>NZ_CAUTOG010000038.1:0-14810 GCF_963540075.1 uncultured Bifidobacterium sp.
TGGCGGGTCGAGGACGACGGGTTCATCGCTTCGGACCGCGGACTACCGTATCCGGGGGCCCGGCATGCGAGGGGTTCTCGGTTGTGGCCGCCAGTGGACGGCGGGGCACGCGGCGGCGGTCGTCTCGTCTCTCTTCTCGCGTAACATGACGATATGTCCTACACACTGGTACTGCTCCGACATGGTCAGAGCGCATGGAACAAGACCAATCAGTTCACGGGCTGGGTCGACGTCCCCCTCACCGAGCAGGGCGTCGAGGAGGCCAAGCGCGGTGGGCGTCTTCTCAAGGAGAAGAACGTCCTGCCCGACATTGTCTTCACCTCGTTGCTGCGTCGCGCGATCAACACCGCGAACTACGCGCTTGATGAGGCCGACCGCCTGTGGATTCCCGTCAAGCGCAGCTGGCGTCTCAACGAGCGTCACTACGGCGCTCTCCAAGGCAAGAACAAGACGGAGATCCGCGAGAAGTACGGCGACGAGAAGTTCATGATCTGGCGCCGCTCCTATGCGACCCCGCCGCCCGAGATCAATCCTGACGACAGGTATTCCCAGAACCATGACGCGCGCTATGCGGGTGATCCGGTCCCGGAGACCGAGGCGCTGTCCAACGTGGTCGCCCGTGTGACCCCGTACTGGCAGTCCGAAATCGTCCCCGAGCTCAAGTCCGGCAGGACGGTGCTGATCGCCGCGCACGGCAACTCCCTGCGCTCCATCGTCAAGATGCTGGACGGGCTGAGCGAGGAGGAGATCTCGAAGGTCAACATCCCGACCGCCATCCCGTTGGTCTACAAGCTGGATGAGAACTTCAAGCCCATCGTTCCGCGGGGCGAGTACCTCGATCCGGACGCCGCCGCCAAGGGCGCCGCCGCTGTGGCCGCCCAGGGCCAGAAGTGAATTCCGCTCGCCGTCACCCACGGTGGTCGCCGTGTGATTGACGGTTGACGCATGGGGGCCCGGGGTTCAAACCCAAACCCCGCCCCCCACAATTTGCGGCGCGCTAGGCGCCGGTCGAGTAGGTGTAGGGGCCCTCGTCGCGCATGGGCGCCTTGCTTGGGTCGAAGCCGGAGACGATGTAGACCACGCGTCGGGCGGCGGAGACGGCATGGTCGCCGAGACGCTCCATGAAACGGCCGATGAGCACGACGTTGATGAGGTCGCGGCGCGTGCCCTTCCAGTCGTCGGAGAGAGCCAGTTCGAAGGTCCTGTGATGCAGGGCGTCAAGGCGATCGTCATCCGCGATGACCTGCTCGGCCGTCGTCGTGTCACGATCGGCCAGCATGGTCACCATGCGGTCGGCGGTCATCGTCAGGAACTCCTGCATGGAGCGGAACAGGTCCTGGGCATCATCCGTCACGGCGGACTGGGGGTAGGTGCGTCGGGCGGCCTCGGCGATATGCCTGGCCAGATCCCCCATCCGTTCGAAGGTGGACGCCAGTCTCATCGTGGAGACCACGACGCGCAGGTCGGTGGCCACGGGGTTCTGCTTGGCCAGCAGTCTCACGCACTGGTCGAGGATGCTGGCCTCCAGGTCATCGATTTCGGTGTCGCCGTCGATGACGCTCTGGGCCGCCTCGACGTCGAGGTCGAGCAGGGCGGTGCCGGCAGTGTCGATAGCCGTGCGGACGTCCTGAGCCATGCGGTCCAGATCGTCTGCGACGGCCTGCATCTCCTCGTTGAATATCACCCGCATATGTCTTCCCCCGGTCTTTCTGGCATGGGACTTCGTCGACTGAGCCCAGTCTATGAGCACGGGGGGGAGTTCGCCAACGTCGTCCATATCGGGGCGAGATTTGTTGGTCCAGAATTCACCGTGACGTTGCCTGGTCGTTCATCGGTTCCCTGTCCTGCGTTGCTGTCATGTCCGTGGGGAGGCCGTGGGAGAATGGTGCCATGCAATGGTGGATGACGGTTCCTGCCGCCGTGGTCGTCGTCGCGACGGTCGTGCTCGTCGTCATCCTGTCGCGGCGTCACCGACCCGGTGAGGCGGTCGACGAGCTTGATGATTCCACGGCGTCCCTTCTGGCGCTTCTGGGGGAGTCCGTGGTGGTCGTCGACTCCTCGGACGAGGTCGTTCTTGCCAGTCCATCGTCCTATTGCTTCGGCGTCGTCGCCGACGATGCGGTCGTCGACAGCAGGATTGCGGAGGCCGTGGGCAAGGCCCGGCGGGGAGGGCATCGCGTGCGCTTCGATCTGACGACGTCGACTCCTGAGCGCTTCCGCGAGGATGCCGAATCGATGGGGGGCGGATCCGTCGTGGGAGACGCCGGGGACGACGGGTCCGATGTGAGCGGGGTGTCGCGGCCGAACTGGCTGAAGGTCACGGTGGGTCCCATCGGACGAGGATTCGTCGTCGTGCTTCTCGACGATGTCAGCGAGCGCATGCGTTTCATGCAGACCCGTGATTCATTCATCGAGAACGTGTCCGCTCAGCTGCTTGAGCCTACGAGGAGCATGGAGAGGCTGGCCTCGTCCCTCGAGTCGGGGCATGGGGATGAGACCGATTTGCGTCGTGCGGCGTCGCGGACGCGACGGCTGGCAAGACATATGGACCGGCTCGTCAACGATCTGCTTCTGCTTATCCGCGCTCAGGAGCCCGTTGACGCGGCCGAATCCAATCGACTTGCCTTGGACGTTCCCGTCCGCGCCGCTCGCGATGACTGCGCCCTCGAGGCGAAGGAGCGGGGGGTTGCTCTTCGGCTCACTGCGGACAGGGTGGTCATGGTGCATGGGGACGGGCCGCAGATTCGCGTGGCCGTCGGCAGGATGATCGACAACGCCATACGGTATTCCCCCGATGGGGCGTCCATCGACGTCACCGTCGGAACATCGACGGCGGGGGACAGGGCCGTCGTCCGCGTCATCGACCGGGGTGCCGGCATTTCTCGCGAGGAGAGGCCCCGCGTCTTCGAACGATTCTTCCGTGGAAGCAACCAGTCGGCCCGGACGGCGGACGGGGTGGGTCTGGGACTGGCCATCGTCAAGCATGTGGCTCTGACCCATCACGGAGGGGTTTCGGTCTGGAGCGCACCCGGTCAGGGAAGCACCTTCACCCTTTCCCTTCCCCTGGCGGACGGCGATTCATGAGGCGTTCCCGAAGGTCATCGCGATGTGGATCCCGCCCAGCCTCCGGTGTCGCGCGGTGACATCGGAGGCTGGGCGGGAAGGGTTCTTCAGGCGTCGTAGTCCGCTTGCACGGCGTCCTGGCGTCCGATCCGTCGGGACCTGCGGCCGCGTTTGACGGGACGGCGCCTATTCGCCGAGTCTGCGGTAGTTGTCGCGGTCGACACGCTCCCAGACGAGCATGACGATTCCGACGAGGATGCCTGATACGACGACCCCCAGGGCGTGGTGGATGTTCACGCCAGCGGCCAGCAGGGCCAGACAGATGAGAAGCGCGATGCCCCAGAGCGCCAGACCCGCAAGGAAGACCCTCCGGAGGTCCACCCGGACGGGCCGTGGCATGGGCCGTCTGTCCTCGGGATTGAAGATGGGCGCGAGCTTCATGGCTTTCACCATATACCGTGTCGGAGCGGGACGTCATCCCCGCCGCATCGGGGGTACCCTTATGTATGCTCGTCGCCCAACGTCTCGGGAGGGGGTCGTGCCGTGTATGCGATTCGACCCGTCGGCAGACCCTACGCGTGGGGGTCTTTGACCAGGCTTCAGTCCCTGTTCTCCTCCGATCCCCTGTTGTCCGGGGTCAGAGGGCCGCTCGCCGAGGCATGGTTCAGCGCGCATCCGGTATGGCCGTCAAGGCTGGAGGCTCCCGTCGCCGAGGGCCTCACGCTTCCCGACCTCATCCGTAGGGACCCTCAGCGGATGATGGGTGTGCGTGATTCGGCCCGTTTCGGCCCGGTTCTGCCCTTTCTTCTCAAGGTGATTGCGGCCCGTATCCCGCTGTCGTTGCAGGTGCATCCCGCAGGATTCCTGGCCCGTGAGGGCTTCAATCGTGAGGAGGCCCGGGGCGTTCCTCGGAGTTCCGCGGACAGGTCCTTCCCCGACCCTGTCGAGAAGAACGAGATGGTGCTGGCGGTCGACCGATTCGAGCTGTCCTCGGGATTCGCTCCGGTTCGTCGGATCCTGGAGGTCCTGGCCCTGGTGGACCATCCTCTCGCCCGCCGCATGCTCGCGGCGATGAGGAGGGACGTGGAGGACGCTTCGGCCTCTGCGGCGGATCGTCATCGCGATTCTGGATTCGTCCGTCGACCGCCGCAAAGGCGTGCGTTGGAGGTTCTCACTGCAGGGCGGCAGGATATGCAGGGCGTTCCCATGGCTTTCGAAAAGGCGAGGGCGCGTGCGGAGAACGGATACGATGCCCTTGTCCTCGATCATGCGATTCTCGCGGGTGCGGCCTTCCCCGACGATGCCGGAGTCATGGCTCTGCTCCTGATGAATCCGATTCGACTGGAACCGGGGGACTGCGCGTATATCCCCGCGGGCACGCTGCACACCTATCTCAAAGGCACCGCGGTGGAGATCATGACCAATTCGGACACGGTGCTCAGAGCGGGGCTGACCGTGAAGCCCACGCATGTCGACCAGGTGCTCGGATGCGTCTCCTTCTCCCCGCGGATGCCGGAGGACTCCGGCGTATCGTCGGGTGCCGCGGGCTGGGTGGCTGCCACGGGTGGTGCCGGTGTCAGGGTGATGGCGCCCGCGATAGACGAGTTCATGCTGATGGCGGGAGATCTGCCGTCGGCGGCCGCTGGGACTGCCGTCGTCCGGATTCCGGGTCGCCGTCCCAGAATCGTGCTGTGCCTGTCAGGACAGGTGGAATGCCGCACCGATGGCGACAGGTGCACGCTGGCGATGGGGGAGGCGGTTTTCGTCCCCGCCGGTGATGGCGATGTGAGGGTGTCGACCGCGCCTGCGGCGGGGGAAACCGCGCAGGGCCGGTGCGACTGCCGCTTCGTGGTGGCCGCAACCGGTCAATGAGGTCGGCGAGGCGCCTGCGGGTCTCATGGATGTTGATGGATACGACCCCCTCTGTTCGATTCGGGGGCTACAGCCGCTCCACCACGTAGTCGATGCAGCGGGTGAGGGCCTTCACGTCCTCGGGGTCAACCGAAGGGAAGACCCCGATGCGTACCTGGTTGCGGCCGAGCTTGCGGTAGCCCGAGGTGTCGCTGATGCCGTTGGCGGCAAGGGTCTCCACCACCTTGGAGGCGTCCACGTCCGAATCGAGGTCGACGGTGACGACGGAATGCGATCGTGCCGCGGGATCGGTGACGAACGGCCGCGCGTAGTCGCTGGCCTCGGCCCAGTCGTATAGCGTCCCGGCCGACTCCGCGCAGCGTGCCGTGGACCATGCCAGCCCGCCATGACCGTTCATCCAGCGGATCTGGTTCTCCATCAGTATCAGCGTCGCCACGGCCGGGGTGTTGAGGGTCTGCTCCTTGCGGGAGTTCTCCAGAGCGGTGGTCAGGGAGAGGAAGGCGGGAATCCATCGTCCGTCCGCGGAGCGCCCGTTCCGGTCCTCGATGGAATAGGCCCTTTCGATGGCTTCGGGCGAGAGGACGGCGAACCATAGGCCACCGTCCGAACCGAAGGCCTTCTGCGGCGAGAAGTAGTAGGCGTCGGTCTGGCATACGTCGACCGGAAGCGCGCCCGCCGCGCTCGTCCCGTCGATAAGGGTGAGAGCCCCCTGCGCCGGGCTTCCCTTCACCCTCTTCACGGGAGCGCTGACGCCCGTCGACGTCTCATTGTGCGCCCAGCAGTAGGAGTCCACGCCCTCCGTCGGATCAGGAATCCGATAGGTCCCGGGCTCGGAGGAGTAGATGGCGGGAGGGTCGAGGAAAGGCGCGGAAACGGCTTCGTTGGCGAACTTGGCGCTGAAGGACCCGTAGCTGCCGAAGGCGGCTCTGTGGTCGATCAGACAGGCGCAGGCGATGTCCCAGAAGGCGCTTGCGCCTCCGTTCCCCAGCGCCACCTCATAGCCGTCGGGAACCGAGAAGAAATCCGTGAGGCCTTCGCGAATGGAGGCGACCAGACGGCGGACGGGAGGTCTGCGATGGGAGGTGCCCATCAGGCATGATGCTCCGTCCGCGATCGCCTGAATCTGTTCGTGCCTGATTTTGCTGGGCCCCGAACCGAACCGTCCATCCCTGGGAAGCATGTCCTCGGGAATCATCACGCCGTCGCTCATGGGTCCCAAGGGTAGTCTGTCGTCTGGTCAGGTTCGTCCGCCCGGACCGTGGTCGTCATTACTCAGACGGACGGCGTCCGTGGGCCCCGCATGGCGTGGCCTCCCACGTCCCGTCCGTTTGTGCCTATCCGTTCCCCGTCTGGACGGCCGAAGCTGCTATGGTGACGCCTATCCGCGCATGTGGTGATCGTGCCAGGGTCTGACCTCTTCGCGCGGGTTTCGGCCGCGAATCGTCGGACGGATGCCGGACGGGTCGAAGGGAACGGGGTGGCCTCATGGGGAGTGCGGCGCATAAGGCCCAGGAAACGGTTTTTCCGCTTCGGGCGCCCTGCGGGACGCCATCCGTACCGGCGAAGCATACGCATGGTCGTGCCGCGAGCCTGTTCCCCACTCTTATCGCCATGCTTGCCGGCCATTCCGTACCGTGGGGCGGAAGCCATCGGCGGAACGGAGCCATCATTGTTCCGACATCACGTCGGGAGCGGCGCATGGAGCTCCTGTCACGCAGGCGTCTGCGCTGCCTGCTGGCGGTGTCCCTGACGGTTCTTCTGGGAGTGACGGCTCTCCTGGCGTCTTCCACGCTGCGTTCCCGGATGGCTGCTTCGCCCACCGGCAGCGTGGTCGCGACCTCGGTGAGACGATCTCTCCCACAGTCCGAAGCGGCTTCCCGTTCCGAGGACCGCCGCTCTTTGTCGACTTCCTCCTCTGGTGCCGCCGCCAAGGGATGGAACCTCGGCGAATCCAACACGTCGATCGACGTCGACAGACTGTCCGCTCCGGCCTCCTCCAACGCGGTGGTGTCGCGACTGCTGGCCCAGGACGTCGATATCCTCCCCGAGGGATTCGATTCGGATCATGCCTCAGGGGATGTCGGCAACGCCTATTCGTACAGTCAATGCACATGGTGGGTGTATGTCCGCCGCCATCAGCTTGGTCTGCCGGTGGGATCCCATCTGGGGAACGGTCGTCAGTGGGCGACGTCGGCCGCGGCGCTTGGATACTGGGTCGATTCCACTCCCCGTCACAAGGGCGACATCATGGTTTTCGCGGCAGGGCAGGATGGAGCGAGCGCCGTCTACGGGCATGTCGCCATCGTCGAGAAGATCAACGCCGACGGTTCCATCGTGACATCGGAATCGGGCGAGTCGTACCATGGCAAGACCTTCTCGCGCACCTTCACGGCAGCCCAGGCATCGGCGTTCCGGTACATCCATTACTAGCGGCGTGTCTCCAGCCGCCACGGGAACCGTGGTCCGGGGACGCCTCCGGGCACAGGTGGGGTCATGTGAATGTGATAGTCTCGTGTGCGATGAAGAGCCTACGTCGACCTCTACTCGCCTTGGCCGCTTTCCTTGCGGTCTCGATGATGCTCGCTGTGTTCGCGCCAATGACGATGGCGAACGCAACGCAGGCCGTTGTGACCTCCTCGCGGTCCTTCCCCAAGACAACGACGGTGAGGCGGAATCTTCTCGCGGAATCGACGTCGGTGAAGGTGGATGGTTCGTGGACCGGTATCGAGAGTCTGAGCGTTCCCAAGACGAAGTCGACCAAGGAACTGGCGGCGGAGCGCAAGGAAGCGCAGGAGCAGGCTCAGCGTGAGGCGGCCCAGAAGGCCGAGGAGGAGCAGGCGGCCAGCCGCTCCGAGGACAGGCAATCCTTGTCGGGTACCAGTTCCTCGTCTTCTTCTTCGTCCTCTTCCTCTTCTTCGTCCTCGGATGGCACGACCGGGGCGGCACTGGCCCAGTATGCGGCGCAGTTCGTTGGAAGTCCCTATGTCCTGGGTGGTGAGACCCCCTCCGGGTGGGACTGCTCCGGGTTCGTCAAATACGTCTTCGCCCATTACGGCATTACCCTTGCGCACTACTCCGGTGCCCAGGCCGCCACGGGGACGGCCGTGGCGAACCTTGCGTCGGCCAGGCCCGGCGACATCCTCGCCAACACCACGCATTCCGCCATCTATCTGGGCAATGGCCTTGTCGTCAACGCGCTCAATCCCAGTAGGGGAACGGTAATCACGAGCGTGGGGACAGCCTTCAGTTCGTCCTATTCCATCCGCCGGGTCCTGTAGAGGTTCGTTCCGAGCCGTCCTCCGCCGATTCGCCGAAGCGTGGCCCACAGACGATTCCAGAGCCGCGGAGTATCCTGAAGCCAGACGGTGCGATGCAGCGCCGCCGTCTGACGGAGGAGGTCATCATGATCAACGAGAAGGCCATTCTTGTCGGAGTCGATGGGTCGCATGCGAGCTACAAGGCCACCTGGTGGGCGGCGAACTACGCCAAGCATGCCGGGCTGACCCTCCAGATCGTCTGCGCCTATTCGCTTCCCAGCTATGCCGCCGTATCCTTCGACGCCACGTACACGGCCCTCGGCGATGACAACGCCGCCCACAACGATGCGCAGGAGATCCTGTCGAAGGCCAAGGCGATAGCGGACGAGCAGGGGGTCGAGGCGGTCACCCTCATCGTCACCGGAGACCCCTCCTCCGTGTTCGTGGAGTTGTCGCGCAACTACAATCTCATCGTCATCGGCAACCGGGGCAAGGGGGGACTTGCCGAACGCCTTCTGGGCACCACGAGCTCCTCACTTCCCGCCTATGCGTACTGTCCGATCGTCGTGGTCCCCTACACGGACGACGACGGTCATCTCATGCATCTGAACAACACCATCGCCCGAGTGGCCGTCGGCTCCGACGAATCCAAGTGGGGGCTTAAGGCCCTGGACATCGCCGCGTCCTTCGCCCACGGATGGGGGGCGGGCCTCGACGTGCTGTCCGCCGTCCCGCGCGTGCAGGGGGCTGATGGTGATTCCGCCGTGATGGACTCGTACCTGGATGATCTGGAGACCCGGGTCAAGCCTCTGCGTGAGCAGTATCCGGACCTGGAGATCTCGACCAAGGTGGTTCCGGGCAACGCGGTCAATGCCCTGACGAAGGCGAGCCTTGATCATGACGTGGTCGTCGTCGGGTCGCGCGGGCGAGGTGGATTCACCGGTCTGCTGCTCGGATCCACCAGTCAGGGGCTTATCCAGCATGCCGTCAGCCCGGTGTACGTGGTGCCCCGCAAATACGTCGAGGCCGCCGAGTCTCGACTGGATGCCATTCCCGGGTCTCCGGCCGAGGTTCCGACCAAGCCGCTTGACGATATCAGCGGCGTGAAGCAGGTGTCGGTCCCGACCGCGGACGCCCATCAGGCCGAGGACATCGAGTCGACGATCGACCCGCTGCATGGAGGTTCCAGGGACGATGCCTCCGAGCGTGAATCACGGTGACGCCGAGACCGTAGAGGGCATCGGAGACGACGCGAGGGGGAGGGTCCATATGGGCCCTCCCCCTCGCGTATGCCATCTATGGACGTCCCGTCGCCCGGTGGCGGATGGCCTAGTGCCGCACGGTCACGTCGAAGCGCACCGGGGTCGGCTTCTCCAGGGTGTGCTTGACGGTGCAGCTTTTGTCGATGTGGCGCGTGATGCGCTCCGCGAGCTTGTCGGCGTCGGCGTCGTCAAGGTCGGCGGAGGTGGCGTCCACCGCGACGTGCTCCTCGAAGGACGTGTACGAATCGGTGTCCTCGTCATAGGTGCCGTCCACGGTGATGGTCGCGCCATGGCCTTTGCCGAGGACGGTTTCCACGGCGAACTGGCTGGACAGGGCGCCGCAGGCGGCCAGGGCCGCCTTGACGAGCTCGCCCGGTGAGAACAGCCCCTTGCCGTGGCCGAACTTGATATGGGATCCGTCGTCTCCGAAGGCGTCCCAGGAGCCGTCCTTGTTGCGTTCGACCCAGATTCTCTTGGCCATATGCCCTCCTCGCGTCCAGAGCGCGACCCTCGCGCCGTCAGGACCAATGTAGACCACGGCGGTCCCCGCGCCCGGCCCGTGTTCGCGCACGGCTCGCCGTGCTTCCTGACGCGTCCGGGGCCGCCGGCATCCGTGGAAGGCCATCCGTGACGGTCCACTCCCCGTTGTCGTCCGCAGGGGCCGACGTCCGCGGATGGGTATGCGTGAGGACGTCGGCGGCTGGCGAAGAGCAGCGGTTATGCCCGTTGGGTTCGTTAGCATGGTGCCTATGTCTCTGACTTCCGCACAGCTCGCCGACATTCGTTCGAAGGTTCCGGCCCGTCCCGCATCCCCGATCCCCACGCCCTACGAGGACCTTCTTCGCGAGGTCCTGATGACGGGCGTGCTGAAATCCGATCGGACGGGAACGGGCACGATCTCCCTTTTCGGCCGGCAGATGCGATTCGACCTGGGGGCCGGGTTTCCGCTGGTGACGACCAAGCGCGTCTACATTCGCAGCGTCATCTACGAGCTGCTGTGGTTCCTCCGCGGTTCGGGGAACGTCCGGTGGCTGCAGGAGCATAACGTCCACATCTGGGATGAGTGGGCCGATGCGAATGGCGACCTAGGGCCCGTGTACGGCGTCCAGTGGCGCAGCTGGCCCGCTCCCACCGCCCAGGATCCGGCGCGGACCATCGACCAGATAGCGAACGTGCTCGACCTCATCCGCACGAATCCGGACTCCCGCAGGATGGTCGTCACCGCATGGAATCCGGCCGAGGTGAAGGATATGGCCCTGCCTCCCTGCCATGCGCTGTTCCAGTTCTGGGTGGCCGATGGGCGCCTGTCCTGCCAGCTGTACCAGCGGTCATGCGATATGTTCCTCGGCGTTCCCTTCAACATCGCCTCGTATTCGCTGCTCACCATGATGATGGCCCAGCAGACGGGCCTTGAGCCGGGGGAGTTCGTCTGGACCGGTGGCGACTGCCATGTCTATGACAACCACGTTGAGCAGGTGACCGAACAGCTGGGGCGTGAGCCCTACGGGGCGCCGACCATGCGCATCGACCTGGCGGGTTCGCTGTTCGACTACGACTACGGCAGCTTCCATCTCGACGGGTACCGGCATCATCCCGCGATCCCCGCGCCCATCGCCGTGTGAGGGAATGTAACGAGGTCATGTCGCGTGGCCGTCGGAGTGGGTCGCTAGACTGATGAACCAGTCCGATTCCAAGGAGAACACTGAAATGGAGCATGACAGTAGTAGTCGCAGCGGCTACCACGAACCCGAGCCCGGTTCTGCCGGGCTTGATGACGAGGAGGAGGACTGGGGCGATGACTTCCCCAAAACCTTCTCGGTGAACCTCATATGGGCGCAGGCCCGCGACAAGGACGGTCGCGCCGGCGCGATGGGCTATGACGGCGGGATGCCCTGGCATCTTCCCGAGGACCTCAGACGCTTCAAGGAGCTGACCGTCTCGCATCCCGTCATCATGGGTCGCAGGACATGGGAGTCCCTTGATCCGCGGTTCCGTCCTCTGCCCAATCGCGACAACATCGTCATCTCGCGTGACCCGCACGCCGTGGCGCCCGGAGCCACCGTCGTCACGGATATGGACGCCGCGCTCGACTTCGCCAGGCAGGAGGCCATCCCCGATGACGGCATCGACCGCAGCGAGATCTGGGTGATCGGCGGCGCGAGCGTGTTCCGTGAATCCCTGCCCTTCGCCTGCCGGGCGTACGTCACCCAGATCCGCGCGACGGTGGACGCCGACACGTACGCTCCGGACATGGAGGAATTCGTCGCCTCCGGCCTGTGGCATATGGTCGATAGCACTCCATGGCTCAGACCGAAGCAATCCCAGGACGTGGTGCACGAGTACCGCTTCGTCACCTACGAGAAGACGCGCTGACCGCAATCCGGGGCGTGCATGATTCCCGACGTCCGCTGCGGAATCCCTGGAACTGGAAGGAGAGGCGACTATGTCCGACGCCCATGGCGCCGCGCGTCCGTTCCCGCACCCGTACACGGTGATGACGGTCTGTACGGGGAACATCTGCCGTTCGCCCATGGCCCAGGTCATCCTCGCCCGCCGCTTCGCAGACGCCGGGCTGGGGGACAGGGTGGAGGTGCTCTCCAGCGGGGTGAGCGACGAGGAGCACGGACATCCCATCGACCCCAGGGCAGTGTATGTGCTGCGCGCCCGGGGATACGAGCTGCCGCGGCATCATGCCGCGCATCGCATCAGCCGCGCCGAGATCGACGTCACCGACCTCTTCCTGCCGATGACGGCCGCACATATGCGCATGCTTCTCCGCATGCTTCCCGCCGAGGACCGCTCGAGGGTGCGGCTCTACCGCAGCTTCGATCCCGCCCTCGCACGTCCCGAGGCCGGCCGTGAATCCGATCTCGATCTCATCGACCCGTGGTACGGGGGTCCCCGCGAGTTCGATGTCGCCATCAGCCAGATCGACCATGTCGCGCCCTTCATCGTCGACTGGGTGAGACGTAGGCTGGACGCCGCCGATGGTCCGGTGTCGCAGGAGAGAGGCTGAGCTGCGGTTTCCTGTCCGTCGGTGCGAGAGCGGAGCGGCGGGAGTGATAGGCGCAGATTCATGCCCGGTTGCCTCATGGCGGGCGTGAAAGGCCCGGCCGATACGACGAAGCCCCGGAGGCGTTGGAATCATTGCGCTCCGAGGCTTTGAATGGTGGCTCCGAGCGGCATCGATCCGCTGACCTAACGATTTTCAGTCGTTCGCTCTACCAACTGAGCTACAGAGCCATGGGCGCTCGAAAAAACCCGGCAGAACCGGGTTTCTCGACCATCCAGCGACCCCGACCGGACTTGAACCGGCGACCTCCGCCGTGACAGGGCGGCGCTCTAACCAACTGAGCTACAGGGCCGTGGCCGCCGCGAAAGCAGCCAAGGGGTTATATTACCCAAAGGTCGGAGCTGTGCAAACCCCGGCGTGTCCGTGTGTTGTCGGAGCCTTCGTGGCCGCGACGAACTCCTTGTCGGAAGAAGCCCCGGCCGATTGACGCAGCACGGCATACTCGTCGGTCTGGCCGTAGTCCGTGTCCAGCCAGCTCGGAGTGCAGTCCGAACCCGCGCAGGAGTATGAGTCGCCTGAGGAATACTGGCCGAGCGCCCAGACGAGCCCGAGAATGAGCAGTACCGCGAGGACCATGTTCACGACGCTGATGACGATTCCGGCGATGGCCATCCCGCGGCTTTTCTCCCTGCTGCGGTGAATCTGCACCAGGGCGATGATGGACAGCACCAGTCCGACGGGGGCGATGAGGAACGACAGGACGAATCCCGCTATGCTCAGGGCGTTCCATGACGCATAGGCGGGAGGGGGGCCCCAGGTGGGCCGGGTCGGGATGGCGCCCGGTCCGTACGCCGGGACGTATCCCTGTCCCTGCCACGATTGATGGGGGGCGCCGTTCTGGGGCGGGTACGCCCCGCCGGGGTAGGCTGCACCGAATCCCGCGGGGCGTGGCCCCCGGGCGGGCCCCCCCCGGGGCATCGAAAATACCGCGGGATGTGGTGGGGGGTATCCCCCGGCCGGTGCCGCCCCCGCCGGTGGCAGGGAGCCGGGAGAACCGTATGGCGGCTGGGATGACGGTCCGGTGGGGGTCGTCCGAGAGCCAAACGCGGCCGTTGGATGGGAGGAGGGGGCTTCTGCCGTCGCAGGGCTGGAAGGAGCGTCCGCCTCCGTTCCGGAAGCTCCGGAAGCCGGTTTGCCGGACTGAGGCTCGAGGGGACTGGCGTTATCGCTCATGGCTACATCCTAGATGCACCGGTGCCGGTAGCATGGCGGGGAATTCCCGGTGGAAGGATGACACGATGACGTCAATGGCTGCCCCTCATCATGACGGTTCCGGAATGTACGTGTCCGACCCCGTCCCGCGGCTGGGGCAGGACGTGCGCGTCCGCGTGCGTGTGCCTCGGTCGTCGGGGTACGTGGACGTGCGTCTGCGATCCACGGCCGATGCCGAGTTTCGCATCGTGCCCGCCCGACGCATCCTGTCCACGCCTTGGGAGGACTGGTACGAGGCGGATCTGCGCATCGCCAATCCGCTGACGCTGTATCGCTTCATGCTGCTCAAAGAGGACGGTTCGTTCGACTGGCTGACGGCGACGGGGGTGGTGGACCGGGAGACCGGGGACTCCACGGACTTCCACGCCACGGTCTTCCCCATCGCTCCTCGATGGGAGACCGGGGGCGCCGTCTACCAGATCTTTCCCGACCGCTTCGCCAGGTCGGCCGACTCGGCGGGACGGCGGACGCCCTCCTGGGCGATTCCCATGCCATGGGGCGCCCAGCCTCTGGCGCATGGTGCGGATTCGGGGCGTCAGTGGTACGGAGGTGATCTCAGGGGCATCGAGGAGCATCTCGATCACATCCATGATCTCGGATTCTCGGTGGTCTATCTCACGCCCTTCTTCACCGCCGGCTCCGTCCACCGCTATGACGCCTCCACGTTCGAGCATGTCGACCCGCTACTGGGCGGGGATGACGCGCTCGCCTCGCTCGCGCGGGCGTGCCATGAGCGCGGCATGCGCCTGATGGGCGACCTCACGCTCAACCACACCGGCGTCGGCCACGACTGGTTCCGTCGGGCCGTCGCCGACCCCGACTCCGCGGAGCGGGGCTTCTACATGTGGAGACGCTGGCCGGACGACTACGTGAGCTGGAGGGGCGTGAAATCCCTGCCCAAGCTCGACTGGAGATCCGACGCCCTGCTCGACCGTCTCGTGCGGGGCTCCGGATCCGTGGCCGCCCACTGGCTGGGTCCGGACGGACTGGACGGATGGCGCATCGACGTGGCGAACCAGGTGGGACGCCACGGCGACATCGACGTCAACCATCGCGTGGCCACGGCCATGC